>NZ_JBFPKG010000059.1:0-45255 GCF_040948665.1 Paraburkholderia sp. BR14320
GATGCTGCGTGCGCTGCGCCGCGCCGCGGCCGGCCTTGCACCGACGTCGCCGGTTCGATGCGCCGAGGCATCGGCCCCGGGGGCCGACGGCCGTGCGCGGGAAGCTGCAAAACGGCAGCGGTGCGGCGGCCGATACGTCAAGGCAGCTTAGCGCAGGATCGTGAACGATGGGCTTGGGAGTGACGACCGATACGGCTGTTGCGCCTTCCTTGCCCGCCCTCATGTTCTATATACGAACACAAGGTCATATATCGAACAAAACAGGCTCGATAATAGGCGTCGGCGCGAAAGCGTGTCAAGCACGGCCGCAGCCGTGCCAACAACACCAGGGAATACGCGGAGGGAGAGATCTTCAGCGAACTTCGATTCCTTCGTCGGCGACATAGCCGCGAATCACATCCGCGAAGTTGCGCTCGGCGGCGAGCCCGAGCCGTTCGGCGCGCGATGTATCCCACGCGCCGGGCCAGCTGCCGACGATCTTCTCGATGCGCTCGTCCGGCTGCCGCACGATGCGGCTCGCGACCGCTTCGCCGGCGACCTCGCGCAGTGCCGCGATCATTTCGTCGACGCTGACCGACAGGCCCGGCAGATTCAGCACGCGCTGCTTGCCGAGCGCGGCGCCATCGAGTTCGAGGCCGGCGATCAGGCTGTCGATCGCCTTGCGCGGCGACAGCAGCCACAGCCGCGTCGAACCGGCGACCGGACACACGGCCTCCTCGCCATTCAACGGCTCGCGAATGATGCCGCTCGCAAACGACGACGCCGCCGCATTCGGCCGCCCCGGCCGCACGCTGATGGTCGGCAGTCGCAGCACGCGGCCGTCGACGAAACCGCGCCGCGAATAATCGTTGAGCAGCAGCTCGGCGATCGCCTTCTGCGCGCCATACGACGACTGCGGATTCAGCGCGGTGTCGTCCTGTACGACTGCGGGCAGATCGCCACCGTAGACCGCAACCGAGCTGGTGAACACGACGCGCGGTTGATGCCCGCGCTGTCGGCAGACTTCGAGCAGCAGCCGCGACGCATCGAGATTGATGCGCATACCGAGATCGAAGTCCGCCTCGGCCTGGCCGCTGACGATCGCAGCCAGATGAAAGATCGCCGAGGTTTGGTCGTCGATCACGCGTTCGAGCACGCTGCGCTCTGCGATATCGCCGACTTCGGTATGCACGCGCGCATCGCCGAAATCATGAGCGCGCACGACGTCGAGCAGCACCAGCCCGGTAATCGCTTGCGGTGTGCCGTGCGCATCTTTCAACTTGCCGCGTGCGAGCAGTTCGCGCGCGAGTCGCTGGCCGAGAAAACCGGCGCCGCCGGTGATCAGTACTTTCATGGTTACGTGTCCGTCAGTGGTTGTCGGAAAGTGTCAGCGCGCATCGAGATAAGGCTTCAGCCAGCCAAGCCCCGCCGAGGTCCCCGCGCGCGGCCGGTATTCGCAGCCGATGTAGCCGTCGTAGCCGAGCGCATCGATCAGATCGAACAGGTACGGATAGTTCAGCTCGCCGATGTCGGGCTCGTGCCGCTCGGGCACACCCGCAACCTGGATATGGCCGATGCCGGCCATATCGCGCTTGAGCTTCATTGCGAGATCGCCCTCGACGATCTGGCAGTGATAGCAGTCGAACTGCACCTTCAGATTCGGTGCGCCGACTTCGGCGCAGATCGCTTGCGCGTCGTCCTGTCGATTGAGGAAATAGCCGGGCATGTCGCGCGTATTGATCGGTTCGATGACGACCGTGATCCGTTCGGTTTGCGCGGCTTGCGCGGCATAGGCAAGGTTGTCCAGATACACGTCGCGTTGCGTTTTGCGTTGCGTTTCGCCCGCCTGATCGCCGGCGATCAACCCCGCCATTACATGAAGCTTGCGATTTCCGAGCACGCGCGCGTACTCGAGAGCCGTATCGATGCTGCGGCGGAACTCGTCCTCGCGCCCCGGCAGCGACGCCAGACCGCGCTCGCCACCGCTCCAGTCGCCTGGTGGCGCATTGAACAGCGCCTGCGTGAGACCGTGAGCGTCGAGCCGCGACTTCAGCTCGGCCGCGCGGAACTCATAGGGAAACAGGTATTCGACCGCGTTGAAACCGTCGCGCGCGGCGGCGGCGAAGCGATCGAGGAACGCGTGCTCGTTGTACATCATCGACAGATTGGCGGCGAAGCGAGGCATGTCAACAGCTCCTTTGAGACAGTCCGATACGGTGCATGACGTTCATCGGTAATGCGCGCTGCTACCAGCGCGCGCCGAACGCGGTACGGAGTTCTTCGATCGCGGCGGCGTCGAGCGGCGCGGGCCGCGGATTCGTCATCAGCCACAAGCGCGCGGTCTCCTCGAGTTCTTCGAGCGCATACGACGCGTGCGCGACCGAGCGCTCCCACACCACCGGCCCCAGACGTTCGAGCAGCACCGCCCGTACGCGGTCGGCCAGCGGGGCGATCTGCGCGGCCACTTGCGGATCGCCCGGGCGTTGATAGCGAATCAGCGGTACGTGGCCCACTTTCATCACGTAGTACGGCGTGATCGGCGGCAACACGTCCGCTTCGCTCCATACGCCCGCCAGCGTCAATGCGACCAGATGCGTCGAATGGGTATGGACGATGCCGCGCGCCTCGCCGTTGCGCGCATAGATACCGCGATGCAGCGCGAGCGTTTTCGACGGCTTGCCGCCCGACATCGCGTGGCCGTTTGCGTCGACCTTCGCGATATCGGCGGGATCGAGGCGGCCGAGACACGCGTCAGTCGGTGTGATCAGCCAGCCATCGTCGAGCCGCGCGCTGATGTTGCCGGCGCTACCGACCGTATAGCCGCGCTGATACAGACTCGCGCCGACCGCGCAGATTTCCTCGCGCACGCGCGCTTCGGCCGAGATGTGAAGTGCCGGTGCGCCGCTCATTGCGCGGCTCCATCGAGATGACGCAGCGCCTTGTCGAAGAAGTCCGTGGTGCCGAAATTGCCGGATTTCAGCGCGAGTGCGAGCGGTTCCGCTTCGGTCGTCGCGGTGGCCGGCACACCCGGATCGATTTGTGCGCCGATGCGCAGCATGCGCACGTCGAGCGCCTGCACGACCGCGCCCGAGGTCTCCCCGCCCGCGACGACGAACTTGCGCACGCCGCGTTCGCGCAGGCCGCGCGCAATCGATGCCAACGTCTTCTCGACCAGATGCCCGGCTTCGTTGACGCCGAGTTCGCGCTGCACCGCCTGCACTTCGTCGGGCGATGCAGTCGCATAGATCAGCACCGGCTCGGCGTGCACGAAGCGCTGTCGCGCGAACTCGAGCGCTTCGCCGACGACGTCCTCGCCGCGCGCCGCCGCGAGCGGATCGATGCGGAACGCCGGCCGCGTCGCGCACCAGGCGGCGACCTGCGCGTTGGTCGCCTTCGATGCACTGCCCGCGAGCACCGCCGACAAACCTTCTACGCGCGGCAATTGCGCGGCATGGGTTTGCTCGCCGAGTAGCCCCGCGCGCCGGAAGTTGGCCGGCAAGCCGAGCGCGACGCCGGAGCCGCCGGTGATCAGCGCGAGGTCCGCGCAGGCCGCGCCGAGCGTATGCAGATCGGCGTCGGACACCGCATCGGCAATCGCGATGCGCACGCCGTCGGCGCGCAGCGCTTCGAATGCGGCGCGCACGGCCGTATCGCCTTGCGCGACCCGGTCGTAACGCACGAGCCCGACCTTCGACTGCGTTTGCCGCTGCAGCACGCGCACGAGATTCGCGTCGCGCATCGGCGTCAGCGGATGGTTCTCCATGCCCGACTCGTTGAGGAGCGCATCGCCGACGAACAGATGGCCGCGGAAAATCGTGCGGCCGTTCTCGGGAAACGCGGGACACGCAATCGTGAACGACGCGCGCTCAGCAAACTCGGCGGACAGCGCGTTCAGCAACGCATCGGTCACCGGGCCGATGTTGCCCGCATCGGTCGAATCGAAGGTCGAGCAGTACTTGAAAAAGAATTGCCGGCACCCTTGCGAGCGCAGCCAGGCGAGCGCGGCGAGCGATTGGGCGACCGCGTCGGCGGCGGGGATCGTGCGCGACTTCAGCGCGACGACGAGCGCGTCGGCGTCGAGCGCAGCGGCGCCCGGCGCAGCGGCGCCCGGCGCATCGGCGCCCGGCGCTTCGTTGGAGGTCGGCACGCCGATCGTCTGCACCGTGCGCATGCCGCCGCGTACGAGCATGTTGGCGAGATCGGTGGCGCCGGTGAAGTCGTCGGCGATGCAGCCGAGCAGCGCGGGTTTCGTTTGAGCCGTCATGAGCACCGTCCTCGCTTATGGCTTCGCCGGCAATTCGATGCCGGGGAAAATCTTCACGACCGCCGAGTCGTCCTCACCGCCGTGGCCCGCCGTCGACGCCATCATGAACATCTGATGCGCGGCCGCCGACAGCGGCAGTGGAAACTTCGTGCGACGCCCGGTATCGAGCACGAGGCCCAGGTCCTTGACGAAAATATCGACTGCCGACAGCGGCGTGTAATCGCCCGCGAGAATATGCGGAACGCGGTTCTCGAACATCCACGAATTGCCCGCGCTGTGCGTGATCACGTCGTATAGCGCGTCCGGATCGACGCCTTCGCGCAAGCCGAGCGCCATTGCCTCGGCGGCCACCGCGATATGCACTCCGGCCAGCAACTGATTGATGATCTTCACTTTCGAGCCCGCGCCATGCGCGGCCCCGAGCCGATACACGTTGCCGGCGATCGCGGCGAGCACGTCCTCGCACGCGGCGTACGCGGCTGCGGGACCGGACGTCATCATCGTCATCTCGCCCGATGCGGCGCGCGCAGCGCCGCCCGACACCGGCGCATCGAGCATCTGCAGACCGGCCGACTCGACGCGCTTGCCGAGATCGCTGGCGAATTCCGGCGCGACCGTGGCACTGGCGATCACGACGCCGCCCGGCTTCATCGCCGCGAGCGCGCCGTGCTCACCGAACAGCACGGCCTCGGTCTGCGCGGCATTGACGACCAGCGTGATCACGACCTCGCACTGCGCGCCGAGCTCCGCGGGCGTCGCACAGCCGACGCCGCCTTCAGCGACGAACGCCTGCAGCACGTCGCGCCGCAAGTCGCACGCGTGGACCTTGAAGCCGGCGCGCAACAGCGAACGCGCAACGCCGAGCCCCATGGCTCCCAAACCGATGACACCGACATTTCTCGACATGCGTGACCTCTATGGATTGGTGCTGCGTTGGTGCGTTCGCGCGCGGCGGGATCACCGCGCGCCTTCCGCGCGTCAGGCGATGCCCGCCTCGGCAAGCCGCCGTGCCGCGTTGTACAGATGCGTCTGCGCGGCATTGCGCGCCGCCATCGGATCGCCGGCGCGAATCGCCGCGGCGATCGCCGCGTGCTCCTCGCGCACCTGCCGCGAGAAGTCCTCGCGCAGCGCCTCGTTGCGGCGCGTGACGACCGTGCCTGCTTCGAGGTACTGATTGAGGAACGTCAGCGTCTTCAGGAAATACGGATTGCCCGTCGCCGCCGCGATCGCGCGATGAAACGCGACGTCTTCGGCGACGCCGTCTTCGCCATTGGCGACCGCGCGCTCGATCTGAGCGAGCGCGGCGTCGATCGCGGCCATGTCGGCATCGCTGCGACGCATTGCGGCTTCCGACGCGACCTCCGCCTCGATCGCGCGGCGCAGCGCGAGGATCTGCACGACCGAGCCCGGCTCGACGGCTTCCGCGTAGTCGATCCGCAGCGGGCGGATCGTGCCGTGCCCAGCGACGAACACGCCACTGCCCTGGCGCGGTTCGACCACCCCCTCGTTCTTCAGCCGCGACAGCGCCTCGCGAATCACCGTGCGGCTCACGCCGAACTGTTCCGAGAGCACGGCTTCGGTCGGCAGCTTGGCGCCGCGCGCGAAAGTGCCCTTGTCGATCTGCTTCAGCAGTTGCTGCGCGACGGTGTCGCTCAAAGCGCGCGAGGGAATCTTGTCGAACATGGCGGATCGGTTGGGTTGGATCGGGTGCCGCAAACTGGTCATGTTATCGGGTCATCATACAAATTTGAGACACGAATCGCATCCACGCAAACCCTGGGTTTTTTGCACGAATCGGCGTTATTTGGCGAAATAGAAGGCTTAAGCTATCGTCTCGCCTTTGCGCCGCAACGCCACGCGCGGCGCCGCATCGAAACGAACGCGCGTCGCGTGCCTTGCGCGCGCACTCTTTTGCAACCACGATCAAGGTCCATGAGCAAAGCCCTGCCGCCGTCTTCCGTCGCGCCCGCCAACGTCGAACCGGCCCCGGAGAAACCGGGTGACTCGTACGTGCAGTCGTTCGCGCGCGGCCTCGCGGTCATCCGCGCATTCGACGCGACGCGCCCCGAACAGACGCTCACCGACGTCGCCGCGGCGCCCGGCCTCCCGCGCGCCGGCGCGCGCCGGATTCTGCTGACGCTGCAAACGCTTGGCTACGTGGAAGCCGAGGGACGCCTGTTCCGTCTGACGCCGAAGATTCTCGACCTCGGCTTCGCGTACCTCACCTCGATGCCGTTCTGGAATCTCGCCGAACCGGTGATGGAAAGCCTGTCGGCACAGGTGCACGAAAGCTGCTCGGCGGCCGTGCTCGATCGCACCGAGATCGTCTACGTGCTGCGCGTGCCGACTCACAAGATCATGACGATCAACCTGTCGATCGGCAGCCGTCTGCCCGCGTACTGCACGTCGATGGGCCGCGTGCTGCTCGCCTCGCTCGACGAGGAAACGCTCGACGCGACGCTGAACTCGTCGCCGCTCTACGCACACACGCCGCGCACCGTTACCGACAAGGAAGAGTTGAAGAAGGTAATCGAGCAGGTGCGTCGCCAGGGGTGGGCAATCGTCGATCAGGAGCTCGAAGGCGGTTTGATTTCGCTGTCCGCGCCGATTCGCAATCGCCAGGGCCGCGTGATCGCCGCGATGAACATCAGCGGCAACGCGCAGCGCAATTCGGCCAAACAGATGGTGAAGGCGTTTCTGGAACCGCTGCAGCAAGCCGCGCAGACGGTCTCCGAGATGGTCGCGCGGCGCGGCTGACGCACGCGGCTATCTGGTAGCGCGCATTTGCTGCGCGCTACCGCGTCGACTCTTATCGCTCACTGCGCGAGATAGCGCTCCACGAGCCGCGCCCAGAACGCCGCGCCGATCGGCAGACTGTGGTCGTTGAAGTCGTAATGCGGGTTGTGCACCATGCAACCATCCTCGCCGATGCCGTTGCCGATGCGCAGAAACGTGCCCGGCCGCTTCTGCAGCATGAAGGCGAAGTCCTCGCTGCCCATCAGGATGTCGGTCTGCTCGATCACCTTGTCATCGCCGACCAGCTCACGCGCAACCTGCACCGCGAAATCCGTTTCGGCGTCCGTATTGATGACGACCGGGTAACCTTCGATGTACTCGACATGCGCCTTGCCGCCATAGCTCGCCGCCTGCGACTCGGCCAGCTCGGTGATGCGCTTCTTCAGCAACTCGCGCACCTCGGGGCTGAACGAGCGCACGCTCAGTTCGAGCCGCGCGCTGCTCGAAATCACGTTGTTCGCGGTGCCCGCGTGCATCGAGCCCACCGTCACCACGGCCGGCTGCGACGGATCGACGTTGCGTGCGACGATCGTCTGCAGCGCCATCACGATGCTCGCGGCGACCACGACCGGATCGACGGTCAGATGCGGACGCGCCGCATGACCGCCGACGCCTTCGATCGTGATGGTCGCCTTGTCCCCTGCCGACATGAACGGCCCCTTGCGAAACAGCAGCATGCCCGGCTCCGCGCCCGGATGATTGTGCAGGCCGAACACGGCGTCGCACGGGAAGCGCTCGAACAGGCCGTCGTTGATCATCTTCAGCGCGCCGCTGTCGATACCGCTTTCCTCGGCCGGCTGGAAATACAGATGCACGGTGCCCGAGAAGTTGCGCGTGGCCGCGAGACGTTGTGCGGCGCCGAGCAGGATCGTCGTGTGGCCGTCGTGGCCGCACGCGTGCATCTTGCCGTGGGTGCCGCTCGCGTACGGCAAGCCGGTCTGTTCGATGATCGGCAGCGCGTCCATGTCCGCGCGAATGCCGATGCTGCGCTTGCCGTCGCCCACCTTCAGCGTGCCGACCACGCCGGTCTTGCCGACCCCGCGCGTGACCTGCCAGCCCCACTGTTCGAGCTTTTCCGCGACGAGCGCCGCGGTCCGCACTTCCTCGTACGCGAGTTCGGGATGGTGATGAATGTGATGGCGAATCTCGCGCAGGCTCGCGGCGGGGGGTTCCAGATCGGACACTTCGGTCAAACGCGGGGTCTCGTTCATCGTTTGCATGGCTCCAGTGAGTAGCCTCGCACTATATCCATGCCGTTTCGTTCGAATAAGATGCTATTTTTTTCACCCTGATTAACAGCTCTTATATACGGGGTTACCCTGATGAAACTGCAGCAGTTGCAGGCCTTCGTCGCCGCCGCGCATCACCGCAGCCTGCGCGCCGCCGCGCGTGAACTCGGCGTCACGCAGCCGGCCGTCACGCATACGATTCGCGAACTGGAAAGCGCGCTCAATGCGGAGTTGATGGTGCGCAGCGTGCGCGGCATTGAGCTGACCGCGTGCGGGCTCGCGCTGTTGCCGCGCGCCGAACAGTTGCTGGGCGACATGCGCCGCACCGTCGAGGCCGTCGAGCAGGTGAAAGGAGAACTGGCCGGCAAGGTCAGCGTCGGCACGATGCCATCGCTCGCGCTGACGGTTCTTCCGCATGCGGTGTCGAGCTTTCGCCAAAAGATGCCGCTCGTGAGTCTGCATCTGGAGGAAGTGACGGTGCCCGATGCGCTCGCGCGTCTGCGCAACGGCACACTCGATCTCGCGGCGATCCATCACGTTCAGGCATTGGATAACGATCTGGTACAGGTGCCGCTGTACTCGACGCAGTTCGTCGTCACGATGCGCGCGGGGCACCCGCTCGCGAACGTCACGCGTCTGTCCGAACTGCTCGACGCCGAGTGGATCGTCACGGTCGGCGCCGATCACTTCCCGCACAGCGTGATGATGGCGATGTTCAGCGCGCATGGTCTGCCACTGCCGCAGCGGCTGCTGCGCGCGCCGTCGTCGTTTGCGGTGACGCTCGGGCTCGTATCGCAGACCGACGTGATCAGTTGCTTCACACGGCCGCTCGCGCAGCGGGTCGCGCCGCTCGGCATTCGTGTCGCGCAGATCGAAGACGCGCTGCCGAACTACGATCTGAGCATCATCTCGCGACGCGATCTGCTGCCGACGCCGGCCGTACAGCAGTTCGTCGCGTGTTTGCGGCAGGTCACGCGGGAGCGGATGGCGGCCGTGCAATAAGGCCGCGTGACTGCGTTACGCGCTCATCTGCTCCTTGAGCACTGTGATCAACTCGTGCCCCGCTTGTTCGAGCGTGCCGGAGTTGTCGATCGTCGTGCAGCGCACGCCGGCCGGCAACGCAAACGGCGCACGCCGCGCAAGCCGCGCCGCGACCTGCTCCGACGATTCGCGCGCTCGCGCGCCGAGCCGCGCTTCGAGAATATGCGGCGCGGCGCTCACGTGCACCACTTCCGCGCGTGGATAGCGCGCGAGCGCATGCTGCAGGTACTGCCGCGAGCCGTTGACGACCACCGTGCAGCCGCGCGCGAGCCACGCATCGAGTTCGATGCCGATGCCATAGCGCAGCGAATGGCTCGACCATTCGAGCGCAAACAGGCCCAACACCGAGCGTGCGGCGAACTCCTCGACGCTCAGTGCGACATGCACTTCCCCATGGCCGCTCGGCCGCGTGATGTAACGATGCGCGAACACGACCGGCTCGCCGGCGAGCCGCGTGCGCGCGAATTGCAGCAGCGAATCCTTGCCCGCGCCAGACGGGCCCATCACATAGATCAAACGCCCATTCATTGGCTGCTCACCTCGTCTTGCTGCTTTTCCTTGCGATCGCCGTGTTGCGCGCCGTCGCTGAAGGGCAGCGGCTGCCACAGCACGAACGGCTCGCCCGGCGCCGGCTCGACGAACAGCGCGGCCTGATCGACCGCGAGCGGCCCGAGCGCAGGGGTGCGCTCACGCCACCATGCGAGCAGAGTCGCGCGCTCGTCGGCATCCGCTAGCGAGCTGGACAGCGTCATATGAAAACGGAACTCGTCGAACACGTACGGGTAGCCCCATTGCAGCAGGAACGCACGTTGGCGTTCGCTGAGCGGTGCGGCGAGCCGGCGCTCGAGATCGGCCGCAGACGGTCGCGCGCGCAGCCCGTCTAGCGACTCCAGCGCGTTCGACGCAAGCTCGCGAATGCGCGTCTCGCCATTTGCATCGGCCGGTCGCAGCGCGACGAAGTCGCCCAGCGTGGCCGCTTCCACCGGCAACGCGAACGGCTGTTGCGCGAGCGCCCACGCGCGCGCGGCCGCAAGCACGTCGTGCTGCGTGATACCGCCGCCGAGCCGGAACGGGGCGACCAGCGTGCCATGCCAGCCATAGCGGCGCGGCGAGTCGGTCAACGCGGCGAGCGGGCGCGTCAGGCCAGGCGGCTGCGGCTGCGCGCAGCGCTCGCCGCTTTGCGCATCGCGGCCGAGCCACGTCGAGCCGGCCTGCCACCACGCCGATTCACCCGACGGCGCGTAGTACAGCGCGAAGCGCGCTTCATCACTCCATGCGGGGCCGCTCACAGGTCATGCTCCACGAGCAGTTGCACACGGTCGGCCGCGAAATGCGTGAAGCCGTATTTGACCGGCGTGCCGTGCAAATCGACGTCGACGTTCTCGACCCACAGCACCGGCTGCTGACGGTTGATGTTGAGCCGCCGCGCGACCTCCGGCTCGGGCAGCACGCTGCCGATGCGGCTCCACTTGCGCAGATAATCGTCCACGCCGAATTCGGCCAGCGCCTTCGTCGTGCCGCCGAGGCGTTGCACGACTTCCGGCAGCTCCGGAAAACGCGCGGCCGGATACCAGCTGCGCGCGAACGTAAGCGGCACGCCGTCGGACTCGTGCAGCGATTCGATCCGATAGACCGCCGCGCCCGCGCGCAGACCCAACGCCTTCGCGACGCTGGGCTCGGCTTTCACGCGCGAGCCCGACAGCATCGTGCCGCCGGGCGCGTGATGTTGTTGGCGCAGGTTTTCGGTGAAACGCGTACGGCGGCCGATCGAATAGTCGATCGCGCCGGGCTGTACGAAGGTGCCGCGCCCCTGCTCGACGCTGACGAGGCCGAGCGCGGCGAGGCCGAGCATCGCGCGACGCACCGTGTGACGGTTGACGTCAAAGCGTTTCGCCAGCTCACCTTCGCTCGGCAGCCGCCCTTCTTCCCCGAATCCGCTTGCCGCGATCTCGGCGGCGAGAATCTGTTCGATCTGTCTCCAGACGGCCACGCCTGCGCCGCGTTCGAGCATCGTGGCCGGCGCCGCGCTGTCGTTCGATGTCATGGTGCTGTCATTCCCTTCGGTTCAAATGATCGCCATGTCGTGCATTGTAGTGCGCAAGCCGTGATGGAAATATGAAACGTCCGCCGCGCACGACAGTCGAGACAACTACGCCTATAAACGTCTAGACGTTTAGATGAATAGATGCTCCAATGTCCACTCGCTGGATCAACAGGAAATCCGATGAGCCCGAGTTCCGTTCCGCCCTCTGCGCCGTTGCCTGCCGTGTCTTCGGCGGCGCGGCGCGCCTGGATGGCCGTGCTGGCCCGCACGCCGCGCGCCGACCTCGAAGCCGCGCTGCAGCACGCGCTGCAAGGTCACCCTATCCCCGCCTACGACTGGCTGCGTCCCCCTGAAATCGGCCTCGCGATGGTGCGCGGGCGCATCGGCGGCAGCGGCGATCCGTTCAATCTCGGCGAAGCGACGGTCACGCGCGCCACGCTGCGCCTTCGTGCCAGCGGCGACGCCGAGGCCACCGTCGGCGTGGCCTGCCACTTGGGACGCGACCGCCGGCGCGCCGAACTTGCCGCGCTCGCCGATGCCTTGCTGCAGATGCCGGAGCATCACGACGGCCTGCATCGTCAATTGATCGAGCCGTTCGCCGCGCAACAGAAGGCACGGCGCGCGCAACAGCAGCAGGACGCCGCGGCGACGCGCGTCGAATTCTTTACGATGGTGCGAGGCGACTGATGGAACATTCACCGATTGCATTGTCCACCCTGACGCCGGGTTTCGCGGACCCGGTCCACGATACCCAGGCCGTGTTTCGCACGCTGCTCGACGCGTTGTCGCGGCCCGGCACGATCGGCGTGATCAGTGACGTGCTGCCCGAGTTGCGCAATACGCCGGTCGAACCCGCCGCATTCGCTGCGCTGCTGACGCTCTGCGACTACGCGACACCGGTCTGGCTCGCGCAGCCTGATACCGCGCTCGCGTCGGCGTTGCGTTTTCATACCGGCGCGCCGCTCGTCGATGCGCCCGGCGACGCCGCATTCGTCTATGTGCACGATGCCGACGCGTTGCCGTCGCTAGAAAGCTTCGCACCCGGCAGCGCCGAGTCGCCCGAGCAATCGGCCACGCTGCTGATCCGCGTCGACGCGCTGACGGGCGGCGTACCGGTCACGCTGAGCGGCCCCGGCATTCTGGAGAGTCAAACGATTTCGCCGGCCGGTCTTCCCCCACGGTTCTGGCAGGAGCGCGCGATGCTCGCGCCGCTGTTTCCGTGCGGCATCGACTGTTATCTGGTTTGCGGCCCGCGCGTGATCGGCTTGCCGCGCACAACTGAAGCGAAGGTGAACTGATGTACGTTGCCGTCAAAGGTGGAGAACGCGCGATCGAAGCGTCGTGGCGTCTGCTCGACAAAGCGCGCCGCGGCGATACGCGGATCGCCGAACTGAGCGTCGCGCAGATTCGCGAGCAGTTGCGGCTCGCGGTCGCGCGCGTAATGACCGAAGGTTCGGTCTACGACGAGGAGCTTGCCGCGCTCGCAATCAAGCAGGCGGCCGGCGATCTGGTCGAAGCGATCTTCCTGTTGCGCGCGTATCGCACCACGTTGCCGCGCTTCGGCTATACGCGCGCGATCGATACCGAAACGATGCAGGTCGAGCGACGCATCTCGGCGACCTTCAAGGACTTGCCAGGTGGCCAGTTGCTCGGCGCGACCTACGACTACACGCAGCGTCTGCTCGATTTCGCGTTGCTCGCCGATGGCGACGACGCGCGGCAGCGCGTGACGCAAGGCAATGCGCCGCTCTCGCAAGAGCCGCCCGCGCCGGAAGCGATGCCGCGCGTTGTCTCGCTGCTCGACAAGGAAGGCCTGATCGAACAGGAGCGCCCAACACCGGATGGCGCGGAACCCGGCGATCTGTCGCGCGAACCGCTCGCGTTTCCGGCGAGCCGCGCGACGCGTCTGCAGAACCTCGCGCGCGGCGACGAAGGCTTTCTGCTCGCAATGGGCTATGCGACGCAACGCGGCTACGCGCATTCGCATCCGTTCGCCGGCGAGATTCGGTTCGGCACGATCGCGGTCGAAATGGACCTCGACGAACTCGGCGAAGCGGTCGACATCGGCGATATCGACGTCACCGAATGCCAGATGATCAACCAATTCGCGGGCAGCAGCGCGGTGCCGCCCACCTTCACGCAGGGCTACGGTCTCGCGTTCGGCCACTCGGAGCGCAAGGCGATGGCGATGGCACTGGTCGATCGCGCGCTGCGTGCCGAAGAACTCGGCGAGACGCTCTCGTCGCCGACGCAGGACATCGAATTCATGCTGTCGCACAGCGATAACGTCGAGGCGTCGGGCTTCGTGCAGCACCTGAAGCTGCCGCACTACGTCGACTTCCAGGCGGAGCTGGAACTGGTGCGGCGCTTGCGCGCGCAGCACCACGGCAACGATGAATCAGGCAATGCCACCGACGAGGAGCAAGCAGCATGAACGCGCCCGACACCGCCGTTGCAAACACCTCATACGACAGCGCCGCGCACGGCTACAACTTCGCGTATCTCGACGAGCAGACCAAACGCATGCTGCGCCGCGCGCTGCTGAAGGCAGTCGCCGTGCCGGGCTACCAGGTGCCGTTCGCGTCGCGCGAAATGCCTCTGCCGTACGGCTGGGGCACCGGCGGCATCCAGGTGACGGCCGCGATCATCGGCAAGACGGACACGCTGAAAGTCATCGATCAGGGTTCCGACGAAACTACGAATGCCGTCAACATTCGCCGCCTCTTCGCGCGCACCACGGGCGTGGCGACCACGCGGCACACGAGCGAAGCGACGATCATCCAGACCCGGCACCGGATTCCCGAAACGCCGCTGACCGAGCGGCAGATCCTCGTCTATCAGGTGCCGATGCCCGAGCCGCTGTTCCGGCTCGAACCGCGCGTCGCCGAATGCAAGAAGCTGCACGCGCTCGCCGATTACGGGCTGATCAGCGTGAAGCTGTACGAGGACATCGTGCATCACGGCAGCATCGCGACCACGTATGACTACCCAGTGATCGTCAATCATCGCTATCTGACGTCGCCGTCGCCGATCCCGAAGTTCGACAATCCGAAGATGCATATGAACGCCGCGCTGCAACTGTTCGGCGCGGGCCGCGAGCGCCGCATCCACGCGATTCCGCCTTATACGCCGGTGCGCAGTCTCGACTTCGACGATCATCCGTTCGAAGTGCAGAAGTGGCAGCACGCGTGCGCGTTGTGCGGATCGAAGGAAAGCTTTCTCGACGAGATGATCGTCGACGACGCCGGCACGCGCATGTTTGTGTGCTCGGATAGCGACTACTGTCACGAGCGGCGCGGCGACGGCGAGATCGAACCGCAAGCACCACTGCCCCGCGCCGAACGCGAAGGAGAATCCGCATGACGCCGCTTCTGAGCGCCCGCGCGCTCACCAAACAATACGGCGGCCGCAACGGTTGCCGCAACGTGAGCTTCGATCTGTATCCCGGCGAGGTGCTGTGCATCGTCGGCGAATCGGGCTCGGGCAAGACCACGCTGCTCAACACGCTGGCGCTGAAGACCGAGGCCGATAGCGGCGCGCTGCACTACGCCGCGTCGCACGGCGACCTGCTCGATCTGCGCGCGCTGTCGGAGCCGCGCCGCCGTCTGCTGATGCGCACCGAATGGGGCTTCGTGCAGCAGAACCCGCGCGACGGCCTGCGCAGCGGCGTATCGGCCGGCGCCAATATCGGCGAGCCGTTAATGGCGGTCGGCGCGCGCCACTATGGCGAGATTCGCCGCACGGCCACGCAATGGATGGAGCGCGTCGAACTCGACCCAGCGCGCATCGACGAATTCCCCGCTGCGTTTTCGGGCGGTATGCAGCAACGTCTGCAGATTGCGCGCAATCTCGTCACCGGTCCGCGTCTGGTGTTCATGGACGAACCGACCGCCGGTCTCGACGTGTCCGTGCAGGCGCGTCTGCTCGATCTGCTGCGCACGCTGACGTCGACGCTGCATCTGTCGGTGCTGATCGTCACGCATGACATCGGCGTCGCGCGTCTGCTCGCACATCGGCTGATGGTGATGCAGGCGGGCGAAGTCGTCGAAGCGGGTCTGACCGACCAGGTGCTCGACGATCCGCAGCACCCTTATACGCAAACGCTGGTTTCCTCGGTTCTGCCGGTTTGAGGCTCACAATGCAATCCACTGAGGTAGTAATTGATGCGGGCAGCGCGGCACGTCACGCCGAGCGCGCTTTCGCCGACAACGCGGCGCTGATGCTGCGCGCCACCGGCATCGGCAAGACTTTCACGCTGCACGGCCAGGGCGGCGCGCGAATCGACGCGCTCGCGAACGTATCGCTCGAAGTCGAGCGCGGTGAATGCGTGGTGCTGGTCGGGCCGTCGGGCGCGGGCAAAAGCACGCTGCTGCGCTGCCTGTACGGCAACTATCTGGCGAGCACCGGCTCGATCGCGATTCGCGACACCAGCGATCAGGGCCGGCCCGTCACGATCACCGGTGCGGAACCGCGTGACGTGCTGCGTCTGCGCCGTAGCGTGGTCGGCTATGTGAGCCAGTTTTTGCGCGTGATTCCGCGCGTGCCGACGCTCGCGCTCGTCGCCGAGCCGCTCGTGCTGCACGGCATCGCAGAACCCAAAGCAAACGCGCGCGCCGCTGAATTGCTCGCGCGGCTCAACGTGCCGGAACGTCTGTGGTCGCTCGCGCCCGCGACGTTTTCGGGCGGCGAGCAGCAGCGCGTGAATATCGCGCGAGGTTTGATCGCCGAACATCCGCTGTTGCTGCTCGACGAACCGACCGCTTCGCTCGATGCCGAAAACCGCGACGTTGTGGCCGATCTGATCGTCGAGGCGCGCGAGCGCGGCGCGGCGATCGTTGGTATCTTTCACGACGAAGAGACCCGCAACAAGGTCGCGACGCGCCGCCTGGAATTGCGGCCGCCACTGCGGCATTAAATTGACACCAGTCCCGACTGACTACGGAGCAAGTCGATGTTGATCAGCAACGCTCGCATCGTGACGCGAGATGAAGAATTCATTGGCACCGTGCGCGTGGAGGACGGCGTGATTCGCGACGTCGAACGCGGCGCGAGTTCGGCGCGCAACGCCGAAGACTGGGACGGCGATTATCTGCTGCCCGGTCTGATCGAACTGCATACGGACAACCTCGAGAAGCACCTCGTGCCGCGTCCCGGCGTCGAGTGGAATACCGACGCGGCTTTCGTGATCCACGACGCGCAAGTGGCCGCGGCCGGCATCACGACGGTATTCGACGCGCTCGCGATCGGCTCGCGCTCGAGCGTTGGGCTGCGTAACCGCCACGTGCAAACGCAATGCGCGGAGTCGCTGCTGCGGCTGTCCACGCGTCGACTGCTGCGCGCCGAGCACTTTCTGCATCTGCGCTGCGAGATCGCGACCGCCGACGTGCTCGAGGTATTCGATTCGCTGTGCGCGCATCCGCTGTTGCGGCTCGCGTCGGTGATGGACCATACGCCGGGACAGCGCCAATGGCACGACCGCGAGCAATGGCGCCGCTTCCAGGAACGCAACGGCAAGATGAGCGACGAACGTGTCGCGAGCACGCTCGCCGAACTCGCGGTCGAACAGGAGCGTTACGCGGATGAGCATCGCCGCGAGATCGTCGCGCGGTGCCGGCGGCTCGGCATTCCGGTCGCGAGCCACGACGATACGCTGATCGAGCACGTCGAACAGGCGAAGGCCGAGGGCATCGTGCTCGCCGAATTCCCGACCACGCGCATCGCCGCGCAAGCCGCGCGCGAGCACGGCATCGCCACCATCATGGGCGCGCCGAACATCGTGCGCGGCGGCTCGCATTCGGGCAACGTGTCGGCGCTCGAACTCGCGCGCGCCGGTCTGCTCGACATTCTGTCGTCGGATTACGTGCCGTCGAGCTTGCTGACCGCGGTGTTCGATCTCGTCGAAAAAGCGGGCTGGTCGCTGCCGCGCGCGATGGCAACGGTCTCGGCCGAGCCGGCGCGCACCGCCGGTCTCACGGACCGCGGCGCGATCGAGCCGGGCTTGCGCGCGGATCTCGTGCGCGTGACGATGCTCGACAGGCTGCCGGTGCCGCGCGCGACTTATCGCGGCGGGGTGCGGATCGTTTGAGTGGGTCGCGTCACGCGGTGGGCTCCTCCTCGCACCCCTCGGTCGCATCGCGCGCGGCATGCGCCTGCGCGAGCTGCGCGTGGGCAAGCCGCGTCTGCTCGGCCTGTTCGTGGAGCCGCATGGCGAGCAGATCCTGATAGCGCAGATACGCGCAACGGCCACCCGATTTCGCCGCATACATCGCCGCATCGGCGTTCAGCAGCAGTTCCTCGGCATTGCCGCTGTCGTGCGGGAACTCGCTGATGCCGATGCTCGCGCCGACCGTCATGCTATTGCCGTCGACGCTCAGCGTTTCATTCAGCGCATCCATGATGTGCTCGGCGATATCGGGCGTGATCTGCGCCGCGCGCTGCCCTTCGATCAGCACGATGAATTCGTCGCCGCCGAGCCGCGCAACCACGTCCCCGGCACACAGCACGTCCTTCAGACGGCGCGCGACCGCGACCAGCACCTTGTCGCCAACGGAGTGCCCGAACTGATCGTTGATCTGCTTGAAGCGGTCGAGGTCGACGAACAGCACCGCGAGGCCTTCGCGACGGAACCTTGCCTCCTCGATCGCGTTCTCGAGCTTCTGCATGAACAGCATGCGGTTCGGCAAGCCGGTCAGCACGTCGTGCGAGGCCAGATGCACGAGCTCGCTCTGCTTGCTGTGCAGCGCATCCATCTGCCCGCGGATTTCACGGCGCAAACGCTCGAAGCAGCGCGCGAGCACGCCGATTTCGTCGGTGCGTTTGAGCGGCAACGTGTGCATCGCGTGTTCGGCGAACAGATGCGTCGCCGCATGCGCGAGCTGATGCAGCGGCTTGGTCAGCGCTCGCGCGAACAGGATGGCCAGCAATACCGACAAAGCGCTGAACACCAGCACCATGCGAATGATCCGCGTGCCGAGCTGATTCGCGCCGCTCAGCACGTCTTCGAGCGGCTTCGCCAGACCGAGCACGATGAAGCGATTGCCCTCCGAATCGCCGAACGGCCGCCGCACGAACGCGAGCACGCGCCCGTGCGCCTCATCGGGCCGCGCGAGACCGTTGACGAGCACTTCGCTGCGCCGCTGCTCGAACAGCTGCCTCGTGACCGGAAAGCTGTCCTGCATCAGCACGCGCCGGCCGCGGTCGAAACCGAAGGTCTTCGACGCGTCGGGATGGACCAAGAAGTCGCCCCACTCGTTCGCCAGATAGACCTGGTAGTCGCTCGGCAGATCGCTCTGCAAACGCCGCAGCATGCCGGCCAGATCGACGTCGATCACCACGACGCCGACCACGGTGCCGCGCGCATCCGCGATCGGCGTGCCCAGACGCAGCGTCGGCCTGCCTTGCGCGGCATGCGTGCCGTATTCGTGATTGATCGAAATCGGCGAGGTGTAGATGCGTCCCGCCGAAAATGCGAGCGTTTCGAATACGTAGGGAAACTGAGCTTTTTCCTGTAAATCGTCACCCTGTACACGCACGAGGCCGTCGCTGTCGCGATCGAAACGGATCAGCTCGAGCCCGTGATGCTGCCGCGTGATCAGCCGCACCTGCAGATACTCCGGGTGGTGCAGCATGAAGCTCGAATACACCTGCGCGAGCCGCTCGCGGCCCTGGTTCGGGCCGATGCCGTCGTCGGTCTGCGCGACGCTCACCGATGACGGCATCGTCGCCAGCACGAGCGCGTCCGCCGCGACGTCGTCGATCGATACCGCGATGCGCTGGCCGAGCAGCTCCGTCGAAGTCTGCAGGCTACGCTCCGCTTCGTTGACCAGCATCGTGCGATTCGCGCGATACGCGTAATAGCCGGTCGCGCCCGACGCCAGCACGCCGATGCACGCGAGCAGCACGGATAGCTTGAAGGTCAGGCCGCGATGCAGCATCAGAAGCGCTCCGAACGGTCGCCCGACACGATGCGGGTCCACAATCGCTCGCGCCGGTCGATATCCTCGACCGGACTGATCCAGACGATGTGCGCATTGGGGTTGCCTTCGGCCGGCTCGGTCAGCGTATTCGCGAGCCCCTGGCGCTGCGTCAGCAGCGCGCTCACGCTCGGCTCGAGCATGTAGTTGATCCACGCGAGCGCGAGCGGCTGGTCGCTCGCCGCGCGCGTCATCGACCAGCAATCGAGCCACGCGAGCGCGCCCTCGTCCGGAATTACATAGCCGACGTCGGCGCCCGCGCGCCGCAGCAACTGCACCTGCTGCGTGCCGTAGTTGCCGAACATCAGCGCGACCTTGTGCTGGATGAAGAACGCGGTCGCCTCCTCGGGCAGCGTGTAGTAGGTCAGCAGATTGCGGCGCAGATCGACGAGCTTGTGCGCGATCGTGCGCAACTGCGCGGAGTCGAGCTGAAACGGATGCGGATAGCCGAGCGCGAGCGCGGTGAACGAGAAGTTGTGCTGCGCGCTATTGAAGTCGAGCACCTTGCCGCGATAGCGCGGGTTCCACAGTTCGAGCATCGAATGCGGCGCCACCGGAATCTGCTTGCGATCGTAGATGAGGCCCATCGACGAATAGGTGAACGGAATCGCGTAGACCTTGCCCGCCGACGTCAAGCCGCCGATCGAGCCGAGCGCCTGAAAACGCGGCAACTGCTTCTTCGTATTGGGCAGACTCGCGAGATCGAGCGGCGCAAGCAGATCAGCCTGCGTATAACGACGGATTTCGGCGGTGTTGGCGGCGAGTACGTCGAAAGGCGGCTCGCTTTTGCTGTGCATCTGCGCCCACAGCGCCTCGTCGGAATCGACGAGCGTAACCTCGACCTTCGCTCCGTAGCGTGCTTCGAACGCCTTCACGACATCCGGGTCCGCGTAGCCGGGCCATGCGAGGACGTGCAGCACTTTGTCGGCAGCCGCGGCGGGCGTGGCCACGGCAAAACTCGCGCACAGCAGTGCGCCTGTCAGTACCCGCAACGCGCGGGGCAAAACGTCGCACCAAAATCCGGATACGCCAATCGATGTAAATCCCGATGTAATTCTCGACAAAAAGCCGACATAAAAACGGCGCTGCAATAATGCCGCGCGAACGCGCGCGCCGACGCTCGCGATTTGTCGCTTGAAAGTCTGTTTACAACAGCCTGTTTGATCCGCCTTGAACGACATCGTGCGCATGAATAACACCGTTGAGCAGAAAGGCCTTTTGATCTAGCGCAAATGCGCGGCATTTGAATCTTCACGGCTGTCCGACGATTTGCTTCGATGCGATCCGCGCCTGCGCGGGCGGTCGGCGTCCTACGCATGGAGCATCGATGATAGCGCCAAAAGCCTCGGTTTTCGCACAGCCTCGAAACGGCCGCGCAAAAATATCGGCGCTGGTAATAGCGTGTAAGCCAATGGTCGCGAGGCCACTGTTAATTAACGGCAAGTTCAGCCGCGAGCTTTAACGATATCCACGTTTCAAACTCGCGATTCAAACCGGTTTTCGGCGAACTCGCAAGAAAACCGCCGTATATTCCAGTCGGTCACGTTCGCCGGCCCACCGTATTACCGCTCCTGCATTGCACCCGTGTTACGCAAACCCCACCAACGGTGTACGATCCGGTCACATCGGCTTGGGCGCACGCGTCGCTCTAGAGGGCCTCCTCCTGCGCCATCCGGTGTTTTACTAGCTTCCCAATATTTTTGAACTGATAAGCTTGGCGCGCGTTGCAGGCCACCCCGGCTTGCATCCTGACCAGAAGCCCGTTTGCGAGTCGCGCCGGGCGTCCCGAGGCGGCACAACCGCCGAGGGCGAAATTGAACTACACCGAGGAGTAAGAACAGTGAAAAAACTGCTAGCGGCTTTGACGGTTGCCTTGATTGCCACCGTCTCCATTGGCGCACACGCTAAAGATTGGTCGACGATCCGTTTTGGCGTTGATGCCAGCTATCCCCCGTTCGAGTCGAAAGGCGCAGACGGCAAGCTCGTTGGCTTCGATATCGACCTCGGCAACGAAATCTGCAAGCGCGTCGGTGCGAAGTGCGTGTGGGTGGAAAACGACTTCGACGGCATGATCCCGGCACTGAAGGCGAAGAAGTTCGACGGCGTGCTGTCGTCGATGTCGATGACGCCGCAACGCGCCGAGCAGGTCGCTTTCTCGTCGAAGCTGTTCAACACGCCGACGCGCCTCGTCGCGAAGCAGGGCTCGGGCATCCTGCCGACCGCTGAATCGCTGAAGGGCAAGTCGGTTGGCGTCGAACAGGGCACGATCCAGGAAACCTACGCGAAGACCTACTGGGAACCGAAGGGCGCGAAAGTCGTGCCGTATCAGAACCAGGACCAGGTCTACGCCGACCTGATCTCGGGCCGTCTCGACGCAGCGCTGCAAGACGCGGTGCAGGCTGAGCAGGGCTTCCTGAAGACGCCGCGCGGTGCAGGCTTCGCGTTCGTCGGCCAGAACCTCGACGATCCGAAGATCCTCGGCAACGGCGCCGGCATCGGCATGCGCAAGGAAGACACCGATCTGAAAGCGAAGGTCGACAAGGCGATCGCCGACATGATCAAGGACGGCACCTACAAGAAGATCGAGAAGAAGTACTTCGACTTCGACGTGTACGGCAGCTAATTGCCCACGCGCGCCGCACGGCGCGCCGGCAGCTTGTCCGAAACGGGCTCCGCGATGCGGAGCCCGTTTTGTTTTGCGGCTCCACATCTAGCCACATGAAGCCACATCGTGCGGCATATCGGCTAAGATCGTGCAACACGCGGTCGTCGGGAGACAGGTGGCCGCAGTCCGCGCACGCGGACCTCGCGCGCAGCCCGCGCGCACCTTTCCCCTTGCAATCAACAACCTAGCGCGGCTGCTTCGAACAGGCCGCGAAGTCAAAACCATGCAAACCCAGACCCATCCGCTGATTGCCCCGTCGCTTGGCACCGCCCGTGAACTGACGAGTTTCCACTACGGTTCCGGCGGCGGCCAGAAAATCTATATCCAGTCGTCGCTGCACGCGGACGAACTGCCCGGCATGCTGGTGTCGTGGTCGCTGCGCCGCAAGCTGGCCGCGCTCGAAGCCGCGGGCAAGCTGCGCGGCGAAGTCGTGGTCGTGCCGGTGCCCAATCCGATCGGCCTGAACCAGCATCTGCTCGGCCAGATGCTCGGGCGCTTCGAAACCGGCAGCGCGCAGAACTTCAACCGCAACTTCTACGACCTCGCCGAACTCGTGCTGCCGACCATCGAGTCGCGTCTGACCAGCGACATCGATGAGAACCGCGCCGCCATCCGCGCGGCGATGCGCGAAGCGCTCGACGCGCAGAAGCCGACCACCGAACTCGGCTCGCAACGCCTCGCGCTGCAAAAGCTTTCGTACGACGCCGACGTCGTGCTCGATCTGCATTGCGACTGGGAAGCCGCGATGCACCTGTATACCAATCCGGACCTGTGGCCCGAAGTCGAACCGCTCGCGCGCTACATCGATGCGAAGGCGTCGCTGCTCGCGCTGAACTCGGTCGGCAATCCGTTCGACGAGATCCACAGCTTCTGCTGGTCGGATCTGCGCGGCCGTTTCGGCGAGCGCTTCCCGATCCCGAACGGCGGCATCTCGGTCACGATCGAGCTGCGCGGCCAGCGCGACGTGTCGTACCAGTACGCGGAAAAAGACGCGCAGGCCATCATCGAGTATCTGACCCTGCGCGGCGTGGTCGACGGCGAACCGGCGCCGCTGCCGCCGCTCGAATTCGCGGCGACGCCGCTCGCGGGCGCCGAGCCGCTCGTCGCGCCGATCAGCGGCGTGCTCGTGTATCGCTGCCCGGTCGGCACGTGGGTGGACGCGGACCAGGAAATCGCCGACATCGTCGATCCGTTGACGGACCGCGTCGTCACGATCAAAAACACCGTGGCCGGCGTGTTGTACGCGCGGCATCTGGCGCGTTTCGCGACGGCCGGCCTCGAGTTCGCGCGCATCGCTGGCGCGACGCCGTTCCGCAGCGGCTCGTTGCTGAGCAACTGACGCCAAAACCGCTGCGACCGCCGATGCCGTCGCAGCCGGCCATGTAACTGAATTTTCACGCAGCAGCCGAAGTAACCGATCGCCCGCCGCCCGGCGGGCGATCCGCTGCCACGCGCCCCGCTTCGCGCGAGGGTCGACCGCCCCGCCACCGACGCTCCCGCCCCCCGATGCACACGCGAAGTGTCGCGCCCGCACGACACCGTGGAAATAATTTTTCACTGTCACATACCTTACTCAGCGTTCCCTTAAATTGCCGGCCATCGCGCGACGTTGCCGCAGAGCAGCGCGTCGCGATTGCCAAAATTCGCTAACTCGGAGAAGTATGTTGAACAAGAAAATCCTGACCGCCGCTACGGTTGCCGCATTCGCCTCCGCCGCTCACGCACAAAGCAGCGTCACGCTGTACGGCCTGATCGACGCCGGTATCAGCTACGTGAACAACTCGAAGACGTCCACCGGCCATAGCAGCCTGACCAAGTACGACGACGGCGTCGCACAAGGCAGCCGTTGGGGCCTGCGTGGCACGGAAGACCTCGGCAACGGCCTGAAGGCGCTGTTCGTGCTGGAAAACGGCTTCAACAGCGGTAACGGCACCGCCGGCCAGGGCGGCGCGATGTTCGGCCGCCAGGCCTATGTCGGTGTGTCGCAGAACAACATCGGCTCGCTGACGTTCGGCCGCCAGTACTCGTTCTCGACCGACTACCTCGGCTCGAACTACTCGACCGGCGGCCTGACCGTCGCGGGTAACTACGCTTACCACATCAACGACGTCGACCAGCTCACGTCGAGCCGTATCAACAACTCGGTCAAGTTCAGCAGCGCGAACTTCTCGGGCCTGACCTTCGGCGCGATGTACGGCTTCTCGAACACGGCGGGCGGCTTTGCCGGCACGCCGGCTACGGGCACGGCGGCTGCACCGGTCGCGGGTTCGTCGCGCGCTTACAGCTTCGGCGCGAACTATGCGAACGGCCCGTTCGGCATCGGCGCAGCGTACACGGACATCCGTTACCCGGGCCAGGCATCGCCGGCCTTCTCGACTTCGCTGGCTAACGTGAGCTTCCCGTCGCTCGGCACCGGCCAGATCCAGGATCTGCGCTCGTTCGGCGTTGGCGGCCGCTACGCATTCGGCCCGGCGACGCTGTGGGCCCTGTACACGAACACGCGCCTCGCCCCGATCTCGGGCGGCTCGACCACGTTCGCAGCCTACGAAGCAGGCGCGAAGTACGCGGTCACGCCGGCTATCACGGCAGGCGCGGGCTACACCTACATGCACCTGAGCGGCGCGAACGTCGGTCACTGGAACCAGGTGAACCTGAGCGGCGACTACGCGCTGTCGAAGCGCACGGACGTCTACTTGCTGGGCATCTATCAGATCGCATCGGGCCACAACGCCGCAAGTGGCGACCTGCAGGCACAGATCGGTTCGAGCACGAGCTACTTCAGCACGTCGGGCGTCGGCGCCGACAACCAGCTCGCGTTCCGCGTCGGTATGCGTCACAAGTTCTAAGCAGACGGTTCGCGGTGGGGAACACCCGTGTTCCCTGCCTGGCTGAATCGATGGAAAGCGCCCTACGGGGCGCTTTTGCTTTTTGCCGTGCGAAATCAGTCGAGCAACGCCGGATTCGACGCAGGCTGCGCGCTTTGCCTTTTCGGCAACGATATCTGCCAAATATTGTAATTGTCTATAAATATCGGCCACCGCAACATCGGGTCACACGCTTCGATCCCGCGCCCGCCCCGCTCACGCGACACTGCCAGCGCGCCTCCCAACGCCGCTAGAGGACTTCGATATGAGCATGGACTCCGCCACCACCGCCGACGCGCTCGCGCGGCACACCTCGCGCTCGAGCGTATCGCGGCTGATTCTCGCGACCTCGATCGGCAACGCGCTGGAGTTCTACGATCTGGTCGTGTACGGCTACTTCGCGGCCGTGCTGTCGCGAACGTTTTTTCCGGTGCACGACCGCACCGTGTCGCTGCTGCTCACGCTCGGCACCTTCGCGCTGTCGTATCTCGCGCGACCGATCGGCGCGCTCGCGCTCGGCTCGTTCAGCGACCGCAAAGGCCGCAAGGCATCGCTGACGCTATCGATTGCAATGATGACGCTCGGCACCGGCATGATCGCGCTGATGCCGTCGTATGCGGCGATCGGCGTGCTCGCGCCGATCGGCGTATTCGCGTCGCGGCTGTTGCAGGGATTCTCGGCGGGCGGCGAGTTCGGCAGCTCGACCGCGTTTCTGATCGAACATGCGCCGGAGCGCAAAGGCTTCATGGCAAGCTGGCAGTTCTCGAGCCAGGGCGCGAGCACGCTGCTCGCGTCGCTGTTCGGCGCGGTGTTGACGAGCACGCTGAGCACCGCGCAACTCGAAGGCTGGGGCTGGCGCATTCCGTTCCTGTTCGGCTTGCTGATCGGTCCGGTCGGGCTGTACATTCGCCGCCGCATCGACGAAACGCCGGAGTTCGAGCGCGCGGAAAAATCCGCCGCGCCGGTGCGAGAACTGCTCGCGACGCAAAAGGAACAGGTGCTCGTGTCGATCGGCGCGCTCGTGCTGACCACCACGGCCAACTACATGCTGCTCTACATGCCGACCTATGCGGCGCGGCAACTCGGGCTCGCGCCGTCGTCGGGTTTCATCGCGACGCTCGCGGCCGGTCTGATCATGATGGTGCTCACGCCGATCGTCGGTCATCTGTCCGACAAGGTGGGCCGCGTGCGCATCATGCTCTGCGCCGGCGTGCTGTTCTTCGCGACCGTCTACCCGGCCTTCATGCTGATGAACGCGCATCCGTCGCTCGGCTCGTTGCTGGCCGCGGTCACGTGGGTCGCGATACTGAAGGCGAGCTACTTCGCGCCGATTCCGGCCATGATGTCCGAACTGTTCCCAACCCGCACGCGCACGACCGGCATGGCGTTCGGCTACAACATCGGCACCACCGTGTTCGGCGGCTTCACGCCACTGGCGGTCGCCGCGCTGATCGCGGCAACCGGCAATAACCTCGCACCCGGCCTCTATCTGATGCTCGCGGCCGTGCTTAGCCTTTTCACCGTGATGTGGGCACGCCTGCGGCTGCACGCCCGCTGAGTCTCTGCCCAGCGGGCTTCGTTGAACCGACAGGACCTTATCCATGCAAGACCGATTGCAGCAAGCCGTGCAGTTCGCGGTGGATCATGAATCGCTTTGGGACCGCCATGTGGGTGGCGCATGGGGTGTGCACGTGAACGACCCGCCGCCATGGAACAAGCTGCTCGGTCCCGTGCATGATCGCGGACCGGTATCGGGTGCGATCGCTGTCGACGGCCGCGTGCTGACGAGCTGGGGCGAACCGGATCGGGCCGATCTGACCTTCAGCGTCGCGAAGATGTACCTCGCGCTGCTCGCCGGCGTCGCGCACGATCGCGGGTTGTTGCCCGACGTCGACGAGCCGGTGCGCGTGCGCGTGCCCAACATCGGCTTCGACGACGAACACAACGCACCGATCACCTGGGCACATCTGCTGCAGCAAACCAGCGAATGGCGCGGCACTTACTTCGGTTTGTCGGATCAGGCGGATCACTACCGAGCGGTCAATTTCGCCGCGCCGCCCGATGGCAAGAAAGGCGACCCGCGTCCGCTGCAACGGCCGGGCAGCTACTGGGAATACAACGACGTCCGCATCAACCAGCTGTCGCTCGCGCTGCTGCATCTGTTCCGTCAGCCGCTGCCCGAGGTGTTTCGCGAAGCGATCATGCGGCCAACGGGTGCGAGCGAAAACTGGCAATGGGTCGGCTACGACGGCGCATGGGTCGAGATCGACGGGCGACGCATGCAGTCGGTGCCGGGTGGTACGCACTGGGGCGGCGGCATGTCGGTCAGCGCGAACGATCAGTTGAAGGTCGCGCAGATGCTGCTCGATGACGGCGTCGCGAACGGCCAGCGCGTGCTGTCGTCCGAATGGATCGCGCGCATGCGCACTCCGTGCGCGATCGCGCCGTTCTATGGCTACCTCGTGTGGCTCAACACCGGGCGCAAGGTGTTCCCGAACGTGCCGGAGTCGAGCTATTTCGGCATCGGCGCGGGCAGTTCGTTCACGTGGGTCGAACCGGAGCGGCGCATGACGGTGGTCGTGCGCTGGCTGAATCCGGCCTCGGCCAACGAGTTTTTCGGGCTGGTGCTCGACGCGGTCGATAACCTCGGCCGATAGCCACGAATCAAAAAAATGCGGGCGATGCACAAATGCATCGCCCGCATGGTCATCGGTCGAGCCGTTACGGTTGCAACAGCAGATCAGCGCGTCAGTGCGAATGCCGCGGCACCGCGGAGCCTCGACAACCAACGAGGAAGTCGAGGTCGCACCCCTCATCGGCCTGCAACACGTGATCGATATACAGGCGCCGGTACCCGCCACCTTCCGGCGGCTCGGGCGGCACATGCTTCGCGAGACGGCGCTCGAGCTCCGCGTCGCTGATATCGAGGTGCAGTGTGCCCGCGTCGCAATCGAGCTCGATCCAGTCGCCGTCCTGCACCGCGGCGAGCGGGCCGCCGGCCGCCGCCTCCGGCGTCACGTGCAGCACCACGGTGCCGTATGCGGTGCCGCTCATGCGCGCATCGGAAATGCGCACCATGTCCTTCACGCCCTGCTTCAGCAGCTTCGGCGGCAGGCCCATGTTGCCGACTTCGGCCATGCCCGGATAACCCTTCGGCCCGCAGTTCTTCATCACCAGCACCGAGTTCGCATCGACGTCGAGCGTTTCGTCGACGATGCGCGACTTGTAGTGCTCGAAGTTCTCGAACACGACCGCGCGTCCGCGATGCTTGAGCAACTCGGGCGTCGCCGCCGACGGCTTCAGCACCGCGCCGCGCGGCGCGAGATTGCCCCGCAGCACGCGAATACCGCCATCGGCGACGAGCGGCTTGTCGAGCGGACGGATCACTTCGTCGTTGGTGTTGGGCGCGTCTTTCACGTTGTCCCACAGCGACTTGCCGTTGACCGTCAACGCGTCCGGATGCGGCAGCAGGTTCGCTTCGCCGAGCCGGCGCAGCACGGCCGGCAGACCGCCCGCGTAATAGAACTCTTCCATCAGGAAGCGGCCCGACGGCATCAGGTCGACGATCGTCGGCGTGTCGCGGCCGATGCGCACCCAGTCGTCGAGTTCCAGATCAATACCGATGCGCCCCGCGATCGCCTTCAGATGAATCACCGCATTGGTCGAGCCGCCGATCGCCGCATTGACGCGGATCGCGTTGGCGAACGCCTCGCGCGTGAGGATCTTCGACAGCTTCAGGTCTTCGAGCGCCATCTCGACGATGCGGATGCCCGACATATGCGCGAGCACGTAGCGGCGCGAGTCGACCGCGGGAATCGCCGCGTTGTGCGGCAGCGACGTGCCGAGCGCTTCGGCCATACAGGCCATCGTCGACGCGGTGCCCATCGTGTTGCAGGTGCCCGCCGAGCGCGACATGCCCGCCTCGGCGGACAGAAACTGATGCAGGTCGATCTCGCCGGCCTTCAGCGATTCGTGCAGCTGCCACACGGCGGTGCCAGAGCCGATGTTCTTGCCGTCGAGCTTGCCGTTCAGCATCGGGCCGCCGGTCACGACGATCGCCGGCACGTCGCAGCTCGCCGCGCCCATCAAGAGCGCGGGGGTCGTCTTGTCGCAGCCGGTCAGCAGCACCACCGCGTCGATCGGATTGCCGCGGATCGCCTCCTCGACATCCATCGCCGCGAGATTGCGCGTGAGCATCGCGGTCGGACGCAGATTCGATTCGCCGTTCGAAAACACCGGGAACTCGACCGGGAAGCCACCTGCTTCGTAGATGCCGCGCTTCACGTGCTCGGCGAGCTTGCGAAAGTGCGCGTTGCACGGTGTCAGCTCGGACCACGTGTTGCAAATACCGATCACAGGGCGCCCGTCGAACTCGTGGTCCGGGATGCCCTGATTCTTCATCCAGCTTCGATACATGAAGCCGTTCTTGTCAGCCGTGCCGAACCATTCGGCCGAGCGCAATTTCCGCTTTTTTTCCGACATGCTAGGTCCTTGATGCATGCGCCGGGACCCTCACCGGCATATTTGACTGAAGCGGCCCACCCGGCGCCACGGCGCAAGGCTGCCGCTCAATGTCCAGGGATGGTGAAGTGTACGGAGCGGGTTGATATCTTTCCAATTATATTTTGGGCGATATTGATATCAGTTCTGGTATCGATCCGCCGGGGCTGGCGGCGCGCCGGGGTCGGCGAGCAGACCGTGCCGGCTTCAGGCCTCGCCGGCCGCCTGCTTACGGCCGGCTTTAAGTAATGCGCCGCGCGTGTTCTTCTTCAGATGACTTTGGTTATAGTCGATCGCGGCGCGGATCAGCGCTTTCAGTGCGCGCTCGTCGACCTCGTCGCGCTCGAAGAAGTCGATCGCGCGCCGCGCGTTGCCTTCGAGGCCCGCGTTGAACAAACCGTCCGGATCGGCCAGGCCCGCCCCATGCGCGAAGGTCAGCTTGACCTTACCCTTGTGCGCGTTGGCGACCGCGATCATGCCGTCGCGCGACCAGACTGGGCTACCCATCCACTTGAATTCCTCGACGATCGCCGGGTCGGCCGCCAGCACGCATTGACGCATGCGAGCGAAGGTCGCGCCGCGCCAGTCGGTGAGTCCTGCGATCAGTTCGTCGATACGTTCGGATGCGTTCATCGGAGTGTGGCCCTCGCAAACGGAGAAACGATCCATTCATTGGTAATCTTCGCCTGGATTTGCGGTTGGCGCACGGCCGATCCGCGTAGTTTCACAGCTTGCCCGCGGGCTGCAGCATCGGATACGTGAAGAAGAAAAAGTGGACCACGTTCAGCCCGAAATGTGCGAGCACCGCCGCCGATAATCCGCCGAAGCGATACGTAAGCCCATAGCCGATGCCCGCCACACTTCCGAGCACGATCCACTGCCATCCGCCCGCGCCATGTGCGAGCCCGAACAGCGCGGCCGCCACGCATAGCGCGAGCAGGTCCGCCCTTTGCCAGCGCGCGAAGAGTCGCGTGAGACCGCCTTGCAGATAGCCGCGAAACAACGCCTCTTCAGTCAGCGTGACGAGAAAGAGATTGTTCACCAACCACAGCACGCTGTCGGCGGGCCGCTTCGGCGCCCATCCGACGATCCCCAGCGACAACGCAACGGCCATGCAAGCCGCGACCGTGATCAGCCAACCGCCGACGCCGGCGACTAACCACGTGCGCAGCGCGTGCGAAGGCCGGATCCACGGCAAGGCGAGCAACAGCCAGAAGCCGATTAGCGGCTTGTCGAAATTGAGGTACATCGTGAAGGGCACGGCATCCGGCGTGAACTGCACGGGGCCGATCACGCGCGGGTTATGAAAGCCTGGCAGCCAATGCAGGCTGAGCGCAATTGCGAGCGCGACGAACAGCAGATGACCAGCGTATCGAACGTAACGCGGGCGAGCCGGCGACACCGCGTACGCGGCCACGCCGAGCAGCGCAATGGCGACGCTCGCCAAGGGGCCGAGCTGCCCGGTCGCCAACGCCGTGCCGTATCCGATCACGAGCAGGCCGACGCCGAGCCAGCGAAACGTGCTGGCCCACGTCGCCGGCGCGGCGAGGAAAATCGCGATCCACGGTAGTGCGAACATAGATAGGCTCGAAGTCAGGCTTGCAGTGATTGCTGTCTTTGCGTGCGAGCGTGACTCTAGCATTCACGTACCGCTGGACTGCGAGAACCGCCGTGCCCGTACGTTGGCGAACTCCGTTTCTCCGAGCGACGATTCGCAGGCGCTACTCGTCTTGCTTCCGAAATGCGGCCTCGCCGGCATCCGACACCTCGACCCACTTCGGATCGGGCGCCGCGCCGGGAACGTACATGTCGTTCCAGTTCCACCACTTGTACGGCCGGCTCTGTGGGTAGCCTTCCGGCGAATCCTCCCACGTCTCCTGACGCCCGAGCGCCGTCATGTCGAGGTAACTCCAGACCGTGCCCATCGCCTCGTCGCCACGCCCGTTAATCAAGTATGTTCGGAACACGCGCTCGCCGTCCCGGATGAACGCGTTGTGGCCGTGCCATTCGTCCACGCCGAAGTCGGCGTCGAAACTGTCGGTGATCGTGTACCAGGGAATCATCTCCCAGCCCATCCGGGCCTTCAGCCGCGCGATGTCGGCTTGCGGTGCGCGGGACGCGTACACGAGGGTCGTGTCGCGAGCGTGCAAATGCGCAAGGTGGGAGACCTGATCGGCCCCCAGCGAGCAGCCAATGCACGCATGCTCTGGCCATCCGTGCACGCCGGGCTCGAAAAAGGCGCGATAAATGACCAGCTGACGGCGGCCTTCGAAGAGATCGAGCAGGCTCACTCTGCCTTGCGGTCCGTCGAACGCATACGTTTTTTCCACGGCAAGCCATGGCATCCGACGCCGCTCGGCGGCCAGCGCGTCGCGGGCACGTGTCAAGGCTTTTTCCTTGACGAGCAACTGCTCGCGCGCGGCCTCCCACTCTTGCCGCGACACAACCGGCGGCGTCTTCATCGCAGGCTGTCCATCTTTCCCACTCTTCTCAGGTGACTTGTTCGTCGTCATCGCAACCTCCGGGTTAGAGCGATGTCCTGTGCGTTCGGGTCGGAAGGCGATTCGCTCACCTTGCATCGCTCGCTGTTGATGAAGGTTCAGTTTACGCCGCCGGTCATCGACTGATGGGAGTGACAAATGTGACGCGATTCCGGATTCACGGTGGGCCAAACCCGGCTGTCTGTTTCTAATGTAATGTGCCTCAACGACCATGACGTCCCACGAATCATTCGCCCACCACCTGGAGGTGACGATGAGCGCGATCCATGAGGTCTACCCCTATCTGCGCGTGCGCAATGCCGCGCAGGCGATTGAGTTCTACGCACAGGCATTCGGCGGCGTCGAACAGTTTCGCCTGACCGAACCGGGCGGCCGCATCGGCCATGCCGAAGTGAAGATCGGTCCCGCCATCGTGATGCTGTCCGATGAATATCCCGAGCACGATATGCTCGGCCCGAGCGGCGACAGCCGGCCGGGCGTGCTGCTGCATATCCACTGCGACGACGTCGACCAGCTATTCGCACAAGCGGTCAAAGCGGGCGCAACCGTGGTCCTCCCGCTAACCGATCATTTTTATGGCGAGCGCTCGGCGACCGTGCGCGATCCGTTCGGCCACGAATGGCAGCTCGGCGCGCAGATCGAAGCGCTCACGCCTGAAGAGATGCAGCGCCGTTACACGGCGCTGTTCGACAACTAGCGGGTTGTGACAGTGGGCTGCTCGCGCTTGGCCCCCCGATTGCGTGAGCTCTTTTCACTGCCCGCCGAACGGCTTTTGCACGGTGAGCTTGTTGGTCACCGAAGTCACGCCCGGAACGCCCTTCGCGATCTCCGCGACCTGATTGATCTGGGAAGCGTCGGTGACCGTGCCGCTCAGCGTCACCGCACCGCCCTTTGCGATGACGCTGATATTGCCGGCGCTGATCTCCTTGTGCTTGCCGATCGCGGCATACACCTGCCGACGCAGCGCGCGATTCGCTTGCCTCGGGCTGACGGGAGCGGCTGCGCTGGCTGACATCGCGGGCGCACCCGAAGCTGCGCTGGCCGTCTGACCCGACTGCGACCATGCGCTGCCCGACGCGGCCAGAATCAATGTGATAATCGCCAACGCGCGTACCTGAATGCTTTTCATCGAATACTCCAATTGTTATACGTGACGTAATCAGAAGTTGTGGCGGATGCCGACCATGGCCGCCGTGGTGGACACGCCAGGCGCAACCGGCGCGCCATAGATGATGGTCTGGTTCATGGTCCCCTTGTTGGCCACATAACCCACCTGCGCGTATGCCTTGGTGCGCTGGGACAGGTTGTATTCCGCACCCACCGCGAATTCGCTCGAATGGTTCGCCGAGTTGTTCTTGTCTTTCAGGTAGTAGTACCCCGACGTGACCTTGAAACGCGGATTGAACTGGTAGCCAAGGCCCCCCGAAATCATTTCGAAGTCCGCGGTGTTGCTATGCGCCGGGTTCTTGCCTGCGCCGTACGAGGCCGACACCGAAAATCCGGCGATCGTGTACATCGCACCGAAATAGTAGAAACGGTTGTTCGCCAGCCCGGTCGCAGGGATGGCGGGTGCCGCCGGGTACGTGATCGGGAACGGGTTGGTATCGTGGCCGTTGTAATACACCGCGGACAGATTCAGACCGTAGTTCGAATACTTGGCCACCGCCGACTCGCGCGTGCCGCCCTGGAAATGACCGGCGACGCCGCCCGGCGCGTACTCGAGCGCAAGCGACGCGCCGTGGAATTTCGGCGAGTTATAGACGAGCGCGTTGCTGTCGTACAGCGCGCCGATCGGCGCGTTCGTGCTCGTACCCGGCCAGCCGGCCGCCTGATTGATGCCCAGCCACGCGGTCAGAATACTGCCGAAATACTGCGCACCACGCACGTCGGTTTCCGCCATCGCGTAGATCATCGGAATGATCTGCCGGCCGGCGTCGAAGGTACCGAAGGGCCCGGACACGCCGATCGTCGCGAACTGGTTGAAGATCGCGGTGGTGCCCGGCGTATCGGACAGACCGAACTTGCCGTTCGTGGAGTTGAATACGCCCTGCAGCTTGAAATTGACCTTATAGCCGCCGCCGATGTCTTCGCTGCCTTTCAAACCCCAGAAGCTCGCATAGATACCGCCGTCCTTCAGCTGATAAATCTTGCCCGTGTTCGGCGCGTGCGGCAGGAAGGTGGCCGCCGACGTGCTCTGATACAGGAAGCCCGTATCGATCACGCCATAAAGCGTCACTGACGACTGCGCATGAGCTGCGGTGGCGAAAATGGCCAACACGATAGCGCTGCTTGTCTTTAACTTCATTGTGTCTCCTTCGCGTACCGGCGGTGGCGCCAAAGCCCATGCTGCGGTCGCTTCAATCGATTGGTGATTTTGTGTGCGCCGGGCGTACCCGGCCGCGTTGTTGCGTGAATCGAACTGTGTCGCTGCGCAAGCCGTGCGTCAGGGCAGGTAGTAGTTCCCGTATTGATCGCGTAACTGGTTCTTCAGCACCTTGCCCGTTGCGCCGATAGGCACCGTGTCGACGAACACCACGGCATCGGGGGTCCACCAGCGCGCGACCCGGCCGTTGAAGAAGGACAGCAGTTCGTCGCCGGCCAGCTCGCTGCCCGGCTTTTTCACGACCAGCAGCAGCGGCCGTTCGTCCCACTTCGGATGCCGTGCGGCGATACACACTGCTGTCGCGACTTCCGGATGCAGATACGCGACGTTTTCGATGGCCGCCGAACTGATCCATTCGCCGCCCGACTTGATCACGTCCTTGCTGCGATCGGTGATCTGCATGAAGCCGTGCCGGTCGATGGTCGCGATGTCGCCGGTCGGAAACCAGCCGTCGCACAGCGGCGACTCGACGTCGGCGCCGAAATACTGTTGCGTGACCCAGTGGCCGCGCACCTGCAGATCGCCCGCGCTATCGCCGTCCCACGGCAATTCATTGCCGTGCGTGCCGACGATCCGCATATCGATGCCGAACAGCGCACGTCCCTGCTTCGCCTGCACCTGGTACTGCTCGTCCATCGGCAGCGACTGCTGATGCGCCTTGAAGCTACAGACCGTGCCGATCGGGCTCAATTCGGTCATGCCCCACGCGTGCAGCACCTCGACCCGATGGCGCTTCTGGAACGCTTCGGTCATCGCGGTCGGACACGGCGCGCCGCCGATCACCGTGCGTCGCATCGACGAGAAGGTGCCGCCCATCGCATCGACATGCGTGAGGAGTCCCTGCCACACGGTCGGCACCCCGGCCGACAGTGTCACGTGTTCCGTTTCGATCAGTTCATAGAGCGACTTGCCGTCGAGCGCCGGACCCGGAAACACCAGCTTCGCGCCGACCATGCACGCGATATAGGGCAGTCCCCACGCGTTTACGTGGAACATCGGCACGACCGGCAGGATCACGTCGCGCGCGGAACAGTTCAGCGCATCGGGCAGCGCCGCCGCGTAGGTGTGCAGCACGGTAGAGCGATGGCTGTACAGCACGCCTTTCGGATTGCCGGTGGTGCCCGACGTGTAGCACAGCGACGACGCGCTGTTTTCGTCGAGCAGCGGCCATTCGAAAACGTCGTCGTGCAGCTCGAGCAGGTCTTCGTAGCACATCAGCATGCCGCCCAGCTCGTCCGCTTGCGGCATGTGCGCGCGATCGGTCATCGCCACGAATACCTTCGGGCTCTTCACCCGGGGCGCGACGCTCTCGATCAGCGGCAGAAACGTCAGGTCGAAGAACACCACGCGATCTTGCGCATGCTCGATGATGTATTCGAGCTGGTCGACGTGCAGTCGCGGGTTCAGCGTATGCAGCACCGACCCGGAGCCCGACACCGCGAAGTACAGCTCCATGTGGCGATAGCCGTTCCACGCGAGCGTCGCGACCCGCTCGCCCTGGCCGACGCCGAGCGTTGCCAGAGCGTTGGCCATGCGGCGCGCGCGCTGCGCGAGGTGCCGATACGAATAACGATGGATGTCTCCTTCCACGCGTCGCGACACGATCTCCTGTTCGCCGTGATGGCGCTCCGCGTGCGTGAGCAGCGCGGAAACCAGCAGCGACTGCTGCATCATCAAGCCTTGCATTTTTCCGTCTCCTGATTGGTGGTGGCGTCTCGAATCTCGCCTACCCGGCCTTACGTTGCCGCGCTGCCCGCTCGCTCATGCGAGGGCGTCGCGTTCGGCTCGTCGAGACTCACCACCACCTTTGAATCCACTATTTCGACCGGGAAGGTCGTCACACTCAATCCGCCTGTTCCCGCCATGCAGCCGGTGCGCACGTCGAAGCGCAGACCGTGCGCCGGACAGCGCAACATGCAGCCTTCCAGCTGACCGCCCGAAAGCGCGGCCCCGTTGTGCGGACAGGTGTTGTCGATGGCGTGAAGCGTGCCTGCGATGTTGAACAGCACGATGCTGCGGCCATCGATGAAGGCCAGCTTGCGCTGGCCCGGCGCGAGTTCACCGGCGACACCCACCTCGATCCGACGCGACATCCCAGGCTCCTTCTGATCCGGCGCCGGCCGCGTCACATCAGCACCAGCCGGCGAATCAGCGTCTCCGCCATCGGCCATTCGCCAAAGCCCGAAGCGGGATTGAGGTGCCCGACTTCGCCGAGATCGACGAGGCGGCTGCCCCAGTCCTGCGCCATTTCCTGCACCCGCTCGAACCGTGCGAGCGGATCGTTGCGGCTCGCGCCGACGATGCTCGGAAACGGCAGACGCTTGCGCGGAATCGGCAGCCAGCCGTGCTGCTCGAGCGTATCCAGCTCCGGATAGCCCGCCGGCATCGGCGTCTCGAGGTCCGCCGGCGCCGCCAGCAGCGCACCGTGAATCTCGCGCTGGTGCCGCGCCGCCCACTGCACGGTGATCATCACACCCGCGCTATGCGCGACCAGAATGACCGGGCCGTCGATTCTCGCGAGCGCGGCATCGAGCGCCGCAACCCGTGCCTCGCAACTGAGCTTGTCGTGCTCGAGCGGCGACACCGACAGCGCTTTCGGCAGCCGTTGCTGCAACAGGGTTTGCCAATGCTCGGCGACGTGGTCGCGCAAACCCGGGACCATCAGAATGGTCGGTTTCAATTCGTAATTCATGGGAAGCTACTTACTGGTTCAGTACGGCTTGTCGCCGATAATGCCGGCGCGTTCCATCTTGCGATGGCACGGCGGGTAATCCATCACCGCATAGTGCTGCGTGCTGCGGTTGTCCCAGATCGCGATGCTGTTCTTCTGCCAGCGCCAGCGCACCTGGTACTCGGGGATGTACGCCTGGCTGATCAGATAGCGCAGCAGATCGCCCGCGCCCGGATTCGCGTCCTGACCGAAGCGCACCCGCTCCGGCGTATGAAAGTTCGTGAAATGGCTCGTGAAAGCGCTCACAAACAGCACCTTCTCTTCCGTTTCCGGATGCGTGCGCACGACCGGATGCTCCGCGTCCGGAAACTGCGCCTTCAACGCCAGACGCTTTTCGATCGGCATCGCCGCACCAAAGCTCGCCTCGATGCTGTGGCGCGCGCGCAGGTCCGCGATCTGCGTCTTCACGTAGGCCGGCAGATTCTCGTAGGCGAGGACCATGTTCGCCCACATCGTGTCGCCGCCGACGGGCGGACATTCCACGCAACGCAGCACGGCACCGAACTGCGGGTTTTCGCGCCACGTGGCGTCGGCATGCCACGCGTTTTCGTAACGGTCGTTGGGCTGGTCCGGGGTCTTGTAGATACGCACGAGGCCCGGATTTTCCGGATCGCTGCCCGCGACCGGATGGTCTTCCAGTTCGCCGAAGCGGCGCGCGAACGCCACGTGTTCGGCGCGCGTGATGTCCTGGTCGCGCAGGAACAGCACCCGGTGCTTCAGCAGCGCGGAGCGGATCTCCGCAAACAGGCCGTCGTCATGGATCGCATGAGCGAGATTCACGCCGGTCAGTTCCGCGCCGATCGAGTACGTCAGTTGTTCGACTCGCATGGCTAGCTCCTTAGATAACGAAGACCGACGAACCCGTCGTCTTGCGCGATTCCAGATCACGATGCGCTTGCGCCGCGTCCTCGAGCGCATAGCGCTGATTCAACTCGATCTTGATGCGTCCCGACGCGATGAGCCCGAAGATTTCGCCGGCAAGCTCGTCCTTCTCGGCCGGATCGGCGATGTAGTCAGCCAGAGCCGGGCGGGTCAGATACAGCGAGCCTTTCATTGCCAGCAACTGCGGATTGAACGGCGGGATCGGGCCGGAGGCCGTGCCGACGCAAACCAGCAGACCGCGACGTTTCAGCGAATCGAGCGAAGCCTCGAAGGTGTCCTTGCCGACGCTGTCGAACACGACGTTCACGCCGACGCCATCGGTCAGTTCGCGAACGCGCTTCGCGACGTCTTCGCGGCTGTAGTTGATGACGTGATCGCAGCCGTGCGCGCGGGCCACCTCGCCCTTCGCCTCGCTCGACACCGTGCCGATCACGGTCAGACCCAGCAGCTTCGCCCACTGCGAAACGATCAGGCCGACACCGCCGGCGGCGGCATGCAGAAGGATCGTGTCGCCGACCTTGAAGTCGTGAATGCGGCGCATCAGGTACGCGGCGGTCAGGCCGCGCATGGTCATGCCGGCAGCCGTTTCGCAGTCGATCGCATCGGGCAGCCGGATCAGCGGCGCGGCCGGAATCAGGCGTTCGGTGCTGTACGCGCCGAGCGTGTTGATGAAGCCCGTGTAGGTCACACGGTCACCCACCGCGACGTTCGTGACGTCGGGGCCCACGGCCTCGACCACGCCCGCGGCCTCCACGCCCATCCCCGCGGGCAGCGGCACCGGATACAGGCCGCTGCGGAAGTAGGTGTCGGCGAAATTGAGGCCCACTGCCTGATGGCGCAGGCGAACCTGACCGGGACCCGGGTTGCCCACTTCGACGTCCTCGTAGCGCAGGACCTCGGGACCACCGGTTTCATGAAAGCGCACTGCCTTTGCCATGTTGACTCTCCAATTCTTTGCTTGATCTGCACTTGGCAGAATTCATTGCGCCCGCGGCGCAGTTACACGTTCCGTTCTTCCGCGCCGTCCGCGCGGCACGATCCGATCTCAGCGTGCGGCCTGTTCGCGCAGCGTGTTCAGCCGATCGAGATCGCCCGAGTAGTTCCGTTTGCCGATCATGAATGCGGCGGCCGCGACGAGCGGTGCGAACGGCACCAGTTGCAACGCGCCCAGCAGTCCGATCCGATCGGCGATGATCCCCGTCAGAACAGCCGCCGGTGCGAGGCCCAGCAGGTTGTTCGCGAGCGTCAGCGTCGCAAACGCCGAGGCGTGAATGGTCGGCGGCGTGAGGTTTGCCACCATCGCACCCGACGGGCCGCTCGCACCGGCGCAGAAGAACATGCCGACGCCGATCACGACCAGTTGCCACGGCCCCGCCGTCATGTGGAAGCCGATCGCGAGCAGAACGAAACAGGCGAGGCAGTAGGTGATCGCGGCACTCCACTTGCGTTCCCGCACGTTCTTGCTGAGCCGGTCGGCGAGGTTTCCGCACACCACCATGCCCACCCCGGTCACCAGCACGAACACCGCCGCGCACATCGCAGCCTTGCCGGTGGCCATGCCGTAGTAGCGGTTCAGGAAGCTCGGCATCCATGCCCACACAGCGGCGGGAACCATCAGATGCAAACCGCTGCCCACATAGGCGCACACCACGGACTTCGTCGAAAACAAGCCCTTCATCAGTTCGCGCAGACTCATGCGCATGCCGCGCGTTTGCGTCTGCTTCGTCACGCTCGCCGGCTGCAGCGGCGCAAGACGCTTTTCGGTGACGACGAGGCGGTAGATCACGACCAGCACGATCCCCATCGCCGCCATCGCGCCGAATGCGGAGCGCCAGCCGAGGTGAGCCGCCACCGCGCCGCCGAGCGCCATGCCCAGCACCGAGCCGAACGCGCCGCCGGCCATGAAGGTGCCGGTCAGCGTGGAGCGCAGCCGCACCGGAAAGATGCTCAGGACAACTGCGATGCCGACACTGCCATAAGCCGCTTCACCGATTCCGACGAAGGCACGCGCCAGCAGCAACTGTCCGTAGTTCGCCGAGATCGCGCAGCCCACCGTCGCGAGACTCCACATCGCCGCCATCAGCACGATGCTCTTCACGCGGCCCCAGCGGTCGGCCAGCACCGACAGTGGAAATGTGAGCACACCGACCATCAGCGCGACCACGCTGCTGAGCGAACCCAGCTGCGCATCGGACAAATTCCATGCCGCCTTGAGCGGCGGAAACACGGCATTCAACACCTGCCGCGACATATAGTCGGAAAGCAACAATCCGACCGTCAACGCAAACACCACCCACGCATAAGCGCGCACATCCGTCTTTGCTGCCGTAACTTCGCCCGCCGTGGGCGCTGCATGCTGAACGAGCATGTTTAGTCTCCTTCCACGCTGACTCCGTGGCGGCCGCCTTGCCCGCTTGGGCCGACGACCTGTTATGGATTCAGCTATCTGCTCCCGCTATCCAGCGGGAGCGTTACCCATGAAGCCCGGCCTCGGCCAACGCGTCGGCCCGGACTCCTGGCATTCACGCCGCGCGAAGCGGCAGGTTCCTGACGCCGGCCTGGCGGTTCGGCGCCATCCCGTTGGCGCTGAGCGTTTCTTCGACCGTCTCGTACTGCACACCAATACGATAGATCTCGCGGGCTTCTTTACCAGTGGCAATTTCGCGGCCCAGTTCGCGCGCGACGCGCACGCACTGTTCGATCTGCTGTACCGACGTGAAGCGCTTACCGTGCTGATCGATGATCGTGTCCTCGATGCCGCAGCGCGGATGCAGGCCCATCGACATCGCCATCATGTTGAACGGCAGCACGTTCTTCAGCAGCGACTCGGCGGTGAGCGTGCAGCCATCCGGCGCGCGATGCACGAAGTTGAAGAAGTTGAACGGGTTCGGGCCGTCGAAGCCGCCGCCGATGCCGATCCACGTCAGGTTCAGCGGGCCCTTGTAGACGCCCTTGCGCACGAGGCGCTCGAGCGTTTCGAGCGCGTGAATGCCGGTGAGCTGGAAGTGCGGCTGGATGCCCGCAGCCTGCAGGCGGCGCAGATGCTCCTCGACCCATGCGGGACCGGCCGGAACCGTCATTTCGCTGTAGGCGGCCATGAACGCAGGGTTGGAAAGCGAGGTGCCCGCCAGATACTCGGGATAGAGCAACTCCATGATGTTCATCTGCGTGGTATTGATCGCGACCGTCACCTGATCGGGCTTCGGATCGAGCTCGGCCAGCATATGGCGGGTATCGTCGGACAGCCACTTCGCGGCCTGTCCGTCGTCTTCCGGTGCGAACGAGATCGAGCCACCGACCTGAATGATCATGTCGGGCACAGCGGCGCGCACACCCGCGATCAGTTCATTGAACTTCGACAGGCGCTTCGAGCCCTTGCCGTCCAGTTCGCGCACGTGCAGGTGCAGTACCGTGGCGCCGGCGTTGTAGCAATCGACGGCCTTCTGGATCTGCTGGTCCATCGTCACGGGGATGTCTTCCGGGAAGTCCGCGGGCATCCATTCCGGGCCGTAAGGGGCGGTGGTGATGACTACCTTGTCCTGATTCTCAGGGTGCAGCGAATCGTCGAGAAATTGCATTTGATTGCCTCCATCCAGTTGTGAGTGACGGTGTTCCGCTATCGCGAGGTCGCATGAAAATTTGCTGGAACACATCGAACGACATGTGCACACGATACGGGAATCAAGCGCTACACTTTTATGATTGGACGCCATCCTTTTAGCGATTCGTGCCACTGCGCGTTAACACCAATAATTGCGCGAAGCAAGCGTTTAATGACAAGAAAAAGACTCAGCGTTTGAATCGTCCGGAGAAACTACGATGGAAACGATGGTGACGTCGGTAGCCATGAGCGGTTATTTCGAAGTGGCGCGACGGCTCGGACTGAATCCGGTCGAGCTCGCGAAACAGGCCGGCATCGATGCCGGCGCGCTCGCGAATCCGGACGATCGCGTATCGGCCACCGCCTGTTGCCGGCTGCTCGAAATGACGGCCGAAAAGGCGTCGTGCCCGACCCTCGCGCTGCAAATGGCGGAAACGCGGCAGACCTTCGGCAGCGGCGTAATCAATGTCCTGCTCGCGCACAAACGCACGCTGCGCGAAGTCTTGCTGGCCGCGGCCGAATACCGTCATCTGCTCAACGAAGCGCTGGCGGTGTACGTCGAGGACGCGGACAAAACGGTCACCATTCGGGAGGAACTCGTCGTCGAACCGGGTACACCGACGAAGCAGGCGATCGAACTGGCGCTCGCTGTGCTCGCGCGGCACTCCAGTGCTCTGCTCGGCAAGTTCTGGAAACCGCGCGAGCTCCATTTCACACACGCCGCACCGAAGGACCTGACGTTCCATCGACGCTTCTTCGGCTGTCCGCTGCAGTTCGGCAGCGACTTCAATGGCTTCGTCTGCGCGAGCGCCGATCTCGACTACCCGAATCCGCTGGCCGATCCTGAACTCGTGCGCTATGCGGAGAGCCTCGCCTCTCCGAAGAACGCGAGCGCCGCGGAATCGGCCGCGCTCGAAGTGCGCAAGGCGATCTACCTGCTGCTGCCGCTCGAACAGGCGAACGCCGAGCTGGTCGCACGTTATCTGCATCTGAGCGTGCGCACCATGCAACGGCAGTTGAGTTCGGCCGGCACCAGCTTTTCGGATCAGGTCGAGGAAGTTCGCGGCGAGCTCGCCGTGCGCTACATGAGCAATCCGACCTACCCGATCGGACGTGTGTCGGCGCTGCTCGGCTATGCGCAACAGGGATCGTTCACGAACTGGTTCGTGTCGCGCTTCCATATGACGCCGCGCGACTGGCGCGCGAGCCATGCGAAGTGACGAAGAAAAAAAACGGAGTGTGATGCACTGAACATCACACTCCGCCATTGCCGCACGCGCTGTCGCCATCCGCTCATTCCGCGCGAAGCTTCACATAGCGGCCCGGCGCGCTCTCGATAGGCTTGTACTTCCGATTGCCGAGCTTGGTGCGCGCCTCGACCTGCTCTCCGGAATGCTGCTTGACCCATTCGATCCAGTGATTCCACCAGCTGCCGCGCTGCTGAACCGACGTCGCGAGCCACTCGTCGGCGTTCTCGTTGCAGGTATCGTTGGTCCGGTAGCTGCGCTTGTTCTTCGACGCTGGATTGACCACACCCGCGATATGGCCGCTTGCCCCGAGGACGAACTCGGTTTGACCACCAAGTAGTTGCGTCGACTGATAGGCGGATCGCCACGGCACGATGTGATCTTCCTCGGCCGCCATCAGATAGCTTGGGATATCGACGTTGCCGAGATCCACCGGCGTGTTGCAGAACGTCAGTTTGTTCGGCACGCGCAGACTGTTTTCGAGGTACATGTTGCGCAGATAGAAGCTGTACATCGGGCCGGGCAAATTGGTCGTGTCCGCGTTCCAGTACAGCAGGTCGAACGCGGCTGGGGCTTTGCCTTTCAGGTAATTGTTCACGACATACGGCCAGATCAGATCGTTGGCACGCAGCGCCTGGAATACGAAGCCGAGTTCGCGGCCAGGATAAAGGCCGCCGCGGCCGATCGTGTGCTCGCGCATCGCCACGCCCTGCTCGTCGATGAACACGCCGAGATCGCCCGGATCGGTGAAGTCGAGCAGTGCCGTCAACAGTGTCAGGCTCGCCACCGAGTCCTCGCCGTTCGCACGCATGACCGCCAGCGCCGACGACAGCATCGTGCCGCCCACGCACCAACCCAACGCATTCACCTGGTCGGCCCGGCTAATCTCACGCGCCACCTTGAGCGCCTGCATCACGCCGTCCTCGAGGTAGGCGTCCCACGTGGTCTGCGCCATGTCCTGCTGCGGATTGCGCCACGACACGACAAACACCGTCAGGCCTTGCTCGGAGGCGAAGCGCACGAACGAATTCTCGGGCTGCAGATCCAGAATGTAGAACTTGTTGATGCACGGCGGAATGATCACGAGCGGCCGCGCGGCAACCTTCGGCGTCAACGGATCGTACTGGATCAGCTGAAACAGATCGTTTTCATAGACCACCGCGCCGCTGGACGTGGCCACGCTGCGGCCCACTTCGAATGCGCTTCGGTCGGTGATCGAAATCGAGCCGCTGCCCAGATCGTCGAGCAGATGCGTGACGCCCGACAGCAGGCTCGAGCCACCCGATTCCACCGCCTCCCGGAGGACCTCGGGATTCGTCGCGAGGAAATTCGCGGGGCTGGCGCAGTCGATGAACTGGCGCATGAAAAAGCGCAGCTTGTGCTTGCCTTTTTCGTCGAGCGTACTCGCTTCGACGAAGTCCGCGAGCGCCCTCGCATTGATCAGATAGCTCTGTTTCAGAAGACTGTACCAGCCGTTGCTGGACCAGTCGTCGGCGTGAAAGCGCCGGTCTCCCTGCTCGGGCTCGGCGACCGCCTTCAACTCCGTGCGCCCGCCGATCAATCCGGCGACGGCATCGCTCCACAGTTGCGCCTGCTTTTGAAGGTAGTGGGCGCTCGTGTGGGTCACGGAGCCTCGCGCGAACGGCCCGTCGAAATCGAAGTCCGAGCCGTCGGTGTCAGGCACCGACGCATCGAATTCTTCCTTGAGCGGCGAAAAACGCCAGAAATCGAAGCCGGCCTTGACCCAGCCCGTGGAAAACTCGTGTGGCATGCTGAATGGCATTCTCATGGCGGGGCTCGCTATCATGCTTCGCTGGCGACGCAAGCCGCGTCCTCGACGACACGGTCGCGGCAGCTTGTCGGCATCACCGTCGCCTCGCCGTCGACCACCACCTTGCCGCCGACCGTGCAAACGGTGGACAGCACCACGCGGCGCTTGTCGTGGATCAGTTCCTTGACGGTCACTTCGGCCTGCACGGTATCGCCGGGTCGGACCGGCGCCTTGAAGCGCAGGTTCTGGCCGAGATAGATCGTGCCCGGACCGGGCAGCTGCCCCGCGAGCGCCGCGGAGATGATGCTGGCGGTCAGCATGCCGTGGGCGATGCGCCCCTTGAAGGGTGTGGTTTGCGCAAACTGCTCGTTGATGTGAACCGCGTTGATGTCTCCCGACGCGCTCGCGAAGAACAGAATGTCCGCCTCCGTGATGGTCTTGGCGAACCGGCCACTCATGCCCAGTTGCAGGTCTTCGAAATCGTATCCGTTAAGCTCATTCATGATTATTCCGCTTGCTGGGGGCGGTTAGCCGAGCGCCTGCTCGAGTTCCGGCACGAGGGTGAACAGATCGCCGACGAGGCCGTAGTCGGCCACGCTAAAGATCGGCGCTTCTTCGTCCTTGTTTATCGCGACGATGACCTTCGAGTCCTTCATGCCGGCGAGATGCTGGATCGCACCCGAGATGCCGACCGCGACGTACAGTTGCGGCGCGACGATCTTGCCGGTCTGGCCGACCTGATAGTCGTTCGGCACGAAGCCCGCGTCGACGGCTGCGCGCGATG
>NZ_JBFPKG010000005.1:0-274022 GCF_040948665.1 Paraburkholderia sp. BR14320
GTCTGCTGGCATTCGATCACGATGCGCGGCAGTGGCGCTGGGATACCGAACGCATCCAGGCCAGCGGTTACACCGACAACGTCGTGGACCTGATGGCCGGCAAGCTGACGCGCCTGCCGCCCGCGACACAGCACGCGCTTCAGCAGCTTGCCTGTCTCGGGAACACCGCGGACCTCGCGACATTATCCGCCGTGCTCGGCATGCAGGAGATGCGGGTTCACGGCGTGTTGTGGGAGGCAGTCCGTCAGGAACTGGCCGTACGGCTCGAAGGCGCCTACGCGTTCGTTCACGACCGGGTTCATCAGGCCGCCTATTCCCTGATTCCTGAATCATCGCGCGCCGACGCGCATCTGCGCATCGGCCGGCTGCTCATCGCGCAGACACCCGCGGAAAAGCGAGAGGAAGCGATCTTCGAAATTGTCGGGCAGCTCAATCGCGGCGCCGTGCTGATCACCGAACGGGACGAACGCGAGCAACTGGCCGAACTCAATCTGCTCGCCGGTCAGCGCGCCAGGGCGTCGACGGCCCACGCCTCGGCGCTCGCCTATTTGACCGCTGGCGCCGGGCTATTGAATGACGATTGCTGGCAGCGTCGGCATCAGTTGATTTTTGCACTGGAGCTGAACCGGGCCGAATGCGAATTCCTGACGGGACAACTGCTCGCCGCCGAGACGCGACTTGCGGCGCTATCGAAGCGTGCGACGACCACGCTCGAGCGCGCCCAGGTCACGTTCTGGCAGATGGATGTCTACCTGATGCTCGACCAGAGCGAAAACGCGATCGCCGTTGGCCTCGCCTTCCTTCGGCATGTGGGCATCGAGTGGTCACCCCACCCGGATGACGCGACGGTGCGCCGCGAATACGAGCGCATCTGGTCACTGCTTGGCGACCGGAGCATCGACGAACTCATCGATCTGCCGCCGATGGGGAATCCCATCGCGCTGGCAACCGTCGAGGTTCTGACCAAGCTCTTCGCGCCCGCGTTGTTCACCGATGGGAACCTCAATTGCCTGACGATCTGCAAGGCAATCAGTCTCAGCCTCGAGCAAGGCAATGCCGATGCGTCGTGCGTGGCCTACGCCCAATTCCCCTGGTTCGCCGGACGGCTTTTCGGCGACTACCAGCCCGGATTCGAATTCGGCCGGCTCGGCTGCAAGCTCGTCGAACGACGCGGCCTCGTACGCTTCGAAGCCCGCACGCATCTCGCGTTCTCCGTTTATGTCGCCCGCTGGGTGCGCCCAGCGCGGCAGACTTGCGGCGACCACTTCCGCCGCATTTTCGACGCCTTGAACAGGACCGGCGACCTGTCGTTCGGCGCGTTCGCGTGGTTCCACCTCGTCTCGAACCTGCTTTTCATCGGCGAGCCACTGGCCGACGTGCAACGACAGGGTGAAACCGGCCTTGCGTATGCCAGCAAATTGCAATTCGGCCTGGCGATTCACTTTATCGAAGACCAGCTTGCGGTCATCCGGACGCTCCGCGGTCTGACGCCGGTGTTCGGCTGCCTCGACGACGCGCAGTTCAACGAAGCTCACACCGAACAGCACTATCTGGATCTGAACAAACCGTCGCTGTCGGCCGCCGCATGCTGGTACTGGATCCGGAAGCTCCAGGCGCGCTATCTCGCCGGCGACCACGAGGCGGCCATGGCCGCCGCGTCAGAGGCGCAGCGGCTTCTGTGGACCTCGCACTCGTTTCTCGACGAGGCCGAATATCACTTTTATGCCGCGCTCGCGACGGCTGGACGGCGCGACTCCATCGCGGCTGGCGAGTGGCCGCAGCGGCGGGAAGCATTACTTGCCCACCATAAGCAGCTGCGCGTCTGGGCCGATCTGTGCGCGGAGAATTTCGCAAGTCATACCGCACTGGTCGGCGCCGAGATCGCGCGCATCGAAGGCCACGTGGCGGAGGCCGAAACGCTCTACGAGCAGGCTATCGATTTGGCGCAGGATAGCGGCTTCGCGCATATCGAGGCACTGGCGAGCGAACTCGCGTCGCGCTTTTATGCGGCCCGCGGTCGTCGAAGAATTGCGCGCATGTATATGCAGGACGCCCGCTATGGCTATCTGCGTTGGGGCGCCATCGGCAAGGCGCGTCAACTCGAGGAACAGTACCCATACCTGAGAACCGAAGAGACGGTGCCCGGACCGACCAATACGATGGCGGCAGCCATCGAGCACTTGGAGCTGGCGAAAGTGATCAAGGTGTCGCAGGCGGCGTCAGGCGAAATCCATCTGGAAAAGCTGATCGGGATGGTCATGCGCACGGCCATCGAACAGGCGGGCGCCGAACGGGGTCTGCTGATCCTGTCGGATGCGGGCCAGCATCGGATTGCCGCGGAAGCCACCACCGCCGGCGACGCGGTCCATGTGAAGCTATCGGACGCGCCGCTCAACTCAGCGGTGTTGCCGGAGTCGATCATCAACCAGGTCTTGCGTACGCGCGAGAACATTTTCCTCGACGATGCCGCAACGGACCCGATGGCCGATCCGGACCCTTACGTCCGTCAGCATCGCGCACGTTCCATTCTGTGCCTGCCGCTGATGAATGGCGCCAAGCTGATGGGCGTGCTCTACCTCGAGAACAATCTCACTGCCCGCGTGTTCAGCCCCGCACGGATCGCGGTGCTGAAGCTCGTGGCCTCGCAGGCTGCCATTTCGCTCGAAAATGCCCGCTTGTATCGCGACGTCGCGCAACGCGAAGCAAAGATCCGACGCCTCGTCGACGCCAATCTGATTGGGATCGTCATCTGGGGCCTGGACGGACGACTCATCGACGCCAACGATTCCTTTCTCGACATGCTCCAGTACGACCGTGAGGATTTGCAGAAAGGGCTGCGATGGTACGACATGACGCCCCCCGAATGGCAACAACGTGTGCCGCGCGAGTTCGAAGAGCTTGCGGCGACCGGCGCCATGCAACCCTGCGAAAAGGAGTTCTACAGGAAAGACGGCAGCCGGGTACCCGTCCTGATCGGCGGCGCGGCATTCGAGGATGAGCCGAACCAGGGGGTGGCTTACATTCTCGATCTGAGCGCGCAGAAGCATGCGGAAAAGAAAATCCGTGACAGCGAAGAGCGCTATCGCGACGTGCAGGCCGAACTGGCGCACGCGAACCGCGTCGCGACGATGGGGCAGCTCGCCGCGTCGATCGCTCACGAACTCAGTCAGCCCGTTACCGCGACGGTGGCCAACGCGGAGGCCGCATTGCGATGGCTGGCCCGCGAGCCCGCCGACCTCGGCGAAGCGAGGCGTGCGCTCGATCGTATCGTCAGGGACACCAATCGCGCCGGAGACGTGCTCGGCCGGATCCGGCAAATGGTCAGGAAGGCGCCACGGAAACAGGAGCCGGTAGATATCAACGAGGCGATCCGCGAGATCACCGAACTGGTCCAGGGAGAAGCAAGGAAGAGTGGCGCCAGGCTGGAGATCCAACTCGCGGAAGATTTGCCGTCCATCGAAGGCGACCGGGTGGAATTGCAGCAGGTGCTGCTCAACCTGATCATCAATGCATTGGAGGCAACGAGCAGTCTGGAGGGGACTCGGCACGTGCAGGTCAGCACGGGCGAGGCGGACGGTGCCGGCGTGGTCGTGACCGTGCGCGACTCGGGACCGGGCTTCGGTCCGAACGGTCCGGAACACGCGTTCAGCGCGTTTTACACGACCAAAGCGACGGGCCTGGGCATGGGACTTTCAATCTGCCGTTCGATTATCGACGCCCATGGCGGCCGGTTATGGGTGAGTGAATCCACGCCGCGCGGCGCGGCGGTTCAGTTCACGGTGCCCCTGCACGCGTCGCCAATGCTATGACTCGCCACCGGATATTTTCCCGAGGACGCTCGCAACGATGCGATCGCACTGCGCCCCGCCGAATTCGAACACGTCGCGCTCGGCGAGATCGAGAGCCTGAGCGAGCGACTCGCGCAACATGCTGCGCGCGCGGAAATGCCGGCTCCGTACCGTCGCTTCGGGAATGTTCAGACACTGCGCGGTCTCCTCGACGCTCATTTCCTCGATCGCGCGCAGCACGAATACGACGCGAAACGGCTCGGGCAATTCATCGAGTTTGCGTTCGAGCAGCGCGCGCACTTGCGAACGCGCAAGCGCCCGGTCGGGGGCATCGTCGTCGTGTGTGGTCATTGCATCGTCAGGTTCGATGTATTCGGGTGCGTCCACGATCGGAATCACATTCTGACGCCGCGCCGAGCGCCGTAATCGCGCGAAGCATTCGTTGAGCACCAGCCGTGACAGCCACGTGAACAATTGCGACTCACCGCGAAACTGGCTGATCGATCGGTACGCGTGCAGATACGCATCCTGTAGCGCATCTTCCGCCTCGGCGTCGTTGCGCAAGGTCGCGCGCGCCATGCGATAGAGCCGGCGGTTATGCCTTCGCATCAGCAGTTCGAACGCGTCACGGTCACCAGCGGCGATGCGGCGCGCGATGCCGAGGTCGTCTTCAGTGGACTCGACAGGCAGATTCATCATCGCTTTCATCGTACGTTCAGAACCGCGTGCATCGTCGGATGCAGCGTGCACGAATACGCGTAGCGTCCCCCCTTGGTCGCCACGTAACTCCACGATGCATCCGGCGCGATGTCATGCGAATCGAACGCCTTCGCATCAGCGGTCGCGGTGTGCGGAAACAGGTCCTTGTTGATCCACACCACGCGATCACCGCGCGCGACCGTCAACGCGGCCGGATTGAACCGCATCTGTTCGATCACGACGACGTACGTCGCCGCCATCGCATCGACGTGCAACACCAGCACGCCCATCAGACAAACGAGCCGGCGCATCTCACGCACCGCTCTTTGCCAGTTCCGCCTGCACGTGGCGCGCATGTTCGAGATGCGCGACGAAGGCCGGCCGCACCTTCACGAGCAGCGCCTTCAGTTCCTCGTTCTTCGCGCTCGGAATGAGCGTCTTGTCGAGCGCGTCGATCACGTTTTCATGATAGGTGACCTCGTGATCGATATAGGCCTTATCGAAGCTGGCACCCGAAAGTGTCTTCAGTTTGGCGATGTTCTGGTCGCCGCCCTGCTTGAGGTTCTGACTCGTCGGATTGTCCTCGGGGGTCACGTTGAGCTTCTTCACGAGATCCGTCGCGGCCTTGTTGACGCCGGTGTGATCGGTGACCATTTGCTGCGCGAACGCCTTCACGTCCTTCGATTTCGTTTTGGATTCCGCGAGCTTGCCCGCGTCGATATCGACCTGATTTGCGGTCACGACGATCGCGGCAATCTGCGGATCGCTCGGCCCGGCGCCTTGCGCGCTGGACGCGATGCTCGCTAACGCGAGCGTTGCCGCCAGCACTGTGTGGATGATGAGCTTCATCTGACATCTCCCCATATTCCGTTGCGGATATGGGATTGGATGTCACGTCGGAGAAGCGCGTTCCCGATCGGCCAGGAACGCGCCCGGAATGCGCGCGCCACGTTGCCGCGTGACGCGCAAAACCACCGCACACTACATCGCGATCACCTTGCCGGGGTTCAGGATATTGTGCGGATCGAGCGCAAGCTTGATCGCCTTCATCGCCGCGAGTTCGGCCGGCGAGCGCGACATGCCGAGCACGCCCAGCTTTTCCTCGCCGATCCCATGCTCGGCCGATACGGAGCCGCCCATTTCCCCGGTGAGTTCATAAACGACGCGCTTGACCTCGTCGATGTCCGCGTCGGTCCAGCCCGGTTCCTGCGCCACCACGTGCAGATTGCCGTCGCCGAGATGCCCGTACACGAGGATCGTCGCTTGCGGCCAGCGCGCGCGCAGCCGCTCGTCGCAACGCTGCGCCGCATCGCCCGCCTGCGCAACCGCGAAGCTGATGTCGAACGAGATGCGTCCCGGGATCAGGCGCGGATATTCGGCCGGCGCGTCGCGAATCGCCCAGAACGCCGCGGCGTCCGCGTCCGATTGCGCGAGCGCGGCATCGGAGATCACGCCCGCGTCGAGCATGTCGGCGAGAAAGTCCTCGAACGCCGCCGACTGCCGCTCCGGGTCCGCGCCGCAAGTCTCGAGCAATACGTAGTAAGCGTGATCGCTGCCGAGCGGCACGCGCAGTTCGGGCAGGCGGTCCCGCACGAAATCGCAATAGCTGGGCCACATGACTTCGAACGCGGACACGCCGGCCGGCAGCCGTTCCTGCGCGCGGCCGAGCAGCGTGGTTACCGCCTCGTAATCCGGCATGCCGCACCATGCGGTCGAGATTGCGCGCGGTTTGGCGCGCAGGCGCAGCACCGCGCGCGTGATGACCCCGAGCGTGCCTTCGCTGCCGGTCAGCAGGTTGCGCAGGTCGTAGCCGGTATTGTTCTTGATCATCTTGCGCTCGCCGCCGATCACGCTGCCGTCGGCGAGCACCGCTTCCACGTCGAGCACCTGGTCGCGCATCATGCCGTAGCGGATCACGCGATTGCCGCCCGCATTGGTCGCGATGTTGCCGCCGATCGTGCAGCTGCCGCGCGCGCCGAGGTCGAGCGCGAACATGAAGCCGGCGTGATCGGCCGCTTCCTGCACCACCTGCAGCGGCGTGCCCGCGAACACGGTGATCGTCGCGCTGACCGGATCGATGTCGATGACGCCGGTCATCCGCTCGACGCTCAGCGCAACTTCGCCGCCGAGCACGCAGGCGCCGCCCGCATGCCCGGTCATGCCGCCTTGCGTGACGACCGGCTGGCGGAATTGATGACAGATCCTGAGCGCGGTGGCGACTTCTTCGGTCGTGCGCGGGCGGATCAGCGCGATCGGATCGGTCGATGGCGTGCCGCTCCAGTCGGCGAACTGCCGCCCGCCAAATTCGGCCGGCAGACTCACGATGTCCGCGCCGAGCGCTTCGCGCAGCGCGGCGACGGCTTCGTTACCGCGGGTCGCGACGTTCGGTTCTTGCTGCATCAGATATCTCCAGTTCGTCAGACGGACAAAGCCGCTGCACGCGCCTGCACGGTTTGCGTTTGCGCTTGCGATTGCGATTGCACGCGCGGCAGCGGCGCCTGCTGCCCTGGCCAACGCAGATAACTACGGTCCAGCCCGGCGATATCGCAGCAACCGAGCAAGCCGAGCGCCCGGTCGATCTCGGTCTGCAGAATCTCGATGGCCCGCTCGGCGCCCGGCTGACCGCCCGCGCTCAGACCATAGGTGGTCGCGCGTCCGAGCAATACCGCATCGGCGCCCAGCGCGACCGCCTTCAGGATCTCGGAGCCGCGGCGAAATCCGCCGTCGAGCATCACGCACAGCTTACCCCCAACCTGCTCGACGACTTCGGGCAGCACGTCCATCGCCGATACCGCGCTGTCGAGTTGCCGCCCGCCGTGGTTCGACAGCACGATGCCGTCGACGCCGGCCTCCAGCGCCTTCAGCGCATCGGGCGCACCCAGCACGCCTTTGACGATCAGCCGACGCGGCCACAGATCGCGCAGCCAGCGGATATCGTCCCACGACAACGACGGGTCGAGTTCGCGGCCCAGTGTGATCGTCGCGCCCTTCACGCTGTCCTGCCCCGGCGGCAGCAGGTCGCCGAGATTGGCGAAGCGCGGCATGCCGTTCGGCCACAGCACGTTGGCCATCCAGCTCGGATGGCGCAGCACGTCGAACTTGTTGCGCCAGTCGAGTTTCAGCGGCTCGATGTAGTTGCGCAGGTCCCATTCGCGTTTGCCGAACACCGCGCTGTCGGTCGTGACGACCAGCGCCTCGATGCCCGCGGCCTTCGCGCGCTGCGCCAGTTTCGCGAGAGATTCGCGCGTGCGGTACATGTAGACCTGCATCCACACGCGACCGCCCGCGCGCTGCACGACGTCCTCCAGCGAGATCGTCGACACGTTGCTCAGCACGAACGGAATGCCGGCCGCTGCCGCCGCACTGGCCAGCTTGACGTCGCCTTCGCGAAACATCAGGCCGCTATAGCCGGTCGGGCCGATCATGAACGGCGACGCGCTGCGCTCGCCGAACAGCGTCACGCTCTGATTGCGCTTTTCGACGTTCACCAGCGTGCGCGGCAGAAAAGCGATTTCGCGGAACACGTCGCGGTTGCGCCGCAGTGTCGCTTCGTCTTCGGCGCCGCCCTCGACATACTCGAAACAGAAATTCGGCAGACGCTTGCGGGCCATCGCGCGCAGATCATCGATGCTGTGCGCGCGCTTCACGTCGCGGCCTGAATAAAGGCGGCGTTCCAATTACATCCTCCAGTGCGTGATTTATTCGCTTGTTTGCTTGTGTCGCTGCAATGCAGCCGTTCAGGTCACCACGCCGACTTGCCAAGGCACGAACTCGCTCTGCCCGTAACCGTGCAGCTCGCTCTTGGTGCGCGTACCCGACGCGCAGTCGAGCATCATGCGGAAGATCGCTTCGCCGAGTTCGTCGATGCTCGCGCTACCGTCGATCACCCCGCCGCAATTGATATCGATGTCGTCCTGCTGGCGCTCCCACAACGCGGTGTTGGTCGCCAGCTTCAACGACGGCGACGGCGCGCAGCCGTAAGCGGAGCCGCGCCCGGTCGTGAAGCAGATCAGGTTCGCGCCCGAGGCGACCTGTCCCGTCGCGGAAACCGGGTCGTAGCCGGGTGAATCCATGAACACGAAGCCCTTCGCGGCGATCGGTTGAGCGTATTCGTAGACGTCGACCAGATTCGTCGTGCCGCCCTTCGCGACCGCGCCGAGCGATTTTTCGAGGATCGTCGTCAGACCGCCCACCTTGTTGCCCGCCGATGGGTTGTTGTCCATCGCGCCGCCGTTGCGCGCGCAGTAGTCCTGCCACCACGCGATGCGCGCGAGCAGTTTGTCGCCGACCGCCGCGCTCACCGCGCGGCGCGTCAGCAGATGTTCCGCGCCGTAGATTTCCGGCGTTTCCGACAGGATCGCGGTACCGCCATGCCGCACGAGCCGATCCACCGCGGCGCCGAGCGCCGGATTCGCGGAGATGCCCGAGTAGCCGTCCGAGCCGCCGCATTGCAGACCAACGCACAGATGCGACGCCGGCACCGGCACGCGCTGCACACGGTTCGCGTCGGCGAGCATCTCGCGCACCATCGCGATACCGCGTTCGATCGTCTTGCGCGTGCCGCCGCTGTCCTGGATCGTGAAGCTGCGCAGCTTCGTCGTGCTGGCGTCGAGGCCGCCCGCCGCGAGCACGCCGTCGATCTGATTCGTCTCGCAGCCCAGCCCGACGAACAGCACCGACGCGAAGTTCGGATGCACCGCGTAGCCGGCGAGCGTGCGACGCAGGATCGCAATGCCCTCGCCTTGCATGTCGATGCCGCAGCCGAGCCCGTGCGTCAGAGCGATCACCCCGTCGACGTTCGGATAGTCGGCGAGCGCGTCGGGACGCACGTCGCGCCGGAAATGATCGGCAATCGCGCGCGCAACCGTCGCCGAGCAGTTCACACTGGTCAGAATGCCGATGTAATTGCGCGTCGCGATGCGGCCGTCGTCGCGACGAATCCCCATGAAATGCGCGGGTTCATCGACGTAGACGGTCGGCTGCGCATCGGCGCCGAACGCGTGCTCGCGCGCGAACTCGGACATGCCGAGATTGTGCGTATGAACATGCTGGCCGCGCGCGATCGCCTCGCGCGCTACGCCGATGATCTGGTTGTAGCGCTTGACCGGCTCGCCGCGCGCGATGTCGCGCGTCGCGATCTTGTGCCCCGGTGGACTCAGCCCGGCGACCACCAGTTGTTCCGCGTCGATGCGCGTGCCCGGCAGCAACTGCCGGGTCGCGATGATGACGTCGTCGGCGGGATGCAGGCGAATGATCGGGCACGCGCGGCTAGCTTGAGTCGACATGAAAAGCCTCGAAGACAGGGTTATCGGTAAGCGTTCAAACAGAATACGTCAGATCGTGGAGCCCACGCCCTTGGGCAGATCGCGGCTGTCCGATTCCAGCGACAGCGGCTCGATGCGTCCCACGATGAAAAGATAGCTGAACGCGCCAAGGAAGCAGAAGCCGCCGGCGACGACGAGCGGAATCGTGAACGAGCCCTTCGACATCGCAACCATCACGCCGGTGAACGTGGTGATCACGATCCCCGCCAGATTCGACGCGAAGTTCTGGATGCCGCCGATCGACGCGACGTGGCGCGGCGTCGGCGCGACGTCGCCGGGCAGCGACCAGATGCTCGCCGCGGCGAACGCGAGGCTGCCGTACGCGATGCCGAAGAACGCGAGCATCAGATACGTGTTCTCCGTGAACGCCGACAACGTGATCACCGACGACAACAGCATGCCGCCGACCATGCAGGTCTTGCGCGCGGCCGTCAGGCTCCAGCCGCGCCGGAACAGCGCGTCGGACACGAAGCCGCCGAGCCAGCCGCCCGGAATCGCGATCAACGCCGGAATCATGCCGAGCGTGCCGAGCGATTTCAGCGAGAAGCCACGGGTCTCCACGAGGTAGCTCGGAAACCACGTAATGAAGAAATAGATCACGAAGTTCAGGCAGAAGAAGCCGAGCATCATGCCCCACAGCGTGCGGTGGCGAAACAGCGACGCCCACGTCACCTTCTCCGCGCTCACCTGAGCCGCAGGAGTCGCCTCGAGTGCAACGGCCATCTCGTCTTGCACCGGATTGCGATAGATCACGAACCAGCCGACGATCCAGACCGCGCCGAGCAAGCCGGTAAGAACAAAAGCCGCCTTCCAGCCGAGCGTGCTGATGATCAGCGCAACCACGGGAATCGACAGTGCCGAGCCGACTCGCGAGCCGCTATCGAAGATGCTCGTCGCGAGCGCACGTTCCTTGGGCTGGAACCATTGGCTCACGAGCTTCGTGCAGGACGGATACGCGCCCGCCTCGCCGACGCCGAGCAACAGGCGGCAGCCGAACATGCCCGCGACGCTCGTCGTGACGGCGGTGGCCGCGGTAAACACCGACCACCAGCCGACCGCGAGCGGCAGCGCGATGCGCGCGCCAACTCGATCGACGAACCAGCCGAACGGCATCTGCATGAACGCGTAGGTCCAGAAGAAGCCGCTCAGGATGAAGCCCATCTCGGCGGGGCCGATGCCGAGCGCCTTTTCGATTTGCGGCGCGGCGACCGCGAGATTCGCACGATCGATGTAATTCACCGCGATCGCGAGAAAGCACAGAAAAATCACTACCCAACGCATTTTCTTCATGAAACTGTCTCCTGCTAGCCAGGCTAAGCCTATGTTTAGATGAACCTTGCGACCTCGTGAGCCGCCGGTGTACTGCGGGGTCGACTACCCGATTTACTGCGGAGTTGCGGCCCGCGCCTTTAGCCGCGTTGCACGCACGCGGCAAGCGCCGCGTTCAGACGCGGTTGCTCGACACGCACGTCGAGCTCGCGCGCGAGTTCGATCACCGGCCTGAAGCGCCGCTCTTTCTTTTGCTCGTGATTGCGCGCGATGTCGGCGAGGCGATGATCGAGGAACGGGTTTTCGAAGCGCTCGCGCACGTCATCGAGATAGGCGCGCGCGTCGCTGCCCTGACCGAGCGCATCGAAGACAGGCAGGACCTCGTCGCGCCACAGCGATTCGAGATCGGCGCGCAACAGCGGATCGCGCATCGCGTGCAGCACGTTCTCGTCGGGATCGCGCGCGTCGGCCTGCCAGCGCTCGGCGAGCCACGTATGCCCGAGATTCAGCAGCAGCAGCTTCAGGCGTTCGTAGTGCAACAGATCGTCGGTGACGATCATCGCTTCGTGCTCGCACGGCAGCACCATGCCGGCACGCCGCTCGATCGCCCACAACGCGTAGGGTTCGGCAATCGCGCCGACCGGCCGGATCGGCTCGGATACGATGCGGTCCACCAGCGAATTGACCCAGACGCAGGTGTGCTCGATGTAGCGCACGAACTCGGTCCCGGCGCCCCACTCGCGCGCGATATCGGCGACGAGACCACGCAGCGTGTCGCCGTTGCCCGATACGAGTTCGCATGGCAGCAGCGTCAGCGGCGCGGCGCCGGCATTGAAGCGCGCGTGCAGCAGTACCACGAGCTTCGCCGCGAATCCGCGCGGCACGCTCTTGTCGTTGTGCAATAGCTCGGCGGTGTCTTCGGCGAAACACTCGTAGCCTCGATCGCCGGTGTTCGAGATCACCACGCGCGCGTCGCGCGCAAAGCGCTCCACCACCGTCGGCCAATCGGTATTCGCGTTCAATGCCTCGCTGATCGCATGACAATGCGTGGTCGTATCGATCACCGCTTCGCGGCGCAGACCGCGAATGCGCACCTCGTACTGCCGGTGCGCGCGTAACGCGTCGATGCGCGCGAGGCTCTCGGGGTTGGCCGTCGTCTGCACGACGGTCACGTGTCCCAGCGCGCGGCCCGCGTCGAGCGCCGCCGATACGAACAGATCCGCGTGCGCCTGCAGAAAGCGACTCGTGCCGAATTGAAGAATCGGGTTGCCCATCGTCCGTTGTCCCCGCTCGCTCAACAGGCCACCAGCGCCTTGATGACGCCGGCATCCGGTTTCAGCAGCTTGGGGAATTCGCCCGGCAGATTGGCGAGTTCGACCACGTGCGTATTGAGCGCGGCCGTCGGAATCTTGCCGGCGCGCATCGCTTCGAGCACCGTTTCGAAGTCGGCGACGGTCGCATTGCGGCTCGCGAGCAAGGTCGTCTCGCGCTTGTGGAACTCCGGATCGGCAAACGAAATGCGCTCGCTGACGATCGACACCAGCACGTACTTGCCGCCATGCGCGACGAACTGCAGCCCGCGCTCCATCGCCTTCACGTTGCCGGTCGCGTCGAACACCACGTCGAAGAACTCGTTGTCGGTCAGCGCCGCGAGTTGGGCGGCATCGGTCGCGGCGTCGGTGGTGTCGAGCAGCACCGTGTGATCCGCCTGCAATGCGCCCGCGCACACGGACAGACGGTCCGCGCGGCCGTCGAGCACGCTGACCTCGCCGCCGCGCAGCTTCGCGAAGATCGTCGCGGCCATGCCGATCGGCCCAGCACCGACTACCAGCACACGCTGCCCGGCTTGCACGTCGGCGCGCGCGACCGCGTGTGCGCCGATCGCCAGGAATTCGAGCATCGCGGCCTGGTCGAGCGTCACGCCGTCGGCCTTGAAGACGAACGCCTGCGGCACCGCGAGGTACTCGGTCATGCCGCCGTCGGTATGGACGCCGAGCACGCGGATGTTCACGCAGCAGTTGCCCTTGCCCGCGCGGCAGGCCACGCAGCGCCCGCACGACAGATATGGCATCACGTACACCTGGTCGCCGGCCGCGACGCGCGCACCGGCCGGCGCCGCTTCGACGATGCCGGCAAGCTCGTGCCCCATCACGCGCGGATACGACAGATACGGCTGATTGCCGGTGAAGATATGGAAGTCGGTGCCGCAGATGCCGACTCGCCGGATGCGGATCAGCACATCGTCAGGGCCGGCGTCCGGCATCGCGCGTTCAGCTAGCGCGAGCTGGCCGGGTTGTTCGCAAATGACTGTCTTCATCGTCGTGGAGGAATTGTTCGGGTATCGGGGAGTCGAGCGACCCGCAGGTCTACTCGTTTGACGCCTGCGTGGCGTCGATCTGGCCTTACCAATTTGCAAAATTAACCGCACGTGCGATACTGGTCAAGCCAATTTGCACGGAGTTGGGGGAAACCCCGAACGCTGTCAGCGCGCCGCCGGGCGCGCGCGATTTGCGCGCAGGGCGCTTCGATCTACAATCGGCGCTCGCCTTATCGGGCTTGCACAAGCTCCATTGCCGGGAATCGTTTCGTGAACACCAAACCTGCCGACACTCGCCGCCTCTATCTTCAGATCGCGGAAAAATTGCGCGATCTGATCGCTCAGCCGAAGTTCGCGCCGAACGGCCGCCTGCCGCCCGAGCGCGCGCTGGCGGAGACGCTCGGCGTATCGCGGCCGTCGGTGCGCGAGGCTCTGGTCGCGCTCGAACTGGAAGGGCTCGTCGAGATTCGCATGGGCTCGGGCGTCTATCTGTGCACGACGCCGCCCGCTCAGCGTGATGCGTCGCTGTCGCAGGCCGAACTCGGCGATAGCCTGCTCGACATCCTCGGCGCGCGCTGCCTGATCGAAGGCTCGATCATCGCGAGCGTCGCACCGTTCTGCAATCCGAAAGACCTGAAAATGCTGCGCGCGATCTACAACGAGATGGAGCGCGAAGTGAAGGCCGGCAGAATTCCGGTCGCGGCCGATCGCGCGTTCCATCTCGCGATCGCGCAGATGTCCGGCAACGAAGTGCTGGTGCGCACCGTCAGCTCGCTATTCGATGCGCGGCATAGTCCGCTGTCGGAGAAGCTGCGCGGCCACTTCGAAAACGAAACGACGTGGGGCGCCGTGCCCGAAGAACATCTGGTGATTCTGGAAGCGCTGGAAGCGCATGATCCGCTGCAGGCGCAGGCGGCGATGCAGCGCCACTTGAAGCTGTCGTTGGAGCGGGTGATTACCGGCGGGCAGCGCACGACTTAGGCGCCGCTGCCGGGATACGACGACGTCAGGCCTCGGTGGCCCGATCTGTATTTGATTGGATAGCTTGGGAACGCCGCTGCCGCGAAGCGACGATAGGTCAACTCGCGGCGGTCAAACGCGCATTCACGGCCGCCAGCACTTCTTCGAGCGTCTCCTCCATTACCTTCGACAATTCGTCGAGATGCGGAGCCGGTGCGGCGCCACGTGGCGTGATCTTCAGCGTATAGAAAGGCATCGCGTGCTCGAAGCGGCGCAGGATCAGATTCGAGTCGAGAAAGTCGTACGCCGACACCGGATGCAGCAAACCGATGCCAAGACCTTCCTTGACCATCGTCGCGATGTTGACCGAATACGGCGCGATCGCCACCACCTGCGATTGCAGCTGACCGGTCGCGAGCACCTGATCCATGCCCCAGCGCACGAGGTCGGGCAAGTCGTACGACACGATCGGCTGATTCCGCAGATCGGCCACCTTGATGACCTTGCGCTTGCCGAGCGGATGACCGGCCGGCAACGCGCAGATCGCATCGAGCTGCGCGAACGCGGTCGAATCGGTGCCGGTCACGTCGACGGTATTCGTGACGAGGCCGAGCGCGAGTTGGCGCGACACCACCTGATCGCGAATCAGCGACGACGCCCCGGTCGTCAACGCAATCTGCACGGCCGGATGCCGGCGATGAAAGTTCGCGACCACGCGCGCGAAGTAGCCGAGCCCGAACGACACGACCGAACCCACGCGAATCACCGCGGTCGACGGATTGCGCAAGCTCAGCGCGAACTCGCGGATGTTGTTCAGCCCCGCATAACGCCGCTCGACTTCCTCGAACAGCGCCAACGCTTCGACGGTCGGTTCGAGCCGTCCGCGGCTGCGATCGAACAGCGTCAGACTGGTCAAACGCTCCAGGTCGGTAATCAGACGGCTGATGCCCGACTGCGAAGTGCCGATGACCTGCGCGGCGCGCGTCGTCGTGCGGGTGAGCATCAGCGCCCTGAATGCGTCGATGTGCCGAAAGTCCATCCGTTCTCTCCGGATTGCATGGGCCGCCGGCGCCCCCCGCTGTCAACCGCGCTCGCACGGCAGCGCTGCGCATGTCACGCCGGCAAATCAAAGGCATGGATTTTACCGGCCTTCATTACGACCGGAATGCGCTCGCCCTGCCCCAGCAGACAGTCGAGCGACGCAAGCGGATTGCCGTCGACAACCAGCATGTCGGCGTGCGCGCCTGCCGTGATCTGCCCGAGCTGCCCGACCTGGCCGAGCACCTGCGCGCCGACCACCGTCGCGCTACGCAGGATCTCGAGCGGCGACAGCACTTCGCTGCGCAGGCGGAATTCATCGCTTTGCAGACGCTGCGATTCGCCGAGCAGATCGCTTCCGAAGCCCATCGGCACCCCTGCCGAGTGGAAGATTTCGAGCGAATGCAAGCCCGCCTGACGCACGCTTTCGATCTTCGCAACGCTGTCTGCCGGCAGGCCGAGCGCTTCACCTTCGTTCGCGAGCGCGTCGTAGGTGACGAGCGTCGGCACCGCGAACGCGCCGTGCTCGGCCATCACGCGCGCCGCCGCTTCGTCGACCAGATTGCCGTGCTCGATCGTGCGGACCCCGCAGCGGACCGCGCGCGCGATCGCCTCGGCCGTGTACGCATGCGCGAGCACGTAGGTGCCGCGCGCCCGCGCCTCGTCGACGATCGCCCTGATCTCGTCTTCCGAATAGCCCCATGCGCCGACCGGATCGGTGGGCGACGCGACACCGCCCGAGGCCATGATCTTGATCTGGTCGGCGCCCATCTGCAGCTCTTCACGCACCGCGCGACGCACGGCATCGACGCCGTCGGCGACACGCGATATCGCGCCGACGCGCGCGCAACACGCGCATGGACTATCGGTGCCGATGTAGTCGCTGCGGCCGCGCATGTCGCCGTGTCCGCCGGTCTGGCTGATCGCGCGACCCGACACGAAGAGCCGCGGACCTTCGGCGAGCCCCTGTTCCAACGCCTGCTTGAGCGCGAAGCCCGCGCCGCCCGCATCGCGCACCGTCGTAAAGCCGCGTCTGAGCATGCCTTGCAACAGCGGCAACGACTTCAGCGTGACCAGCACGTTCGGCAGGTTCACCTGTGCCGCGAGATTGAGCTGCGTCGCGTGCACGTGCACGTGCAGATCGATCAGGCCAGGCATCAGCGTCTTGCCGCGCACGTCGATTTCGCGCGCGGACGTGGTTCGGATCGGCCGATCCGAAACTTCCTTGATGCGTCCGTTTTCCACCAGCACCGCGTGGTCCTCGCGCAACTCGCCGGCAACCGGATCGAGCAGCGCGCAGTGCGAGAACAGAATCGACTCCCTCATCTCTCCTCCCGGTTCAAAGCCGGGTCCTCTTCAACGTTGAAGGGTGTCGCGAGCCGCGCGACTCAATCGATGGTCGCGTGCGCGAGCGTGCGCGGCGTCTTCGTCAGCAGCTCGGGGGTGGGGCCGGTCACGACCGAATCGTCGAGCCGGAAGCCGCCGAGGCCGTACACATAGATGCCCGGTTCCGCCGAGTAGACCTCGTTGTCGAGCAGCGCGCGGTGATTGAACGCCATGTCGTCCGGATACTCGTGACCGATGATGCCCATGCCATGTCCGGTGCGATGCCGGATGTACTTCGCGCAGCCGGCCTGCTCGATCACAGCCTGCGCGGCCGCGTCGATTCCGGAAACCGGCTGGCCGGTGACGGCCGCCGCGACGGCCGCCTCGTTGGCCGCGCGCGCGACCTCATGAAAACGCGCCTGCTCGGCGCTCGGCTTGCCGCAGAACCACGTGCGCTCGTTCTCGATCACGAGACCGTTCAAACGCGGAATCACGATATTGACGAGACCGTCGCCCGCCTTGATCTTCGCGCCGCACGACGCCCCGTCGCCATGCGGCGACGCCGATGCCGGTCCCGACAGGGTCCAGCAACGCATCACTTCGAGGTTCTCGCCGGGAAAGCGGCGTGCGCCTTCGGTCACCATCAGCGCGGCCATCTGATAGTCGAGTTCCTGCACGAGCCGTCCGGGGCGGATGTTCTCGCGATATTGGTCCTGCACCCAATCGGCGAGACTCGCGGCTGCCCGCATCACGGTGATCTCCTCCAGGTGCTTGACCCAGCGCAACGAGCGCAGCTCGGCGAGCATCGGCAGAAACTTCGCGTCCGGCAACAGCGACGCCGCACGGCCGAGCGGACCACCCGCGGCCTCGACGCCGATTCGCGATGCGCCAAGCCCGGCGGCGCGCAAACGCGCGGCGATCAGCTCCGGGACTTCCGCGAGCAGCGGCTGCCGCTCGACCACGCGCGGATGCTCGGAATAGAACGAGATATCGTCGAGCCACAGATGCCCGCGCTCGCGCGCCATCATCACGTGATGCGTCGACAGCTCGTTCATGATCGCAAACGGCTCGCCCGACAGCGGCACGCACACCGCGATCGGCCGCTCCCAGGTCTGCACGTCGACATGGAAATTGGTCGCAAACTGGAAGAAGTCGGCGGACGTGAAGATCAGTGCATCGACCCGCTGACGTTCCATCAGCTTTTGCATCAGGTCGTGACGGTAAGCGCGAGTCTTTTCGGTGAGGATCGGCATCTGTGATTCCTTCAGAAAGTCAATTGAAGAGAGGCGCATCCCACACACGAGCCCGCGGCGCGCCCTGCCAGTTCAGGTCATCATCGTCTTCGCGTAGCGGCGCTGAATGATCCAGTGCGACAACAGCGCCAGCGCAAACGTGACGACCATCGATACGAGCGACAGCACGGCCCCGAACGGCCAGTTGTTGGCCTTGGCGATCTGGTCGTAAATCGCCGGCGTCATCATCGTGATGCCGGTGCCGCCGAGCAGAACCGGTGTCGCGTATGCGTTCATGCACAGAATGAACACGAGCATCGTGCCGGCCGCGACGCCGGGCGCAGCGATCGGCAACACGACGCGCGCAAGCGTCTGGGCGAAGCTCGCGCCGAGATTGCGCGCAGCTTCCTCGATCGAAAAATCGAGGCCTTCGAGTACGCTCTGCAACGTCAGGATCATGTACGGCAACACCACGGCGGTGGTGCCGGCCACCACCGCGAACGGCGTATACAGCAGCCGCACCGGTTGATCGACGACGCCGAGCGCGATCAGCGTCGCATTGACGAAACCCGCGTTGCCAAGCATGACCATCCAACCCGCCGCGCGCACGACGTTGCCGACCAGCAGCGGAAACACCAGCAGCATCACCAGCTGGCTCTTGTAGCGGCTCTGCGTTTTAGCGAGCACATAGGCGACCGGAAAACCGAGCACGAGCGACAGCGCCGTGCACAGCGCGGCCACCTTGATCGTGGTCCACAGCACCGCGTGGTAGTACGGATCGGTCAGAAACTGGACGTAGTTCTCGAGCGTGAACGCCGCCTGCATCATCTGGACCGAGTCGAAATGATTGAAGCTGTAGCGCACCAGTTGCACGCCTGGCAGCACGATCACGAATAGCACGACCAACACTGCAGGCGTTGCGAGCAGGCCCCCGGTGAAGTCGCGGCGCCGCGGCGCGGCGTTCAGTGCGCTCGTCGTCATGGTTCAAAGTCCCGGCTTGAATTCCTTGTTCCAGAAGTCGAGCAGCGCCGGTTTTTCCGCGGTGAAGCGCGCGTAGTCGACTTTCACCAGACGATCGAGTTCGGCATTGGTGAAGCCGACGCTCTGTTGCAGCGTCGGCGGCAAGGCCGCATCGGTGACGGTCGGCGCATAGCCCATCGTCTCGGCGAAGCCGACCTGCGCGCGCGCATCCAGCATCGCGTTCAGGTAGTTGAAGCCGCACGCACGCGATGGGGCATTCTTCGCCACGGCGGCTTCGAACGTGACCGGCACGCCGCCCTCTTTCGGGAATACGTAGTCGACCGGCACGCCGCCTTTTTTCCACTGCAACGCGCGCGCTTTCCACATGCAGGTCATCCAGATTTCGCCGCTTTTCAGCGCCGCCGCGACCGCTTCGTTCGACGGATAGACCTTCGGCTGCTGCTTGCGCACCTCGCGCAGAAACTGGATACCGGCCGTCGTGTCGCCATTGTGCTGACCGGCCGCGAGTGAGGACTGCAGCACGTTGAAGTTGTACAGAATGTCGGAAAAGCCCACCCGTCCCTTCAGTTTCGGATCGAGCGCGACCGCGAACGAGTCGGGCTTCGCCTGAAACTTCTCCGGGTTATAGACGATCACCATCGCACTGAAGATGTGCGGAATCGAATACGGGCGGCGCAGCGCTTCGATCGTGCGCGCCGAGTTCGGCACCAGTTTCGTGTCGAGCGGTTCGAGCACGCCCGAACGGTTGACGTCGAACATGTCGATGTCGGCGAGACAGGCGACGTCGAGCGAACCGTGACGCGACATCTTCTCCGCGCGCAGCTTCGTCATGCGGCCGATCTGATCCGCCGAGTCGTAGGTGACGCGACCGCCGGCCGCCGCGATGATCGGCTTGCCGATGTTCTGCTCGAGCAGGTTCAGATAATCGCCGCCCCACGTGCCGACGACGACACTGGGACAAGTGTCGGCTGCCAATGCCGCGCGCGGATCGAAGCCGAGCGACGGAGCGACGAGCAGACCGGATGCAGCTTTCAGAAACGTGCGGCGCGTGATGGGATGGCTCATTTGATGGTCCTTCAGGCGGAAAAAAGCAGGCAATCTTCGGTTCTGAAGCACGCGTGCAGCGTGTCGCCCGGCGACCATCCGCCGGCACCCGCATGCGCGGTGTTCGGCACGAGCGCGACGAGGCTCTGGCCACGCTCGCTCGTGAGGCGTAATTCGACGGTTGCGCCGAGATAGATCCGGTCGGCGAGCCGGACCGGAATCGATACTTCGCTGTGCTCGGGCGCCGCGGCGAGACGCAGGCGCTCCGGGCGAATGCCGAGCGTGTTGGCCCTGGGCGCGGCGGCGCTCAGCGCGATCTTTTCGCCGTTCGCCGTGATGAACCGGCCGTCGTCGACGTGGCCTGCGAGGAAATTCATGCGCCCCAGAAAGCTCGCGACGAACGGATTCGCGGGCCGCTCGTACAACTCGTCCGCGCTGCCGATCTGCTGCACGCGTCCGTCGTGCATCACGGCGACGCGGTCCGCCATCGCGAGTGCTTCCTCCTGATCGTGCGTGACGAAGATCGTCGTCAGACCGAGACGCTGCTGGAGTGCGCGGATTTCTTCGCGAACCTCGACGCGCAGCTTCGCGTCGAGATTCGACAACGGTTCGTCGAGCAGAAACACGTCGGGCCGGATCGCGAGCGCGCGCGCAATCGCGACGCGCTGCTGCTGCCCACCGGACAACTGCCGCGGATAGCGTTCGGCGAGCGACGTCAGCCGCACCATGTCGAGCGCCTCGCGAATGCGCGTGTCGCGCTCGGCTTTTGGCACGCGCCGCATTTCCAGACCGAACGCGACGTTCTGCGCGACGGTCATGTGCGGAAACAACGCATAGCGCTGAAACACCATGCCTGTATTGCGCTTGTCGGGCGCGAGCCGCGTGACCTCGGTATTGCCGATCCAGATTTCGCCGCCGCTCGGCTCGACGAAGCCCGCCACCATGCGCAGCGTCGTCGTCTTGCCGCAGCCGCTCGGGCCGAGGAAAGCGACCAGCTCGCCCTCGGCGATATCGAACGACACGTCGGCGACCGCGGTCGTCGCACCGTACTGCTTGCGCAGATTGCGCAGGGATACCTGAGCCATATTCAGATCACCTTGCCAAGCTTCACGAATCGATCGGTGATCAGCATCACGATGCCGAGCAGCACGATCTGCGCGGCCGATACCGCCGCGATGGTTGGGTCGAGATTGAATTCGAGGTACTGCATGATCGCGATCGGCAACGTCGTCTTGCCGGGGCCGACGAGCGGCAAGGTCATCTCGAGGTTCTCGAACGAGACGATGAAGCCGAACAGCGTGGACGCGACGATCGCCGGCCGCAGCATCGGCAACGTGACGCGCCACAGCGTGCGCCACGCGCCGGCGCCGAGATTGCGCGCCGCCTCCTCGACGGTGGTGTCGATCTGGCTCAGGCTCGCGGTGACGAGCCGGATCGTCCAGGGGATCGTCAGGCAGATATGCGCGAGCAGCAGGCCGCCGAAGGTGCCGACGATGTCGGTATCGAGCGCATTTTCGGCGCGCAGATAGAACAGATAAGTCGCAATGCCGGCGACGATGCCAGGCACGACTAGTGGGAGCAACAGCGTGTTGCCGACGAGGCGCCGCCCAGGAAACCGGTAGCGCGCCAGTGCGAGCGAGGCGGCCACGCCGAGCACCACGCCGCCGAGCGCCGCGCCCGCCGCGAGCTTCAGCGACAGCACGAAGCCATTCGCGAACGCGTCGTTACGCCATGCATTGACGTACCACGACAGCGTGTAGCCGGATGGCGGAAACGTGATGATCGCGTCCTTGAAGATGCTCAGCCAGATCACGAAGATCAGCGGGCTCAGCATGAACAGATAGATGAGCGCGACGCCCGCCCTGACGAACCATTTCCCCGGGGCCAGACGTGGGCGGGACAAAGCGTGCGCGGAGACGATGCTGCTACGTTCGATCGGAACCTGCGTCACCGCGCTTTCTCCCTAGTCAGGATTACACGTTGGGGTGTGTCCGGCGGGGTGGCGACCTCAGGCCATCCCAGTTCCGCCTCGGCCGGCTGCAATGTAAATTTGCATAGCCTTGCGAACTGCGATTCACAGTAGCATGAATAAAATAAGGAGCAAAGCGGGTTCGGCCAGACGCGCGCTGGGGTTTACGCGGGCGCTGGGCCGCCTAGGGATGGGGTGTTTTCGCCGCAATGGCAAACCTGTCGAGCGTCGACGCGGCTCGTATCAGCGCGCCGCCTCGGCCCGTACGCTGCGCGATTTCACGCGCCAGTTCGCGAGCGCGCCGAGCGCCATCAGCACGCTGGTGCCGAGAAACACCGCGCGCATGCCGACATGTCCGCCGACGAAACCGCCCAGCAGCGGGCCGGCCACCTGGCCCGCGTACTGCGACGACACCGAGTAGCCGAGAATCGCGCCGGTCACGCTCGCCGGCACGTTGTGGCGGATCACGCTCGCGATGCACGGCAACAGGCCGCCGAGTGCGATCCCCATCAGGAAACGCAGCACGATCAGCTGCCAGCTTGCGGTGACGAACGCCTGCGGCACGAGCAACACCGCCGATACCGCGAGGCAGCCGACGATCACGTTCCAGTGCCCGACGCGATCGGCGAACCTGCCGAGGCGCGACGACGAGATCACGCTGCCGAGCGCCGCGCCCGACATGACGAAGCCCGCGACCATCGTCACGCTTTGAGGCTTCGTGAGCTGGGCGACGTAGACGGTGATGATCGGTTCGATCGACATGTTCGCGACCATCAGCAGCAGGCCGGTGGCAAGCATCGCGATGGCTGGCCGCTTGTCGTCGACCGAGGCCCACGCGCCCTTCTTCGACGCGCTGTCCGCGCGCTTGCGGACGGGCTGCTCGCGAATCAGAAACGCGGTCGCGAGAAAGGCGACGAAGATCGCGGCGCCCGAGGCCCAGAAGGTCGCGCGGATGCCGATCAACGGCGGCAAAAAGCCGCCGATCAGCGGGCCGACCAGGTTCCCCGCCATGATCCCCGACGACAGCACGCCGAGCGCCCAGCCCGAACGCGCCTTCGGCGTCTGCGTCGCGACGAGGATCATCGAGCCCGACGCATAGCCGCCGAGCAGCCCGGCGAGCAGCCGCAACGCAACCAGTTGCCAGGCCGAGTGCGCCATACCGATCAGCGACATCGCGACCGCCATGCCGAGGCTCGAGCGGATCAGCATCAGCTTGCGGCCGTAGAGGTCCGCGAGCTTGCCCCACAGCGGCGCGACGAGCGCGGCGCTGAAAAAGGTCGCGCCGAATGCGGCGCCGGACCATTGCACGATCGCCGCATGATCCTTCACGCCGAGCTGTTCGACGTAGAGCGGCAGGAATGGCAGCAGCAGCGTCATCGCGACGATGGTCGTAAACGAGCCGAACACGCACACGCACAGGTTGCGCTGCCAATGCGCGGCGGCTTCATCGCCGGCCGCCGGGGCGGCCTTGGCAGCCGCCGTGGCCTGCGCCTGCGGCGGCACCGGTTCGGCCGATGGTATGTCGAGCTTGCGATTCATCTTCGAGACTTTCCAGGTGACAAGGGGCCGTTCGAGCTATCCGAAGCATGCTAACGGGCTGCGTCGCTGTCAGGCAGTCAACCCATCATCCTGGTATCGCTACTACCTCTTCCCGCTAGTGGCCCGCGGCCGACGTGCTGTGCGACGTCTGCGGCGCGGCCGCCGCCGATGCCGCCGCATCCGACACCCCCACCGCGCCGCCCGGCAGATCGGCCGGCTTCGTCGAACTCACCGCATCCGGATAGAGCTGCATCAGCACGCGCAGCACACCATTGGTCCAGCCAAAGCCGTCCTGTAGCGGATACTCGCCGCCGCCCGCCGACTTGTCGCTCGCGTCGACGTCGTACTTTTCGACCAGCTTGCCGGTGCGCTGGTAGTACGCGACATTGGTGCGAATCCAGCGGGTCGCGATATCGCGCGCTAGCTCCGGCTCGCTGTAGCGGCGCAGCCCGATCACCGCGAGATACTGCAGCGGCGCCCAGCCGTTCGGTTCGTCCCATTGCTGTCCGGTATTGGTCCGCGTCGTCGCCAGACCGCCCGGGCGCAACAGATCGCGCCGGATCGTCTGCGCGACTTCGCGCGCGTCGTTGCGTGCCGCGACGCCGGTGTAAAGCGGGTACACCGTCGCGGCAGTCAACCGGTGCGTGAGCGTGCGATGCACGAAGTCGTAGTCGGTGAAAGCGTGCAGTTGCGGATCCCACAGCATCCGGCGGATCGCATCGGCGCGCACGCGGGCGCGTAGTTCGAGATTCTCGGCGTGACCCGCATCGCCGGTCACCCGGTAGGCTTTCGCGAGCGCGCGTTCGAGCTCCACCATCAGGCAGTTCAGGTCCACTGGCACGAGCGAGGTCACGTCGATGGTCGCGAGCGTCCTGCCGTCGGCGAACCAGCGCGAACTGAAATCCCAGCCGGTTTCGCCGCCCGCGCGCAGGTTGCGCCACAAATCCTGCGCGTCGCGTTGCGGTATCTGCTGCGCCGTCATCACATCCTCGCGGTACGACTCGTCGCGCGGCGCCGCGCGCTCGTCCCAGTAGCGATTGAGCAGCGTGCCGTCGGCGAGGCGCACCAGATGGCGGGCCGCGTTGCCCGGCGACAGATGATCGCTGCCCGCCATCCAGTACGCGTATTCACGGCGCAGCTCGGGCAGATAGCGGGCGTAGACCTGATCGCCCTCTTTGCGCGCGACGAGCTGCACCATCTGCGCGAAGAACGGCGGCTGCGAACGGCTCAGGTAATACGTGCGATTGCCGTTGGGGATGTGGCCATAGCGGTCGATCAACGTCGCGAAGTTGTTCAGCTCGTCGTCGACGAGCGCGCGCTGGCCGCTCGTGTCGAGCCCCAGCAGGATGAAGTACGAGTCCCAGTAGTAGATCTCGTCGAAGCGGTCGCCTGGCACGATGTACGACGACGGCAGCGGCAACAGCGAAGCGTACGGGCTGGCGCTCGCCTCCGGTTCGCGGCGCAGCACGCTCCACAGCGTATCGATGTGCGCGGTGACGCTTTCGTTCGGATCGGACACATAGCGCTTCGGCTCGCGCGAGGGCAGCGTGAAACGCTGTTCGACGAATTGCTTCAGGTCGAAGCGCGGCTGAGCGCGCTGGCTGTCGTAGTCGGCGATGACTTGCGCCGGCGGCTGGTTTGGCGACATGTCGGCGAACGTCTTGCTGTCCGGGTACAGATGGGCGAGTTCGACGTCGCGATACAGCTCGCCATACAGTTCGGACGGCGGCGTCGGCACGACCGGCGACGGCTGCGCATGATCCGTGTTGTCGACGTGCCTGGCCGCGGCGCTGCTCCCGGCATTCGCAGCCGCAGCCGATGCGGGCAGCGTAAGGGCCGGCACGGCGGGCTGGGTCGGTGCGACCGTCGGCGCGGATTGCGCGGTGACGCCGGTGCTTGCGGCGAGCGCCAGCGCCGTAGCCACGGAGGCGAGAACGCAGCGGTACGGCCGCTGGGGGGAAAACCAAACGGGAAGATCGGAACGAAATGGCATCGGCGGACCCGTTGAGGACGACGCGGTGACGTCGACGTAGGCGGCCCGCCGCGCATGCCGATCCTATGCTGCACGCTGCCGCGGGGCTTCGAGAGGGTCTCGCTAGCAAATGCGGGGCCCGCTTCGCAAAACGATGTCGCGCGCAAGCGCTCTCTACCAGGTGCCGACCAGGTTTCTGGCGACCGACCGCGCTCGAGGCATGAGCTTCGTCAGGCCGCGCGGCCCGGTCCGGCGCCGGCTTGCGGCCCGCTCATTCTAGGCGGAAACCGGCGTTAGCCGCCGGTCGCGAATCCTAATGACGCCGCCTTCGCGCGCAGATCCGCGAAGCGATCCGCCGCCGGGTTGATCGCCCGCATTTGCGACTGATCGATCGCCGATACCGAGCTCGACGGCGAGGGCGCGGCCGCCCCCAGGCAGGTTCCGCCGAACGGCCCCTGGGCGACCGTGAACGCGGGAGCGTCGGTGCGCGGCGCGCCGTTGAAATCGAGCGCGTAGGCGAGATTGAAGGTCGCCGGATCGCTGCCGCGCACGCCGAGCGGCTGCAAGCCGAAGCGCCATTGCAGCAGCGCGTGAATCGAGCTGGGGTCGAACGGATAGCGCGTGACCGAACCCGCGCGCACGCGCGGGCCGAGCAGCGCGAGCGGCACGCGAAAGCCGAGCTTGCCGTCGTTGCCGAGCGTGAGCTCGCTGTTGCTGATCGGCCTGGTGGGCGGCACCACGTGCTCGAGAAACCCGCCCCATTCGTCGTAGACGACGATCATCAGCGTGCGGCTCCACGTCGGGCTCGTGCGCAGCGCCTCATAGACTCGCGCGAGAAACGCCTCGCCATCGCGGATGTCGGCATGTGGATGGTCGTCGGCGGAAACGCCTTCGGGCTCGCCCGTAAATGACGGATCGACCATGCAGAATGGCGGCAGCGTCCCCGCCGCGGCATTCACGAGGAAATCCGCAAACGGGCGCGATATGCCGAGATACCGCGTGCCATAAAGCGCCGTGAGCGGCACGTCGTGGTAGTAGTAGCGAGCGTCGACATCGGCGTCGCTCAGCTTGTCCCAGATCGTCGCGAGCGACGACGTGTCGGCGCTGTCGTCGAGCCGGTCAGTTGCGCCGCTATGCAGATACAGGCGATTGGGAAACGTGCTGGTCAGGATGCCGCTGAAGTAGAAGTCGCCGATCGTGTAACTGCTGGCCACGGCGCTGAAAAATTGCAGGTCGGCCTGCGTGTAGAAGCCGATCGGCAGCAGGTCGCCCCGGCTCAGGCTCGTGCCCGGCGTGAGCAGCCAGCCATTCATCGCACCCGATGCCAGTTGCGTGCGGCCCCCCGAGAAGCTGTGATTGGGGTCCAGGAAGGCGCACGCCTGATAGCCGTACGCGGCATTCGCCGCAAGCGAAAACGGCGTTTGCGTCGCGCCGAACGCGTCCTTGAATTGCCGGTTCGCGGGCATGCCCTCCGCGCCCGGCACCCAGCCCAGGAAATGGTCGAACGAACGATTTTCCATCGTGACCAGCACGATGAAGTCGATGCCCGAGCTGGCCGGCGCCGGCAACGCCGGGCGCGGCAGGCCATAGCGGTCGGCGGCGTTGGGCGCCGGAATGTCGGTAATCGAGGGCGCGGGGTCGCCGCCGCTTCCTCCGCCCGTTATGTCGTCGCCCGATCCGCCGCCACCGCAACCCGATAGCGCAACGCTGCCGGCCACCGCGGCTACGCCGGCAAGAAAGCGGCGGCGGTCGTGTCCATGATTCTTGTGAGTCTCGTCGCCCATCGCACGCCTCCTGATTGGCTGCGGCGCGGGCATTCGTCCATGCCTGCCTGCCGCGGAGCAACACGCGCGCGCCGATTGGAGCGGCGGTTGGTCGTTGGCAGCAAGTTTCGAACCCGAGCCGGTGGAGGGCCGTTGCGAAGTGGCGATGTCTATCGAATTACTTCAAAGGCAGATGATGGCTTGTCTGCCTAAATCTCCACGCGCGCGCCGACTTCGATCACGCGACTGGCCGGCAGTTTGAAGAAAGCCGCGATATTGCCGACGTTGTGCAGCATCACCGCGAAAAGCCGCTCGCGCCATAGCGCCATGCCGTGGACGCGTTTGGGCACGACAGCCGCGCGGCTCAGGAACCAGGATGTGTCGTCCGGGTTGAACGTGAATTCCGGCGACTTGTGGGCGGTCAGCGTGCGCGGCAAGTCCACTTCGTCCTTGAATCCGTAGTTCACCGTTGCGTGCCAGCAACCCGCGCACAGCGGCCTGATCTGCACGCGCTCGCTGTCGGCCACCCACGGCACGTTTTTCGTGATTACGGTCAGGAAGACCGTGCGCTCATGCAGCACACGGTTGTGCCGCAGATTGTTGACGAGCGCGTGCGGCACCGCTTCGGCGTCCGGCGTCAGGAAGATCGCCGTGCCGCCCACACGCGTCGGCGAACTTTCGAGCAGCGTGGTGAGGTACTGTTTGAGCGGCGTCTTTCCCGCCCGCGTGCGCGCTTCGGCCAGCATCATCTCCCAGCCGCGTCCCCACGTCGCCATGATCGTGAACATGATCGCGCCGACTACGAGCGGGAACCACCCGCCATCGACGATCTTGAGCAGATTCGCCGAAAAGAACAGCGCGTCGATCACGAAGAAGAACGAGGTGGAGAGCACGCACAGCAGCCAGTTGTAGCGCCACGCGTAACGCACGACGAAGAACGTCAGGAACGTGGTGATCAGCATCGTGCCGGTCACGGCGATGCCGTACGCGGCCCCGAGCGCCGTCGACGAGCGGAAGCCCAACACCGCCGCGACCACGGCGACCAGCAGAATCCAGTTGATGCCGGGCACGTAGATCTGCCCGATCTCGCGCTCCGACGTATGCACGATGTTCATGCGCGGCAGGAAGGAAAGCTGCATCGCCTGCATCGTCATCGAATAGGTACCCGAAATAACGGCTTGCGACGCGATCACGGTGGCGATCGTCGCCAGCACGATCATCGGCACGATGGCCCACTGCGGGAACAGTCGGTAGAACGGGTTTTGCACCGCGCCGGGGTTCGCCAGCAGCAGCGCGCCCTGGCCCAGATAGTTCAGCGCGAGCGCGGGAAAAACGACGCCGAACCACGTCACACGAATGGGCCGCTTGCCGAAATGGCCCATGTCGGCGTAGAGCGCCTCCGCGCCCGTCAGCGACAGCACCACCGCGCCAAGCGCGACGAACGCGAGCCAGCGGTGATGCATGACCAGGCGGAGCCCTTCCAGCGGATTGAGCGCATACAGCACGACCGGCGTGGCGATGATGTTAGCGACGCCCGCCGCGCCGATCACGACGAACCACAGCACCATCACCGGCCCGAACACGGCGCCGATGCCGCCCGTGCCGTGCTTTTGCGTGACGAACAGGACGATCAGCGCGGCGAGCGTCACCGGAACCACATAGGTCTTGAGCCCGGGCTCGACGACTTCGAGCCCTTCCACGGCGCTCAGCACGGATATGGCCGGCGTGATCACGCTGTCGCCGAAGAACAGCGCCGCGCCCATCACCCCCACCACGAGGAGCCCGCGACGCAAGCGCGGCCGCGACGCGATCGACGACGCCGCGAGCGCGAGCAACGCCATGATCCCGCCTTCGCCGTGATTATTCGCCCGCAGGATCAGGACGACGTACTTCAGCGAAACGACGATCATCAGCGACCAGAAAATCAGCGAAACGATGCCGACGATATTGAAAGCATTGAGCGTGAGACCGTTGGCGGGATCGAACACGGTGGCAAGCGTATAGAGCGGGCTCGTGCCGATGTCGCCATAGACCACGCCGAGCGCGGCCAGCGCGAGCGCTGGAAGAGCCGGTGAGGCGTCGCCGTGGCCTTCCTTCCCCGACTCGGCGGTTGCGGAATGTGCCATGTCTCCCTCCTCATACGAATCGCGCGTGAGCCGTGATAGCGGCGCCGCGGGTTCGCTTCGATTCTTTCGTTTCGTTGACGTGAATTCGTCTGGGTCGCGCGGGCTGGATCGTGCCAGGTGCGCTACAGAAGTATAGAAATTTCCGGCGAAAATGCGCTTTGCGCGCAGCAGTCACGCATTCGGACGACGCCGTCGCGCCGTCCACTGTCAGCTTAACGTCCAGGTAGAACGGCGCAAGCGTCAGCAGACCGCCTCGTCTGTCCGCCTCGAAGGTGCCGTGCCCGCATGCTCTCCGAGTTCCATGATTTCCACGAGCCGCTGCTGGTAGTGCTCCGGCAAATACTCAGCGAGTGAATAGCTTCTGCCCTTGTCCGCCAGATGCTTCGCCAGTCGATCCAGTGCCAGTTCGAGGCTCTGAGGCTCTGACCGAAATTTGATCTTGTTGCCTACCGCGTCACCGGTCGTCGCCATGCTGCCGCCGTCGTGGACGAGGGCAGGCAAACCGAGCATCGCGGCCTCGATAGTGACGAGCGGCGCATTCTCGGCTCCCAACGATGGCACGACGACCGCGTCGGCAAGTCGAAAGGGAAAAACATCTCAAGGGCTCAGTGCTGTGAATTTCGTCGCGTTGTTTGTAAGAGCGTCTATTCCGGTACCCAGGTTGCATGGCCGCGCGGTCTCTTGACGCGGATCGACGACACGACGGCGGCCACCCCCAGCCAGGGTTTTCCCTCCTCCAGCACCTCAAAACTTGTCCTACTATCAAGCAGTTAAAACTAACTAACTCATCAGTTAGTCAGGTTTCCCATGCCGCAAGTCGCCCGCTCCAGAATGGGTCGCCGTCCTCATCCGCAGGACTTCGACGCACGCGAACATCTGCTCGATGTCGCGGTGACGCTGTTCGCCGAGCGCGGCATCGCCAACACGACGGTGGCGCAGATCGCGGCGGCGAGCGGCGTGACGTCCGCGATGGTGCACTACTGGTTCCAGACCCGCGAAAAGCTGCTCGACGCGTTGTTCGAGGAAAAACTGGTCGCCGCATTCGGCGCGATCTGGGACCCGGTCGATGCCGAACACGACGATCCGCTCGCGCTGACGCAAGGCATCGTCAAACGCATGTTCGACGTCACCGAGACCATGCCGTGGCTGCCTTCGCTATGGCTGCGCGAAATCATCAACGAAGGCGGCCTGCTGCGCGAGCGCGCGTTTGCGCATATCCCCGTGCAAAAGGTCGCCGCGTTCGGTCAGAACATCGCACGTGGCTGCGCGTCGGGCCAGTTGAATGCGCAGCTCGAACCGTTGCTGCTGTTCAACTCGGTGCTCGCGCTCGTGATGCTGCCGCAGGCAACCGCCAGGATCTGGCAGCGCCTGAATCCGCGCAGCTCGTTCGATCGCGCGACGCTCGAACGCCACGTCGTGGCACTGCTCACGCAGGGCATGAGCGCAGCCACCGCAGTCAAGACGAGCTCCAGGGCCAGGACCCGGGCGACGTCCACCGCACGCCGCGCGAAAGGAAAGCCGTCATGATTCCGTCCGCCCGCTCATCCACACGTGTCGCGTTGCTCGCACTGTGCATCGCGTGCGCGAGCTGTTCGCAACAACCCGCGAACACGTGGCAAGGCTATGTGGAAGGCGAATTCCTGTACCTCGCGTCTTCGCAGGCGGGACAGTTGACCGAACTCGCGGTCTCGCGCGGGCAGACCGTCGCGCAGAACACGCCGCTGTTCGCGCTCGAAGCGCAGAACGAAACCGACGCGGTGGCGCAGGCCAACGAGCAGCTGCGCTCCGCCCGCGCCCAGCTCGCCGACCTCGGGACCGGCAAGCGTCCGCCGGAAGTCGACGTGACGCGCGCGCAACTCGTACAGGCCGAAGCCGATGCGGCGCGCGCCGCGACCCAGTTCCGCCGCGATCGACAGCAATTCGACGCCGGCGGCATCGCGCAAAGCCAGCTCGACGACTCGCGCGCGAGCGCGCTGTCGAGCGCCGCGCACGTGCGCGAGTTGCAAAGTCAGCTCGCGGTCGCACGTCTGCCGGGGCGGATCGAACAGATTCGCGCGCAACAGGCGCAAGTCGACGCCGCGCAGGCCCAACTCGGCCAGGCCCAATGGAAGCTCGATCAGAAAAGCGTGCACGCGCCGCACGCGGGCCTCGTGTTCGACACGATGTATCGCAGCGGCGAATGGGTGCCGGCGGGCAGCCCGGTCGTGCGCATGCTGCCGCCGGAGAACGTCAAGGTGCGTTTCTTCGTGCCGCAGGGAGTGGTCGGTTCGCTCGCGCCGGGCCGTCACGTATCGATTCATTGCGACGGTTGCGCCGCCGATGTGCCGGCCGTGCTCAGCTTCATCTCGGACCAGGCGGAGTACACGCCGCCGGTGATCTTCAGCAACGAAAGCCGCGCGAAGCTCGTGTTCATGGTCGAAGCCAGACCGCAAACCGCCGATGCGCCGAAGCTGCGGCCCGGCCAGCCCGTCACGGTCACGCTGCAATGAGTGCGCCCGCGCCGCCCCCCGCCAACGCCAGCGAGCCCGCGTACGCTATCGACGTGCACGGGCTCAACAAGCATTTCGGCAGCAAGCACGTGGTCAACGACGTGACGATGCAGGTGCAGCGCGGCGAGATTTTCGGTTTTCTCGGCCCGAACGGCAGCGGCAAGACTACCTGCATCCGCATGATGTGCGGACTGCTGACGCCGGACTCCGGCAGCGGCACCTGTCTCGGCTACGACATCGTGCAGGACAGCGCGCAGATCAAGCGCCGCACCGGCTATATGACGCAGCGCTTCTCCTATTGGGAAGATCTGTCGATCCGCGAAAACCTCGACTTCGTCGCGCGCATCTACGAGATGAAGAACCGCCGCGAGGCGGTGGATCGCGCGCTCGAACAGCTTGGTTTGCAAAGCCGCGAGAAGCAGCTGGCCGGCGCACTGTCGGGCGGATGGAAGCAGCGTCTCGCGCTGGCCGCGTGCATGCTGCACGAGCCGGAACTGCTGCTGCTCGACGAACCGACCGCCGGTGTCGATCCAAGCGCGCGCCGCGACTTCTGGGAAGAGCTGCACCGCCTCGCGGCGCGCGGCATCTCGGTACTCGTCAGCACGCACTATATGGACGAAGCGGAACGCTGCCACAAGCTCGCCTATATCGCGTACGGCAAGCTGCTCGCGCAGGGTACGTCGCAACAGGTGATCGACTCGCAAGGGCTCGTGACGTGGGCCGTGTACGGCCAGAATCTCGTCGAGCTCGGCGACCGGCTGCGCAGATCGCCCGGCGTCGAGCAGACCGTCGCGTTCGGTTCGTCGCTGCACGTGAGCGGGCCCGACACGCCCGAACTCCACGCGAGCATCGATCAGTTGGAACGCTCGAACCCCGCGCTGCGAATCGAACGACAGGAAACCGGCCTCGAAGACGTGTTCATCTTCATGATGAACCGCTCGACCGACAATTACGCAACGCCTTCCGCGGGCAAAGCATCGTGAATTCCGCGCGCCGGCTTCCACGCTTTTCGCTGATGCGCTGGTGGAGCATCGTGCGCAAGGAGTTCTTGCAGCTGAAGCGCGACCGCATCACGTTTGCGATGATGATCGTGCTGCCGATCATGCAGATGGCGCTGTTCGGCTTCGCGATCAATACCGACCCGAAGCATCTGCCGACCGCCGTCATCGCCGCCGACCACAGTGAATTCACACGCAGCTTCCTGATGGCGATGCGCAACTCCGACTACTTCGACATCGTCTCGACGCTGCCCGACGAAGAGTCCGGCCGCCGCGCGCTCGCGCAAGGCAAGGTGCTGTTCGTGCTGAATATTCCGGTCGGTTTCACGCGCGAGCTGGCCAAGGGCGCGCGGCCCTCGCTGCTCGTCGAAGCCGACGCGACGGACCCGATGGCGGTGGGCACCGCGCTCGGCGCGTTGCCGTCGATCACGCAGTCGGTATTGCAGAAGGACCTCACGGGTCCGCTGTCGTCGCTCGCGGCCGGCCCCACCGCGTTCGATGTGCAATTGCACCGGCTCTACAACCCCGAAAGCATCACCCAGTACAACGTGGTGCCGGGCCTGATGGGCGTGATCCTGACGATGACGATGGTGATGATGACGGGCCTCGCGATCACCCGCGAACGCGAGCGCGGCACGATGGAAAATCTGCTGGCTACGCCGGTGCTGCCGCTCGAAGTGATGACCGGCAAGATCGTGCCCTACGTCGCCATCGGTCTGGTGCAGGTCAGCATCATTGTCGCGGCGGCTCGCTTCGTGTTCAACGTGCCGTTCGAAGGCAGTCTGATCGCGCTGTATCTGTCCGCGCTATTGTTCGTCGCGGCCAATCTGACGATCGGCATTACGCTGTCGTCGCTCGCGCAGAATCAGTTGCAGGCCATGCAGCTGACGATGTTCTATTTTCTGCCCAACATCCTGCTGTCGGGGTTCATGTTTCCGTTCGCGGGCATGCCGAAGTGGGCGCAGTACATCGGCAATCTGTTGCCGCTCACCTACTTCAACCGGCTCGTGCGCGGCATTCTGCTAAAAGGCGTCGGTTGGGCCGACATGTGGCCGCATGTGTGGCCGCTGCTGATCTTTCTGTTCGTCGTGATGGGTGTCGCCGTGAGGTTCTATCGACGCACGCTCGATTGAGGAAGGCCCGCAATGTGTTCCGCTCCTCGCTTTCGTGACGTGGTTTTTCATCGCGCGGCTTATTTATCCGCTACGCGTCGGCTCGCCGCCTTCGGCGCAAGCGCGGCATTGTGCGCGTGCACCGTCGGCCCCGATTTCCATCGGCCCGACGTGACCAGCGTGTCGAGCTATACCGCCGCGCCGCTCGCGGCAAGCACCGTCGCCGCCGATGGTCCCGGCGGCGCCGCACAACACTTCGTGCCGACCGATGTGCCCGGCGACGGCTGGTGGCGCGCGTTCGGCTCGCCGGCGCTGAACGCGCTGGTGCAGCAGGCGCTAGACGACAGCCCGACCCTCGCGCAAGCCCGCGCGAAACTCGACCAAGCGCAGCAGGACTACCGCGCGCAGGCGGGCGGCACGCTGTGGCCGCAGGTCGACGCGAACCTGTCGACCACGCGCGAAAAAATCGATCCCGAAGCGCTCGGCTTCGGCCAGCTGACGCAGGGCCGCGCGTTTGCGCCGTTCACGCTATACAGCGCGCAGGTCACCGTGTCGTACACGCTCGATCTGTTCGGCGCGAATCGCCGCGCGCTCGAAGCGGTGGCCGCGCAAGTCGACTATCAGCAATACGAACTCGAAGCCGCGCGTTTGACGGTCGCGGGCAATGTGGTGACGGCGGCGATCCGGCGCGCATCGCTTGCGCGGCAGATCGCGCTCACGGAAGCGCTGCTCGCGAACCAGATGCAGCAACTCGATATCGCCGAGCGCCGCTATCGCGCGGGCGGCATCTCCGAGGTCGATCTGCTGAGCCAGCGCACGCTCGTGCAGCAAACCCGCGCGACGTTGCCGCCGTTGCGCACGCAGCTCGCACAGACCGATCATCAGCTCGCGATCTATCTGGGACGCGCGCCAGCGGAATCGGCCACCGCGCACGACCTTGCCGCGCTGGACCTCGATACGCTCGTACTGCCGGCCGACCTGCCGCTGACCTTGCCGTCGACGCTCGCGCAGCAGCGGCCCGACATTCGCGCGTCCGAGGCGTTGTTGCATCAGGCGAGCGCGAACATCGGCGTCGCGACCGCGAACCTGTATCCGCGCATCACGCTATCGGGCAGCGCGGCGACCGAACGGGTCAACGTGTCCGACCTGCTGACGGGTTTCAACGTGTGGAGTTTCGGCGCGGGTCTCACACAGCCGCTGTTTCATGGCGGTGAACTGCTGGCGCGCAAGCATTCGTCCGAGGCGGCCTACCAGGCGGCGCTCGCCGTCTACAAGCAAACCGTGCTGCAGGGACTGCAACAGGTCGCCGACGCGCTGCGCGCGCTCGATCAGGATGCGATTGCATTGCAGGCGCTCGATGCCGCGCAGCGCAGCGCGCAGCACAGCGCCGGTATCGCGAGTCAGCGTTATGCGGCGGGCGGCATCAGCCAATTGACGCTGCTCGATACGCAGCGCCAGGAATTGCAGACCGGACTCGATCGCACCAAAGCCGCCGCGCAGCGTTATGCCGATACCGCCGCACTGTTTCAGGCGCTCGGGGCGCGGCCTTGAGTCACTGCTTCGTCATTGGTTTGCCGACGTCTCGCGCCGCACCTTGTTCAGCACGAGGTAGGCGAACGAGCCGATCACGATGCCCCAGAACGCGGAGCCGAGCCCGAGGAAGGTCATACCGGATGCAGTCGCGAGAAACGTGATGACCGAGGCCTCGCGATGGTCTTCGTCCTGGATCGCGCCCATCACGTTCGACGTGATCGCACCGATCAACGCTAGACCCGCCAGAATCGCGACGAACTCCTTCGGCAGCATCGTGAACAGCGCGACGATCGCACCGGCGAAGGTGCCGCCGATCAGATAAAACACGCCGTTGGCGATGCCCGCGATATAGCGCTTGTCCGGGTCGTCGTGCGCATCCTTGCCGGTGCACAGCGCCGCCGTGATCGCGGCGATCACGATCGTGATGCCGCCGAAAAACGCCACGCCGATCGACGCGATGCTAGTCGCGGTGATGATTGGCCGCGCCGGCGTGTGATAGCCGGACAGGCGCAGAATCGCCATGCCCGGCAGAAACTGCCCGGTCAGACTGACGACGACGAGCGGCAGCGCAAGACTCAGCGTCGAGCTCAGCGTCCATTCGGGTTGGATGAAGATCGGCCGCGTGACTTGCAGCGGCAGCGCGCCGAGGTGCGCGGCGCCGAGCGCGATGGCGAGCACCGTGCCCGTCAGCAGTACCAGCACGATGCAATAGCGCGGCAGCAGGCGCCTGAACACGATGTACGCGCCGATCATGCCTAACGCCAGCGCCGGCATCGACGTCGCAGCCTTGAACGCATGTGTGCCGAACTGCAGCAGAATGCCGGCCATCATCCCGCAGGCGATGCCCTTCGGAATGCTGCGCACCATGCGATCGAAATAGCCCGAGATGCCGATCAGCAGAATGATCACAGCTGCGCTCAGGTATGCGCCCACCGCCTGATGCAGCGTCAACGCGGGAAACAGTCCGACCAGCAGCGCGGTGCCGGGCGCGGACCACGCGGTCACAACCGGCACTTTCAGCTTCCAGCTCGCGAAGATGCCGGAGACGGCCGCGCCGATCGAGATGCCCCATACCCACGACGCGACCATCTCGTTGGGCATGTGGGCCGCTTGCGCCGCCTGGAAGAAGATCACGAGCGGGCCCGCGTACGAGATCAGCACGGCCAGAAAGCCGGCCACGATGGCGGACACGGACCAGTCGGCCGCAATGGCGCGCGCGGTCGGCGCCTGGCCAGGGGTGGGATTCATCGTCGATGTGGGTCGTGGCGGCCCGCTGTTGGTGACATCGCGCCGGGCGGAGCAGTCATTCCGGGCCGATAGTATGAAGGACAATCGCCGCGCGGCCTATCGGCGTGGTTCGGCCCGCCGCTCGCTAGCCTTGATCGCCGCCGCCGACCGGCAGCACGGTGCCGGTGATATACGACGCTTCATCGGAAGCGAGGAACAGGATCGCGCCGACCTGTTCGTCGATCGTGCCGTAGCGATGCATCAGGCTCGACGCGATCGTCTGATCGACGATGCCCTGATACCACGTGGCTTCCTGCTCGCTTTGCGGCGCGGTATTGCGCGGCACGCGGCGCGGCGGCGCTTCGGTGCCGCCGGTCGCGACCGCGTTGATGCGGATGCCGTGTTCGGCATGCTCGAACGCGAGGCTCGCGGTGAGCGCATTGACGCCGCCCTTCGACGCCGCATACGGCACGCGATAAATACTGCGCGTCGCAATCGACGACACGTTGACGATCGCACCGCTCGCGCGCTCCAGCATCGCGGGCAACACCGCGTGGCAGCACCACAGCGTCGGGAACAGCGAGCGCCGCACCTCGGCCTCGATCTGCTCGGCTTCGTACTCTTCGTACGGCTTCGCCCAGATCGTGCCGCCGACATTGTTGACGAGCGCGTCGATGCGGCCGAACACCTCGATCGCGAAGGCCGTCATTGCAGCCGCGCCCGCATAGGTTTCGAGGTCGGCGATGAACGCGCGCGCAGCGCCGCCGGCACGCGTAATCTCTTCTGTCACCTCGTGCACGATCGGCGAACGGTCCACCAGCACCACCGCCGCGCCCTCGCGCGCCGCGCGCAACGCGACGCCGCGGCCGATGCCCTGGCCCGCGCCGGTCACGACGAGCACCTTGTCCTTGAAGCGATCGATAAAGGTCGAAGTCATGCTACGTTGCTCGCCGAGAATTTTTCGTAGTAGAAGTTCGCGGGCTCGACGCTGCTCTCGCGCAGCCAGCCCTGCACCGCTTCGACCATCGCGACCGGGCCGCACAGGTAGACGTCGACGTCGCCGCTATTGAGCCATTCGCTGTCGACGTGCGCGGTCACGTAGCCTTTGCGCTCGTGGCTGCTCGCGGCATCGACGACACAGGTGCGGTAGCTGAAATTCGGCAGCGTGCGCTGCGCTTGTTCGAGCTGTTCGAGCGCGACCAGATCGATGTCGTGGGTCACGCCGTACACGAGCCGCACCGGCTGCGTGTTGCCGCTCGCCTTCAGCACGTCGAGCATCGACAGGAACGGCGCAATGCCGGTGCCGCCCGCGAGGAACAGCACCGGACGCTGCGGATCGCGCAGATAGAAGCTGCCATACGGACCCGTGAAGCCGATCCGCTGACCCGGCTGCGCATCGCGGCTCAGAAAGCCGCTCATCTTGCCGTCAGGCACGTTGCGCACGACGAACGCCGCACGCGCCGCGCCCGGCGCCGAGCTGAACGAGTACGACCGGCTCTCGCCGCTCGCGCCCGGAATCTCGACGTTCACGTATTGGCCCGCGAGAAAGCTCGGCGCGCTCGCGCCTTCGATATCGATCGAGAAATGGATCGTCGAATCCGACAGCCGTTCGACCGCCGCGAGCGTGCCTTCGAAACGCGACACCCCGGTCTTGCACGCCGCCGACGACGCCTGCACGCGAATCACCAGATCCGAGCGCGGCCGCGTCTGGCACGCGAGGATATAGCCCTTGCCCGCTTCCTCGGGGGTCAACGCATCTTCGACGTAGCTCTCCTCGGGCATGTCGTACGCGCCCGATTCGCACAGTCCGCGGCAGGTGCCGCATGCGCCTTCGCGGCAGTCGAGCGGAATGTTGATCTTCTGCCGATACGCGGCATCCGACAGTGTTTCGTTCTCACGGCAGCTGATGAAGCGCGTGACGCCGTCTTCGAACTGAAGTGCAATAGTGTGTTCCATGACCTGTCTCCTGCAACCGCACCGGCTAGATGTGGTAGATGTCGATGACCTGATTGATGTAGTCGTTCTTCAGCACGACGTACTTGCTCAGGATTTGCGGCTCGGCGCCGTTGAAGTCGATCACGTAGCGCGACATGCCGAAGTAGCTGTAGTTCGTCTTGTAGCGATGGCTCAGCGTGTGCCAGTTGAAGCGCACCGTGTACACGCCGTTCTCCACGCTCTCCACTTCGACGTTCGCGACGTTGTGGCTCGTGCGCGTATCGGGCATCGTCGCGCTCGAACGCTCGGTCTTGATGCGGAACACGCGATCTTCGAGGCCCTGGCGGTTCGGGTAATAGATCAGCGAGATCTCGCGCTGCGGATCGGTGACGAGCTTGTCCTCGTCGTCCCACGACGGCATCCAGAACGACGCGTCCGGGTGATAGCAAGCGAGCCACTCGTCCCATTGCTCGTCGTCGAGCAGGCGGCTTTCGCGGAACAGGAAAGCCTGAATATCGGTGATGGCGATGTTGCTCATGCGCGGCTCCCCGGCGCGTTCAGCGCCTTTTTCATCGTGTCGATCCAGTAGCGGTGCTGCACCGTGTAGAGGCCTTCGTCTTCGGTCTTTACACCGCTCATCACGGGGTTCAGGCCGATCTTTTGCGCGGCTTCGTCGGCGCCGTCGATCCAGTGCTTCGAACCGCGGCACATGTCGTTCCATTCGACCGCGCGGGCCGCGTAGCCCAACTGGCAGGCGCGGAATTCCTCGAGGTCGTCGGGCGTGGCCATGCCGCTCACGTTGAAGAAGTCCTCGTATTGCCGGATGCGGCGCGAACGCGCTTCGTCGGATTCGCCCTTCGGCGCGATGCAGTAGATCGTCACCTCGGTCTTGTTGACCGACAGCGGCCGCAGCACGCGAATCTGCGAGCCGAACTGGTCCATCAGATACACGTTCGGGTAGAGGCACAGGTTGCGCGAGTTCTGGATCATCCAGTCGGCGCGCTCGGCGCCGCAGCGCGCGGCGAATTCCTCGCGGCGGCTGAAGTTCGGACGGTCTTCGGGATTGGCCCAGCGCGTCCACAGCAGCATGTGGCCGTGCTCGAACGCGTAGAAGCCGCCGCCCTGACGGCCCCAGCTGCCCGCATCCATCGCGCGGATCTTGTCTTCGCGGGCGTTTTCTTCCCTGCGATGATTGGTCGTCGCCGCGTAGTTCCAGTGCACGGCCGACACGTGATAGCCGTCCGCGCCGTTTTCGGCGGTCAGCTTCCAGTTGCCTTCATACGTGTAGGTCGATGAGCCGCGCAGCACTTCGAGACCGTCTTCCGACTGGTCGACGATCATGTCGATGATGAGCGCCGCCTCGCCGAGGAACGTCTCGAGCGGCGGCACGTCATCGCTCAGGCTGCCGAACAGGAAGCCACGATAGTTGCCGAAGCGCGCGAGCTTCTTCAGGTCGTGCGAGCCTTCCTTGTTGAAGCAGTCGGGATAGCCCGCGTCCGACGGGTCTTTGACCTTCAGCAGCTTGCCGCTGTTGTTGAAGGTCCAGCCGTGGAATGGGCACGTATAGGTCGCCTTGTTGCCGCGCTTGTGACGGCACAGCATCGCGCCGCGGTGCGTGCACGAATTGATGAACGCGTTCAGCTCGCCCTGACGATTGCGCGCGATCACGACCGGCTGCCGGCCCATATAGGTCGTGAAGTAATCGTTGTTGTTCGGAATCTGGCTTTCGTGCGCGAGATAAATCCAGTTGCCCTCGAAAATATGCTGCATTTCGAGTTCGAACAGACGCTCGTCGGTAAACGCGCTGCGATGCAGGCGGTAGTCGCCGCGCTCGCGGTCTTCCACGAGAAAGTCGTCGATGTTCTTCAGTTGTGGAGTGTGATCCGGATAGATCGGAATCATGCGTGTCTCCTGGTACGGACTGTCGGTATGCGTGCGAAGCACGCGTGTAGGGAGCGGCCTGCCTGCCGGGAGGCCGGCAGGCCGGTTGGTCTTTCACGTCGGGAGTGGAGGCGGTGCGCCTCCGGGCGTTGCGTCAGGTCGCGGCGCGCAAGGGCTCGACCTTCGGCACGAGAGGCGGGATATCGGTGGGCAACCCTTTCGACAGGGTTTCGATTTCAGCGTGTTTCATTGCTGCTCCTGAACTCTTCTAAGTCTTGGATCCCATGCGCGAGGAATTGCCTGCGCCGTCTCCGTGGGGCCGACCGACGCTTCAGACCGGGCCGAGTTGTCAATGCTCGGGAGGTATAATTTTGTGGGGCGTCTACGGTAACTGAAGGATAGTTGTCCGCCATTTGCATCGTCCAACACTGATTTAGTATCGGGACGATACTTAAAAGGTATTTTTATGGAATTGCGCCACCTGCGCTACTTCGTAGCCGTTGCCGAGGAATGCAACGTCACCAAGGCCGCCAAACGTCTGCATATTGCGCAGCCGCCGTTGAGCCGGCAGATCCAGCAGCTCGAAGACACGCTCGGCGTGCAGCTGTTCGAGCGCAACTCGCGGCCGCTGAAGCTGACCGAGGCGGGCCGCTTCTTCTATTCGCACGCGGTGCAGCTGCTCGCGCAAACGACGGAAATCGAGGCGATGACGCGGCGCGTCGGCAAGATCGAACGGAGTTTATCCGTTGGCTTCGTCGGTTCGACGCTGTACGGCATGCTGCCGAAAATCATCCGCCGCTTTCGCACCGAGAACAGCACCGTCGAGCTGAGCCTGCACGAGATGTCGACGATGGATCAGATCAAGGCGCTCAAGGAAGGCCGCATCGACGTCGGCTTCGGCCGCATTCGTCACGAAGACCCGAGCATCAAGCGTGTCGTGCTGCGCGAAGAACGGATGATCGTCGCGCTGCCCCTCGGCCATCCGCTGAGCGACGCGAAGCCGGTGCTGTCGCTGCACGACCTGACCAGCGAAACGCTGATCATCTTTCCGAAGGCGCCGCGGCCCAGTTACGCGGACCAGGTGCTGGCCGCGTTTCACGATCGCGGCCTGAAACCGCAGCGGCTCTACGAGACGCGCGAGTTGCAGATCGCGCTCGGCCTCGTCGCCGCCGGCGAAGGCATCTCGATCGTGCCGGCGAGCGTGTACGGCTTGCAGCGCGGCGACATCGCCTATAAGGACCTCGACGATCAGAACCTCGTGTCGCCGATCATCATGAGCATCCGCATGCTCGACGAATCGGCCGACATCCAGCGCATGCTCGAACTGATCTACGCGCTGTACGACGAACAGCACATGACCTATCTGCCGCCTTCGCATCAGTAGCGCGGTTCGCGGGGTTCGCGGCTAGATGCCCATGCGGGCATCGCCGCAACGAAGTTGTATGGACAAGCTATTTGCCACGGTATAGACCGCGGGTATACGCGAAAACTCGGGCTGCGCCCGCAGCCTTTCAATCAGCCTGACAATCCCGCCCGCAAACGCCCATACGCCTATTCTCCGTCTCCCTCCTGGGTGCGCGTAAGCACTAACCCTGATTGCCGCTCAACGGCCGTACGGGATAATTTGTCTATACAACATCGCACCTCGCAGCATCCCTCCCGGAGACTTTGATGAAGAAACTTGCCCTATCCCTCGCCCTCGCACTCGCCGCCACCGGCGCTTTCGCCAAAGATTGGTCCACGGTCCGCTTCGGCGTCGATGCGAGCTATGCGCCGTTCGAATCGAAAGCGACCGATGGCAAGCTGGTCGGCTTCGACGTCGACCTCGGCACCGAAATCTGCCGCCGTCTGAATGCGAAGTGCGTTTGGGTCGAGCAGGACTTCGACAGCATGATTCCGGCACTGAAGGCGAAGAAGTTCGACGGCGTGCTGTCGTCGATGTCGATGACGCCGAAACGTGCTGAACAGATCGCTTTCTCGTCGAAGCTGTTCAACACGCCGACACGGCTCGTCGCGAAGAAGGGCTCGGGTATCGTGCCGACCGCCGACTCGCTGAAGGGCAAGACGGTTGGCGTCGAACAGGGCACGATTCAGGAAACCTATGCGAAGACCTATTGGGAGGCGAAGGGTGTGAAGGTCGTGCCGTACCAGAACCAGGACGCGGTCTACACCGACCTGCAGTCGGGCCGTCTGGACGCGGCACTGCAAGACGCGGTGCAGGCTGACCAGGGCTTCCTGAAGACGCCGCGCGGCGCGGGCTTCGCGTTCGTCGGGGAGAACATCGACGATCCGAAGATCCTCGGCAACGGCGCGGGCATCGGCATGCGCAAGGAAGACGAAGATCTGAAGATCAAGGTCGACAAGGCGATCGCCGACATGATCAAGGACGGCACCTACAAGAAGATCGAGCAGAAGTACTTCGACTTCGACGTGTACGGCGGCTAAGCCCGCGCGCAACACCACGAGCCCGCTCCACCCGATCGGTAGACCCCGCGCGCATGCGCGGGTCGCTCCTTCAACAAGGACACTCCCATGCTGTTTCAAGGCTTCGGTCCGCTGCTCCTCGCGGGCACGTGGGTAACCATCAAGCTCGCGGTGCTGTCGCTGGCGGCGTCGTTCGCGCTGGGACTTCTCGGCGCCGCCGCGAAGCTGTCGACCAACCGCGTGCTTTCGCGCATCGGCGCGATGTACACGACGCTGATCCGCGCCGTGCCCGACCTCGTGCTGATGCTGTTGCTGTTCTACAGCATCCAGATCTGGCTCAATGAGCTGACCGACATGTTCAGCATGGAGCAGATCGACATCGATCCGTTTCTCGCCGGTGTGATCACGCTGGGCTTCATTTACGGCGCGTACTTCACCGAAACCTTCCGCGGCGCGTTCCTTTCGGTGCCGCGCGGGCAGATCGAAGCGGGCTTCGCGTACGGCATGAGCGCGCGGCGCGTGTTCACCCGCATCCTGTTCCCGCAGATGATGCGCTTCGCGCTGCCCGGTATCGGCAACAACTGGCAGGTGCTCGTGAAGGCCACCGCGCTCGTGTCGATCATCGGTCTCGCGGACGTGGTCAAGGCATCGCAGGACGCCGGCAAGAGCACGCAGTCGTTCTTTTTCTTCACGCTGGCGACCGGGGCCATCTACCTCGCCATCACGACCATTTCGAACCTGGTATTGATCCGCCTCGAGAAGCGCTACTCGATCGGCGTACGGAGGGCCGCGCTGTGATCGAACTGATCCGTCAATACTGGCAGAACTACATTTTCACGGACGGCTTCAATTACACCGGCCTCGTCATCACGCTGTGGCTGCTGGTTGCATCGATCGTGCTGGGTTTCATGCTGGCCGTGCCGCTCGCGATCGCGCGCGCGTCGCGCAACCGTTACATCTCCGGGCCCGTCTGGCTGTTCACCTACGTGTTTCGCGGCACGCCGTTGTACGTTCAATTGCTGCTGATCTACACGGGGCTCTACAGTCTGCATTTCGTCCATTCGCACGCGATGCTCGACAGCTTCTTTCGCAATGCGATGAACTGCACGCTGCTCGCGTTCGCGCTGAACGAATGCGCGTACGCCACCGAGATCTTCGCAGGCGCGATCCGCGAGACCTCGCACGGCGAGATCGAAGCGGCTCAGGCTTATGGCATGTCGAAGTTCAAGCTGTATACGCGCATCATCCTGCCGTCTGCGCTGCGCCGGGCCCTGCCCTCGTACAGCAACGAGGTGATCCTGATGCTGCACGCGACCACGCTCGCGTTCACGGCGACCGTCCCCGACATTCTGAAAGTGGCGCGCGACGTCAACTCCGCGACCTACGCGACGTTCCAGGCGTACGGCATCGCGGCGATCCTGTATGCGGCGATCGTGTTCGCGCTGATCTGGGGCTTCCGCAAGATGGAAATCCGTTTGCTGGCTTATCTGAAACCGCAAGGGCATTAAAGCGCATTCGCGCCATGATGGAGCATACGAGCATGTACAAGCTGACAGTCGACGACCTGCACAAGAAGTTCGGCGACAACGAGGTATTGAAGGGCGTCTCGCTGAAGGCGAAGGCGGGCGACGTGATTAGCCTCATCGGGTCGAGCGGCTCAGGGAAAAGCACCTTCCTGCGGTGCATCAACTTTCTCGAATCGCCGTGCTCCGGGCGCATCACGCTTAACGGCGAGGAAATCAACACGAGCAGGGATCGCAACGGCTCGCTACGCGTGACCCATCCGAAGCAGTTGCAAACGATGCGCACGCGTCTCGCGATGGTGTTCCAGCATTTCAATCTGTGGGCGCATATGACGGTGCTCGAGAACATCATCGAGGCGCCGATCAGTGTGCTGGGATTGAGCCGCGCCGAAGCGGAAGAGCGTGCTCGCAAGTATCTGACCAAGGTCGGTTTGCCGGCCAGCACGGAGAAGAAATATCCGTCGCATCTGTCGGGCGGTCAGCAGCAGCGCGTCGCGATTGCTCGCGCGCTCGCGATGGAGCCGGAAGTGATGCTGTTCGACGAACCGACTTCGGCGCTCGATCCCGAGCTCGTCGGCGAAGTGCTGCGCGTGATGCAGGCGCTCGCCGAAGAAGGCCGCACGATGATCGTCGTCACGCACGAAATGGGCTTTGCGCGCAACGTGTCGAATCATGTCGTGTTCCTGCACAAGGGCAAGATCGAGGAGCAAGGGCATCCGCATCAAGTGCTGACGAATCCGCGTAGCGAGCGGTTGCAGCAGTTTCTGGCGGGGCGGTTGAAGTAGGAATGGCAGGGTATGGCGCGTGGTTCAGCCTCGCGCCTTACCCCGAATCATCCGCGCACGAATGCGCCACTCACCGGAGGGCCCCCGCGTAGGCCCGGAATTGCAGCAATTCGAAGTATTCTGGGTGAAGGATGAGGACCTTGCCCCGCTACGGGGCAAAAATCTCATCGCTCGTTTGCGCGTGAAACCGGATCAGTTCCCGTTTCCCTAAGCCGTTGGCCTAATCACGCTACCGCAGAGGTTGAATCTGCTATCAGAGCGCCGACTACGGATTCAACACCACCCACGCGTCCCCATCGACCGCAATCTTCACCGCATCGAGGCTCGCCCCCGCACACGGCCCCTCGATACAGCGTCCATCTTCGAAGCGAAACAACGCGCTGTGATGCGCGCACATCAACACCTGCGAGCGATAGCACAGCACATCGCCGGGTTCGAAATCGAGCGGCACCGAAAAATGCGGGCAACGGTTCGCGTAAGCCCACACCTGCTCGCCCCGCCGCACCACCACGACGGGCACGCCGGCGGCCGTTGCATCGACGACCCGCGCGCCGCCATCGGGCACGTCGGCAAGCGGACATAGCGGCGTTTCGTTCATCGCTCAGACTCTCCGTTCCGGATTGCCGAGGCTCCAGTCCCACGGGCGAATCTCGACGCAATCGAACAGCCCCGCCTGCATGTACGGATCGTTGCTGACAAACTCCATCACGTCGTCGATACGCTCCGCTTCGACGACCAGCAACGTGCCATTCATCGCATCGCATTGCGGCGCGAGCGTCGGACCGCCGAGGCGCACGAACACACCGCGATGCGTACCGCCGCGCAGCCACGTGCGATGCACCGGACGCACCCGGTCGCGCACTTCGCGCATGCCGGGCTTGTCGGTCGCGAATACCGCGAAAAAACGTGCCATTGCCATCAGCTCCGATCGAGAATGAAGTCGTAGCGCGCTTCGCGGAACGGTCCATCGAAACCGAAGCGGCGCGCGAGTTCGTGATCCGCGGGGCACTCCCGATAGTCGACCATCAGCGACGGCTTCACGCCGAACACCGCGTCCGAACCCAGATAAGGATCTTCGCGATCGAACACATGCGTGACGAGCGTACGATGCCCGGGCGCGTCGATCATGAAGTGCAGATGCGCGGGCCGCCACGGATGCCGTCCGGTCGCTTCGAGCATGCGGCCGACCGGGCCGTCGGTCGGAATCGGATAGCTGACCGGCACGATCGTCGAAATCGCATAGCGGCCTTCGGCGTCGGTGCGAAAACGGCCACGCAGATTGCCGTGCGGCTGCGCGGTGTCCTGTCCCGAGTACATGCCGTTCTCGGCGGTCTGCCAGACGTCCAGTACCGCGTTGGCAAGCGGTTCGCCGTCCGTCGACAGCACGCGCCCATGCACGAGCGCGGGCGTGCCCGGCGTGAACGCGATGTTCTCGCCATACGCGCGCTCGGGCATGCCGCGAATATAGAACGGCCCGAACACGGTGGTGTCGGTGGCGCCCGTCGCGAGCCGGTGATTGATCGCGTCGACCAGCATCGATACGCCGAGCGTATCCGACAGCAGAATGAATTCCTGGCGCACGAGGTCGTCGCACATCTTGCCGGTGTCGGTCAGAAAGCGGATGGCCGACATCCATTCGGCCTCGGTCGGCTCGACTTCGCGCACGAACGCATGCATGTGCCGCACGAGGCTTTGCATCAGCGTGCGCAGCCGATCGTCGGGCGTGCCGGCGAAGCTTGCTACCACCTGCTCGGTCAGGGCCTGCTCGGCCTCTTTGCTGTCTGTCGACATGTCTTCCTCCATCTATTGTTTGGGCGGCGCTGCGTTCTCCGGCGCTCAGACGGGTTCGGCACCCTGCCACGCCCGTTGCAGCAGCGCGCGGATCGCATCACGCTCCACGGGACGCGGGTTCGCATACGGATTCTTGCACGCGAGATCGGCCGCTTCGTCGAGTCCCTCCTCGGGCATGCCGATCTGCGCGAGCGCCAGCGGAGTGCCGAGCGCGCGGTTCAGTTCGAACAGCAGCGGACCCGCGTCGGCCGCGCGTTCGCCGCCGAGTGCGCGTGCGACGCGCGCGAGCGCAGCGGGCGCGGCGCCGTGGTTGTAGTGTGCCGTATGCGGCAGCATCGCCGCATGGGTTTGCGCATGCGGCAGGTTGAACGTGCCACCGAGCGTATGACAAAGCTTGTGATGCAGGGCCATGCCGACCGCGCCCAGACAGGTGCCCGCGAGCCACGCGCCGTACAGCGCGCCGCTGCGCGCGGCGGCATCGTCCGGTGCGCGCACGATCGCGGGCAGCGCTTCGCCGAGCGCGCGGATCGCTTCCTCGGCCATCAGGCTGATCACCGGGTTCGCGTCTTCCGCATACAACGCTTCGACCGCATGGGCCATCGCGTTGATACCCGACGCGGCGGAAATGCCCGCCGGCAACGACAACGTCAGCGACGGATCGTAGATCACCGTGCGTGGCAGCACGCGCATATCGCGTCCCGTGCGCTTCAGACGCCCTTCCGTGAGGCCGTAGATCGGCGTCATCTCGGAGCCCGCATAGGTGGTGGGCACGGCGATGATCGGCAACGACGATTCGAGCGCGATCGCCTTGCCGAGGCCGACCGTCGAACCACCGCCCACCGCGACGCAGCAGTCGGCATCGAGCGCGGCCGCCGCATCGCGCGCCGCGCGAGCGACTTCGATCGGCACGTGCATCACGGCTTGCGCATGCACACCCGCCGCGCGCTTGCCGAGCACCTCCGCGACCCGCTCGGCCAGCGCGTGCTGCTCGGGTGTCGCCAGGATCAGCGCGCGCTTGGCTCCTAACCGTTCGACCTCCGCGGGCAGCGTCGCGAGCCCGCCCCATTCGAACACCACACGCGACGGCGTGCCCTGATAGATGAAGCGCTCCATGCGGCCCTCAGCGCTTGAAATGCGGCGGCACGTTGCCGTCGACGTTGACCCACACCGAGCGCGCTTCCGTGTAGTCGTGCATCGCCTCGAAGCCCATCTCGCGGCCGTAGCCCGACTGTCCTACACCGCCGAAAGGGCTGCCCGGATTGACGCGCTTATAGCAGTTGACCCAGCACATGCCCGCATGGATTCGCGCGGCCATCGAATGCGCGCGCGACAGATCGCGCGTCCATAGCCCGCTGCCGAGGCCATAGTCGGTGCCGTTGGCGATCGCGAGCGCTTCGTCGTCGGTACGGAAACGCAGCACCGTGACGAACGGGCCGAACACTTCCTCCTGCGCGACGCGGTCGTTCGGACTCGCGGCCTCGACGACGGTCGGGCGCACGTAGTAGCCGTTCGCAAGCGATGCATCGCTCGGTGCAGTGCCGCCGGTCAGCACGCGGCCGCCCTGCTGACGCGCGATGTCGACGAACGCCAGCACGCGTTCCTGATGCTGCTTCGAGGTGAGCGGCCCCATCTCGGTGTCGGCATCGAGCGGATCGCCGAGCCGGATCGACGACGCCAGCGACACGAAGCGCTCGAGGAACTGATCGGCGATGCGCTCGTGCAGGATCAGCCGCGAGCCCGCGATGCACGCCTGGCCCTGGTTGTGGAAGATCGCCCAGGCGGCGCCGTTGATCGCGGCATCGAGGTTCGCGTCATCGAACACGATGTTCGCGCCCTTGCCGCCGAGTTCGAGCTGCACGCGCTTCAGATTGCCCTGCGAGGCCTCGACGATGCGCCGCCCGGTCGCGGTCGATCCGGTGAACGCGATCTTGCCGACGCCCGGATGCTCGGCGAGCCGCTGCCCCGCCGTATGACCATAGCCCGCGACGATGTTGACGACGCCCTCGGGAAAACCGACCTCGGCCATCAGCTCGACGATGCGCAGCGTGGACAGCGGCGTGATCTCCGACGGCTTCAGCACGACCGTGTTGCCGGCCGCGAGTGCCGGTCCCATCTTCCAGCTCGTGAACATCAGCGGGAAATTCCACGGCACGATCTGCCCGACCACGCCGATCGGCGCGCGCTGCACGTAGTTCAGAAACCCCGCTTCGACCGGAATCACCGAGCCTTGCAGCTTGTCGGCCATGCCGCCGAAGTAGCGAAAGCATGCCGCCGTGCGTGGCACGTCGAGCGAGCGCGAATCGCGGATCGGGTGGCCGGTGTCCAGCGATTCGAGTTGCGCGAGTTCCTCGGCATTGGCCTCGATCGCGTCGGCGAGCTTCAGCAGCAGCCGGCCGCGTTCGGCGGCGGGCAGCGCGGCCCACTTCGGGAACGCGCGCGCGGCGGCAGCGACGGCCAGATCGACATCGGCGGCGGTGGCCGCGGCGATCTGCGTGATCAGCGAGCCGTCGTGCGGATTGAGCACGTCGATCGTGCCGCCTTCGACGGCGTCAGTGAAGCGGCCGTCGATGAACAGTTGGGTTTGCATGAATGATCCTCGGTGAATGCGGGCGCGCGGCTCTTCAATCGAGCCTTCAGAAATCGACGGGGTACGGCTTCAGCTCGCCGCTTTCGTAACGCTTCGGCAGATTCGGCGTCGCGTTCTCCCACACGAGCAGCATCGAGCGCTTGGTCGAGTAACCCTGATGGCGGATGTCGGCCGGCATCGCGCAGATGTCGCCCGCACGCATCGTGATCCGCGCGCGCGGTGCGCCGGTGTTCTTGTCGCCGATGTCCCAGACGATTTCATCGGACAGTTGCAGGAACCACTCGACCCGATCGTTGCCGTGAAACACCGGCAGGATGTATTCCTCGGTGGTCGGGCAGAACAGGCTCTGGCCGCACACCGACGTAACCGACGGATTCCACGTGACGTCCGAGCGCGACAGATACTTGAACAGATTGAACGCGTGCAGCTGGCCCTCGAAGCCGGGCTCGACGTGCACCTCCGGATCGTCCTGCACGACGTCGGCGAACGCGCGGTTGACCGGCAGTTCGTCGCGCAGCGGCGAGTCGCCTTCGAGGCCCGGCATGCGGCGTGTCGCGATGCGCGTGCGCTCGATCGCGGCGTCGTTGTCGCCATGCTTGCGGCCGAACGCGGTGCCGGTTTCCTCGGGTGCCGCGAACGGGTCGAAGCCTTCGTTGGTCCAGTCGTGCAGGATCGCCTTGAAGGTCGCCATGATCGTGGGCGTCTCGAAGGTCTCCATGTAATCGACGCCCGCGTCCTTCATGATGCCGTTGAACGAGCCCGCATACACGTCGACCTTGCCGTAGTGATTGCGCGTGCCGAACACGTGGTCGAAGTTGACCCAGCCGTAGAAGAAGCCCCAGGCGACGTCGCGCATCATCGCGCGCAGGAACGCATCGGCCGGCACCGCGTGGGTGCGGGTCTGGCCTTTCGCGGGCCAGTTGATCTTGACGAAGTACTCGTCGCGCAGGAATTCGAACGCGCCGAGCGTGAAGCGGCGATAGCCGGTGACCGCGTCGGGTTCGCTGGCGCGCACGGTGTCGGCGGCGAAGCCGGCCGGGTGATCGAGGGTTTCGAGGGATGCCATGTCTTGTCTCCTAACGTGTGCGTATCAGTGCAGGCAGATATCGGCCCACTTCTCCACCGACAGTTCACCGCGCATCGTTTGCACGAGCACGACGCCGGGCTTTTGCGCGCTGAAGCGATATGCGCAGCCGGCCGGCAGCAAAGCCTGATGACCGCGACGCAGCACCACGTAACCCATCGCGCGGCCGGCAGGTTGCGCGCCCGCTGCGACGGTGCCCGTGCCACTCTTCGGCGGATTGTCGAGCTTGACGAAATCGATGCGCACTTCGCCGTCCATCAGGATCGCGAACTCGTCGTGCGCGCAGGCGAACCATTGCGATTGGCCTTCGGTGCGCAGCGCCTCGATCACGTAGTCGAGATTCTTGCCGACTACGACCTTCTCGTAGGGCGCCGACTCGGAAGCGACTTCGAAGATGTTGGAAAACACGTAGTGGCGCGCTTCGCCGCTCGTGATTTCGATTTCGCCTTTGCGGTAGCCGTCGAGCGAGCCAAAGACGGTGTGGAATGACTGGTCGGTCATTGCTGTCTCCTGTGTCGATCGGAGTTGGCGCTTTAGCTGTCGACCGGTGTTGGCGCTTTAGCGCCTACTCCGGTCCCATGCAAAGCTCTTGCTCCGATCCCATGCAACGAAGTTGCGGTTGTTGAATCGGTCTTGTTGGAAGTAACTTTAGAAGCGCAACAGGATGGCAACAACCGGCGATCGGGCGATTACAGCATTTGCACTTTGCAAATAATCGCCGCGTGAATAGCCGCCTTACGTCACCCAGCCACGCTCGATCAGCGGCCGGTCCCACGCGGGTTCGGGACCCAGGTACTCGGCCAGAAACTCGACCAGCGCTTTCACCTTGAGCGCCTGTCGTTGTGTCGCGGGATACACGGCCGCGAAATTCAGCGGCGACAGCGTGTAGTCGGTCAGAATCGGCACCAGCGAACCGTCGAGCAGCGCGGCGCTCGCGACCAGCGTCGGCAGGCAAACGACGCCGCCGCCGGTCAGCGCATAGTCGCGCAGCAGATGCACCGAGTTCGAACGGATCATGCCCGGCAGCTCCATTTCGACGACCTCGTCGCCATGCGCCATGGTCCAGCGATTGCGCGACGGATAGCCCGAATACAGCGCCGTGGTGTGTTGCAGCAAATCTCGCGGGTGTTGCGGCGCGCCATGCTCCTTCACATACGCGGGCGTCGCGCAGAACAGACGCCGCACTTTGAACAGCCGTCGCTCGATCAGCGATTCGGCGATCGGCGGAAAGATCTGGAAGGCGACGTCGAAGCCCTCTTCGATCGGATCGACCACCCGGTCGTTGACGATCACGTCGAGCTGGATGCCCGGATAGCGCCGGTTGAATTCCGCAAGCGGCGCGCCGAAGTGGCCGAGCGCGAAACCCGGCAGCATCTGGATGCGCAAGCGGCCGGTCGGTGTCGCGCGCAACTCGCGCATCTGGTCGGTCAGTTCGTTGACCCGTCCGACCACTTCCGCGCATTCGCGATAGAATGCCTCGCCCACCTCGGACAGTCGCACGACCCGCGTGCTGCGATGAAAGAGCGGCGCGTTGACGAACTTCTCCAGCTGCTGGATGCGCGTCGTGATCACCGAACTCGTCACGCCCAACTGCCGCGCCGCTTCGGCGAAGCTGCTCGTCTCGGCCACCCGTACGAAGGCCTCGATGCTCAGAAAACGGTCCATGCTGCGTCCTTGTCCACTCGTCCAGCCTGTCAGTGTATCTGGGCTGGGGCGCGTGAACGCGCCGCCCGGTCGGCGACAACGGACTCGTTGTCGAGCGCGGCGCCGACCGGTTGCAGCGCATCATTCCGGTTGCTCGCTGGCCGGCAATTCGAGCGACGGCGCAAGCCTCTGACGGCGCACCCGGGCCGGCGCGGTTTCCTCGAGCAGCAGGCTCACGCCGATACCTAGCAGCACCGCGCAGATCGGCAGCCACAAGATGTTCTGAATGCCGAAGTGCGTCGCGACGAAGCCCGCCAATGCCGGTGCAATGCCGCCGCCGAAAATCTCGCCCGCGCCGACGACGATGCCGATCGACGTGGAGATCATGCCGATCGGCGCTGCTTCGGTCGCAACCGGACCGGACAGCAGCGACACGAGTCCGAGCGTGAAGAACGACGCGACGAACAACACCGCGAAAAGCTGCACGGGCTGCGCGCCGAGTCCGCGGAACAGGTACAGCATCACCGCGGTGCCCGCAAAGCCGACGACGCTCGCGACGCGCCGCCCGGTCAGGTCCGACAGCCCCGGCAAACCGAACTGGCCGATGAAGCCGCCAAAGCCGATCGCCGAGACGACGACGCCCATGCGCTGCGTGTCGAGCGACAGATACTCGGTCAGATACAGCGGCAGCATCGCGCCGAGCACGAATACGCCGGTCATCGCGCAGAACAGCGCGGCCATCGCGATCGGGATGTTGCGGCTCTTCAGCACGTCGCGCCAATTGCCGCGTTGGGCCGGGCAGGCGGGCCGCTTTGGGGTAGCTTGCGGCGCGGCTTTCGGTTCGCGAATCACGAAGAACATAAGCACGCCGAGAATCAGCCCCGGCACCGACACCAGCGCGAACACCCAGCGCCACGTGACCACGCTGAGTAATTGCGTCGCGATGATCGGCGACAGCGCGAGGCCGAACAGCGCGAAGCCGCTTTGCTGCAAGCCGAGATTGAAACCGCGGCGCTTCGGATGCGACGCATCGGCGGTCGCGGCGAAGCTGGTCGGGCAGAACGAGCCTTCGGCGACGCCCATCAATGCGCGCACCGCGAGCAGGCTCATCAGGCCGCCGGCGAGTCCGGAGAAACCGGACAGCAGCGAGAACGCCAGAATCGCCGGGATCAGCACCTTGCGGCGCCCGATCTTGTCGGAGATGCCGCCCATCAGCGCCGCGAAAATGCCCCACGACAAGCCGAGGATGCCGATGCAGTTGCCGACGTCCTGCGCGGTCAGATGCAGGTCCTTCATGATCGCCGGAAAGAGCGGCGCGATCAGCCACCGGTCGAGTCCCACGAGGCCGAAGCCGAGGGCCAGCAGCACGACGGCCTTCCATTCGTAGGCCACGTCCCAGTCGTTCGATTTCATCTTTGTCTCCATGTCTGCGTAGGCCGGCCGCTTGGCGCGCGCACGGCATTCGCTGGCGCAAGGGCGCGCCGCCGGGTTCGTCGAATTCAGCAACGGGTGTCGTGCCGCGCTTCGTCGATGCGGCAGCGACGCGGCCAAGATTGGCGCAACTGGGGCGGCTCAGGTACGGGACAAGCGCCGAATGCGGCATTCGTGAATCGCAAATAATCGCGACGCATAGCGCGGCAGCGAGTGTGGGCAAGGCTTGGCGATGAACGACGGCGGCGAATTGGATGCGCCTGAGGGCACCCCAGGAAAAGCCCGGGTAGACGCACGGGAGGGCCGCGGGCGGTTGGCGTTCCACCGGTTTGTTGCCCCGCGCTTTGCCGACCCGCAGGCACGTGCGCATCCGCCGCACGTCATCGCATCAGCCCGACGAGCCCCAGCGCGATCCCCGGCACCAGAATCACCGCGACCAGCGCGACGATATTGGCGACAGGGAACGGAATCGTGCCGCGAAAGATCGTGCGAATCGACAGATCGGGCAGCATCGTCTTCACCGAGCGGCTGGACGATCGCAGCGAAGACGGGATCGTCAGCAGCATCATCGCAAGCGCTTCCATCAGCGAGCCGAGCGCGATGTAGATCATCGTGATCACCGCGATCACGCCAAGCAGCGTCAGATGCAATTCGTGGATCCGCGCGACGAGCGTCCCGGTCATCCCCGATAGCGTGATGTAGGAAACCGGGAATGACTAACCGCGCAGGCGCCCAATGGGCCAGACAGTTAGTAGCGTTTTGCCGCTGTGAGCCGGGCCGCGACGATCCGGCCATTCGCGCCCGATATACTCCCCTCAGCCAAGAACGTCTTTCAGCCACGGGCGGTCATTCGGATCATGAAAGCAACGGACCTCGAACAACGCATCCTCAAACAGTCGCTGCTTTGCACCGTGATGATCGCCGGACTCGGCATCGCGGTCGGGATCCTGAGCGGCTCGCTGGCGATCATCTTCGACGGCATGTTCTCCGCGCTCGACGCCGCGATGTGCAGCCTGTCGTTGCTCGTCACCCGCCTGCTTCAACAGGAGAGCAGTCGACGCTTCCAGCACGGCTTCTGGCACATCGAGCCGCTCGTGCTCGTGTTCAACGGCAGTCTGCTGGCGGTGCTGTGCTTTTACGCTTTCGTCAACGCGGTCAAAGGCCTGCTCGACGGCGGCCACGAACTCGAATTCGGCTGGGGCGTCTTCTACGCGGTGGTGGTCGCCGCGTTTTGCTTCTTCATGTTCTTGCGCGAGCGGCGCGTGAATCGCGTGATCGACTCCGAACTCATCGGCCTCGACATCAAGAGCTGGCTGATGTCGGCGTGCATCAGCTCGGCGCTGCTGCTGGCGTTTTCGATTGCATGGCTGCTCGAACATATCGGGCAAGGCCACCTGACGCCGTACATCGACCCCGGCGTGCTCGCCCTACTGACGCTCGTGCTGATCCCGATGCCGACCGGAACCGTGATCGGCGCGGTCAAGGAAGTGTTGCTGATTACGCCGCCGGATCTGGAGCAGGAGTTGCGCGACCTGATGCAACAACTGACCGCCGACTATGGCTTCGTCAAGCACTCGCACTATGCGACACGCGTCGGCCGAGGCCTGTTCGTCGAGGTGCACATCGTGTTGCCCGAGGCGATGGAGCACGCCGGCGTGCGCCAGCTCGATCAGATCCGCGACAGGATCTCGCGCGCGATCGGTGAGTCGGGCCCGGACCGCTGGTTGACCGTCGCGTTTACGCGCGACCCGCGGTGGTTGTAACGACGCGTTGCGGCGTGCATTCCCATTCCCGTTTCCAGCATGCGCACGCGATCAAAAACGCACAACGAATTTTGTGTGTTTCGCGGCTAGTCCCCGAATGGGTTGCCGGTGTCCTTCACCTCGGTACTGAGGTTGTATTCCGCGCGCATGGCCTTGAGTACGCCCTCGATGTCGCGCTCGAAGCCAATCGCATTGCCAAAGTGGGTCATGTTCCAGTTGCAGCCTGTCTTGTCAGCCTCTTGCAACTGCGGCCGCGGCACGCGAATCTTCACGCCATCGTCGACGATTTCCTGCAGTCGATGAATTCTCCGATTGACCTCCTGCTGAAGCTGCGAGGCGTTAAGCGTCTTGCGTATCATCCTGGGTCTCCTTCCGGTTGCTCGAGCCAGTCTAGCGCAAGTGAAGCGTTTCGCGACCTGGCGCTGCAATGCTAGAAGCGCCGGCGCGCGCGAGTCTGGCGGCTTTAGACGACGCTAGTTGTGCGCCGCACCACACATCCGTCTATTTTCGCTGTCGCTCGCCTGAATTGTTTCCCCGATAGCCAGACCTGCGGATTCCGAGGAACATAGTCATGCGCTGCAAGTTGCCAACGTGTAAAACCGGTGGGGGTAAGCATGGGACAACTCGACTTCAGCACCTTCGAACATGAAGGTTGGGAGCGGGTCGCGCAGGCCTATCATGAGTATTTCGGTGATTTGACCGCGCAGTCGAACCAGGCCATTCTCGAGACCCTTTGCATTCGTCGGGGTGCGCGTTTTCTCGACGTCGCATGCGGCCCTGGCTACCTCGCGGCGGCAGCCGCACTGTGCGGCGCGGATGTCGCCGGCGTCGATTTCTCGGTCGCGATGGTCGACAAGGCGAGACGCGTCTTTCCGCCACTCGAATTCCGCGTCGGCGACGCGGAGGATCTGCCATTTCCTGACGAAAGCTTCTCGGCCGTGGGGATCAGCTTCGGAATGTTGCACTTTGCGCATCCCGAGCGCGCACTCGCGGAGGCGCTTCGTGTACTTCGACCTGACGGCAGAATCGCCTTCACGGAATGGGCGACACCGAACAAGGCGGTGGGCTTCGAAATGGTGTTGAGGGCAATCGAGCAGCACGGGACGACCGATGTGCCCCTGCCGCCGGGACCAGCCCTGTTCCGGTTCAGCGATTGGCAGGAATCGAAGCACATGCTGCTCGAGACCGGGTTCGTCCAACCCGAGATGCGGGAGTTGGACCTCACGCTCGTGCTTCATGCTCCCAATACACCTTTTCATGCACTCCTGCGTGGCGGCGTGCGGTTTTCCGCGTTGCTACATGCGCAGACGCCCGCCGCGCTGGCGGCTATCGAAAGGGCCGTCGCACGCGACGCAGAGGCATATCGCAGCGATAACGGGGACCTGCGGCTTCCGATGAGCTGCATTCTGGCCTCCGCGGTCAAGCCTTAGGGCGCTCGAAAAACCAGCGTTCACGTCCGACAGTTCGGGCTCTATTGCGTGACCCGAACTAGACCGTCGCGGCCAGCTTGAATTCATCGAACCGGGCAACTGGTGGCGGCAGTTCCCTGATTTCCAGGCGGTCCACCAGCGCTCCATGCGCACCGTCGACCAGCCAGTCGCAGATTCGCTCGAGCTCTTCAGCGCGCCCTTGCAACACCGCTTCGACCGACCCATCCATCCGGTTGCGCACCCAACCCGTGATCCCTCGCGCCGTGGCCTCCTCGATGCAAGCCTGCCGGTAACCTACACCCTGCACACGACCGTAGACTCTCACCAGTCTGGTCCGCAAATCGGTATCGAACTGTGGTGTCATGGTGCACGCAACTCCAGGCTGGATAAGCGGCAGCGCGGTTGCCTCTCAACCGCCGCGCATCTCGTCGCTTTCGCCAGCCGAGTCTGTCGCCTCCCAATCCGCCTGCGTCGTTGCGGGTGGCGTCGCCGGCTGGACACGTGTCCACCACGCGGTATTTGCCGGTGCATGGAAGCGAAACTGCGTGCTCCATGCGGCCCAAAACTCCTGCTGCGCGGCTTGAGACGTCGGAAGAACAAAACCTAACTGCTCGGCGAGTGCCGGCAGGTACAGGTCAAACGCCGATTTGACAACGTCGCCCCAGTTTCTTGCCGCAAGAATCGCCAGCCGATATGCGATTACCGCAATAGCGGCCGCAATCGCGGCATTCTGCAAAAGATCGGCTAACACGCAATTGCCGGCCAGCCCGTCCGCAAGCCAGATGTCGAGCGCCCGCACGAACGTAAAGATGGACGTAAATGAACCCAAAACGACGAGTCCGACCAGAAAGTCAACCGGAGCTCTCGCGTCCGCAATGATTGCTTGATAGTCCTTTGGGATGACGGCAAGAAGACGTGGCCATACGAATATGCTGTCGACCTTATAGACTTCGCTCGAGTACCCCTCGAATGCACGCAACGTGTTCCCAAAGGCCGTGGAAAGAACGAGGTTTTCATAGCGAGGGAAATCACGCGCGTTGCGCTCCTGAGTGCGATACAGCCTCGCCCTTACGGTGGCTCTGTTCACCTCGGCTTTTCTGTATTCCGACGATTCTATCGACGCTTTGAGTCGCTCGATCGTACTGTTCTCTGTCTCGAGTTCCGTACGGAGGCGTTCTATAAGGCGCAGCTGACGATTACGGCGGTCGCGCTCATCGCGCTTCCAGGCCTCACGATTGAATGGCCATTTGTATCCTTCGAGGACCTGATAAAACCAGTTGCTCAGTACCATCAAGATCAGCGATAGAACCCATATGATTATGAGGAAAGTAAACAAGCCGCCAACCTTTTCGCTGTCCGAGGTCGCTTTGTTCAGCAAATCGCCAAACACCGGGATATCCGCATTAGCTGCGAGAAAGCCTGTAAAGCCAAGCAGGGCTGGCAAAAAGAAGCCGAGGATAAATGCTTTGTCCAGCAGTTTCGATAGGCCCGAGAGCATCGGCGGTTATCCTTGGCAAGTTCAGCGACGCACTGGCGGCGGGTTGTCGTCATCGGGGTCTTGCTGCGACTGTCCCGGAAGACCTCCGAACTGAAGAGCCCGGTGAACGGCATTCAAATCAATGCTTGCCAGCTTGCTCGGCGGCGTTGCTGAGCCGGAGGTGTCTACCAGATGTTGATAAAGAAAATCGACAACCGCTCTGAGGGCATTGACGGCGCTCGCGTAATCATGTGCAGTCGCCAGGTCATGGACTTCTACGGCCCGCCTCATCACCAGTTCGCGTAGCGGCTCCGGTGCTGATTCATATTGGCGAGCAAACGCGGCGTTGCGCTTGATCTCTTCGAGTTGGTCGATCGCTCTCGACGCACTCCGGCGGGTCTGCCCCCTGGGCACATGCATGGCGGCCAGCCCGACTACTTTGGTCAGCAGTCCGACGATTTCCCGAGACGAGTTTTCTTTCATCTTGGTCCTCCAGGAAGGAGGCACCTTTGCCTCCCGGCCCCGCCCGGTCGTCAGCGCTCGAACCGTTACTCGATGTTAGTACAGCTGTTCGGTAGGAGGAAACAGTAAATCGTGTGCGCTTGCCGCACAGGCGTCGCGGCGGACTTCGCAATAAGTGAATTATCGCCAGGCTTGCTCGCCGCCGTCCCTCCCTGTCACAGGGTATTGCATGCGTCGCCGCCAAGGTTGAAGCGCCCGATTCTCCGCAGGGACCTGTTGGTTCCGGACCGTCTCGGCCCCCTCAAAGTGTCTGGTGCGGCCCACCATCGAATCCGCGTTGCCGCTGTCGTGCGAGCAGCCGACGCGTATGCAGCCGGCCGGCCGCACGCTTGCCCGACAGACCGCTGCGTCGGCACAGCCTTTGCATGCAGAAGCTGCGTCAACCGGAGATAGCCATCATGCGATGTTTTGTGGACTTCGTTCCCAGGCAAGCGGTGCGCGGCAGCGTAGCCGCACTCGCTGCCGCCCTACTCATAGCGGCATGCGGAACGGGCATTGCGGCATTCGCTGGACTGCTTCCGAAATCCGACGGGGTAGCGACTGCAGTGACTGCTACGCCGCTGGTCGAACTGCAGACCACGATGATGAATCTCATCGAATCCGGTTTCGAGGACCCTTCCGCCGCTGCTGATTGATGTTGGGCACGGTTCGGCCCCAACTCTGCTGCCATTGGTTATGCTTCTGTCTGTGTCTTGCGCCTACCGCGTACTGCACGAACATAGGAGCGAAACGTGGCAAGTATCGACTTCGAAAACCTCCGGCAGTTGTTTCCCGTCACCGACGATATTCCAGAGACCGCCCGCCTTGCGGAGCCGATTCATCAGCGGGTTTCGCTCGTCGATGGAGAACTGAAGGCATGGGATGGAAACTGCAAGACCGTGCTATCTCCGGTCTGCGTGCGACAAGCCTCGGGCGACGCTGAACAGCTCGTAATCGGCAGTTATCCGGTCATGGGTGAAGTCGAGAGCGACGCCGCGCTCGACGCGGCCGTGCGAGCCTACGACCACGGCCGCGGTGAGTGGCCAACGATGACTGTCGCGCAGCGCATCGGCTGCATGCAGGACTTCATTCGTCTGATGGCGGCCAGGCGCGATGAGATTGTGAATCTGATCATGTGGGAAATCGGCAAGAGCCTTGCCGATTCGCAAAAGGAGTTCGACCGCACCATCAGCTATATGCAAGACACGATCTCGGCGCTAAAGGAGCTGGACAATAGCAACTCGCGCTTTGTCATCGCCGAGGGCACCATCGGCCAGATTCGCCGCACACCGCTTGGCGTCGTACTGTGCATGGGGCCTTACAACTATCCGCTGAACGAGACGTTCGCGACGCTCATTCCCGCATTGCTGATGGGCAACACCGTCGTATTCAAGCCGCCCCAATACGGCACGCTGCTGTTCTTCCCGCTGCTCGAGGCATTCCGCTCCGCTTTTCCGAAAGGCGTCATCAACACGATTTATGCGCCGGGCGCGGTGGTCGTGCCACACATGCTCGCCTCGGGAAAGATCGACGTGCTTGCCCTGATCGGCTCGAGCAAGGTTGCAGACCATCTGAAGAAGCAGCACCCGAAGTCGCATCGGCTGCGCGCCGTTCTCGGCCTGGACGCCAAAAACGCCGCGATCGTGCTGGCTGACGCCGACATAGACCTCGCCGTGAAGGAGTGTCTGCTCGGTACGTTGTCGTTCAATGGTCAACGGTGCACGGCGCTCAAGATCTTGATGGTGCACCGCTCGATCGTCGATACGTTTCTTGAGCGTTTCAACGCAGCGCTCAAGAATCTGAAGGTCGGTATGCCGTGGGAAAAGGGTGTGTCCATTACACCGCTGCCCGGCATGCATCGCACAGCCTATATGACTCAGGCGATTGACGATGCGAAGGCGAAAGGTGCGGCGGTGGTGAATGAAGGTGGTGGCGTGTTCTGCAAAACGCTTTTCTATCCGGCCGTGGTGTACCCCGTCAAGGAAGGGATGATGCTCTATCGTGAAGAGCAGTTCGGACCGATCATCCCAGTCGTGCCGTTCGATGACATCGATACACCGCTCGAATATGTCATCACGTCGGACCACGGTCAGCAGGTCAGCATTTTCGGCACCGACGCCGCCCAGATCGGCTCGCTGGTCGACCCGCTCGTCAACCAGGTATGCCGTGTCAATCTCAACAGCCAGTGCCAGCGAGGTCCCGACGTCTTTCCGTTTGCGGGCCGCAAGGATTCGGCGGAAGGCACGCTATCGGTCACCGATGCGTTGCGCGCGTTCTCGATCCGGTCCATGGTCGCAGCCAAGGAGACCGACTCGAACAAGACGCTGCTCGACACGATGGTCACGAACCATACCTCGAAGTTCGTGAACACCGGTTTTATCTTTTAGCGCGCGAAGCGGGTCACTGCGCGTCCGGATGAGCCAGGCCCGCTTCCTCGATAACCTGCTCGTATTGTTCCACGCCGACTACGGCTCGGTACTCCTGCATCAGCCGGATGAGCGCCTGCGACGTCTTCGAGATCACGCCGTAGACTTCCAGTTGCTCAGCGTGCACCAGCGCCTGCCCCAAAGTTATGGCCACGTCAGTCTCCTTATTGCAGTTGAACAGCGAGCAAGTCGTTGGCGAACGCGGGCCGGGCGGAGGCGAACTCCATCAGGTCGACGAAGCCCTTGCTGACCGCAAACTCATGCAGCGCATCATTGCCGCTGTCAGCCTTGATGCGACCGTAGCTTTCGACCATTTTCAGGTCCGTAATCAAGTACATCATCTCAACCTCTTTCTGCCGGGAATGCCCCGAGTTGTTACGTGCGTAGTACGTGCGTAGCGCGGCGGAAAGGTGCACTCCGTCGCGCCGTTTTCCTGTCCTGCTACGGTTGGAAGCGTAGGTCGCGTCGCTTAATTCAAGCTTAAACAATGCCAGGTAGAACGCTACCTCGCGATGAAGCGAGACCAGGACAACTACATGCAGAAGCCGTCGCGACGTCCCATTGACGCGCCAATAAAAAAAAATGCCATCCAGTCGCTCAACTGAACGGCATTACCGCTTCGGCGGCGTTTTCTTTTCCCAGTTACGGGATCACTAATCCCAGCCGAAAATGGCGAGCGTGGATTCCCCTTCCCGGATGCGACGCATCTGATCTGCTTCCCTGGCCTCACGAGCTTGCGCAGCGGCAATCACTTCAGCAACACGGGCTACCGGAATCGCGACCACACCGTCTTCATCAGCGACGATAAGATCACCGGCTTCAACCGTCACTCGCCGCCGCGACGCAACGACCGGATTGCGTCATCGGGCTTCGCCTCTTCAATCCCGCCAACGTGATGCGGCTCACCGAGGTGCCCCGCACATCGTCGACATTGATTGGAGACACAGAACGCCGCGCGCAGCCTCGCCTCATTGATCGGCAAGGTTGCGATCGTCGTTGTCGCGTCCGAGGCGGCGGCGGATCCACGCCGCACATTGCCGATGCTCCCCGCGGTGCATAGGCGAATGAGCGAAACGGTCGCGGCGGGCGTCCGCCACTTCCGCGAATTCGACGGCGCGCTCGTAGCGACGGCGGTTTATACCTGGTCACGGCGACTCTGCGACCGCGTACCGCGACCTGGCCGGCTTGGCAACAATGCCGATGGTTGGCCGTTGGAGGACATAAGGTAACAGCGACTGCTCGACCATTGGATGACGGCAGGTTCGCGTTTCCGTGGACCTCTCGACGCACAGTTTATTAATAATCAAACATTAAACGCGACCTAATGTTTGAGTTTTTCGTCGAACACCACCGTGACGATCGACGACGCTCTTTACGAGCGCGCTCTTGAGCTTGCCGACCCTGACATGGACAAAGCAGACCTGTTTGGGGTGGCAATTCAGACGTTTGTTCGCGTTCAGGCTGGTAAGCGCCTGGCGGTCCCAGGTAGTGCGGCTCCTGATAGACCCGACATCCCGCGGCGCAGAGCGGAGCCAGCGGCCAATGAGCGTCCTCATTGATACGTCTGTATGGGTCGATCATTTCCGTCTCAGCAATCCGAGACTTGTTCAACTGATAGTCACGATGTCAACGACAAGCCAGTGCACGAATATGCGGCAACGAATGAACCGCTCACGCGCTTTCCGCTGCTGCGAAGCGTATCGGTGAACATGACGTCGATGGAGTAATCCAACCTGACCATCGGCGTGTCCCGATCCGGAACTGTCTTTTGTTCGCGCCCATCGACACCTCCCGAACCAGTTCGGTCGATACAAGCCGGAGTGGAAGTTCCTCGTCAAGGCGAGAGTAGCCCAGGAGATGCGATCGCGTATCGCGCGTTCCTGCGCCACCCGTCGCCGCGCCGATCCCCGTATGGGATATGCAAACCCATGCGTGAACGATGTCGGCAACCGGGGTCGAGGAAAATCGATCAGTCTGCGAAGAACTCGAGCACCATACGGTTGAACTTCTCCGCATGCTCCCACTGGGCCCAGTGGCCACAGCGGTTGAATACGTGCAGTTCGGCGTTGGGCATACCCCACAACAGGCGCAGGCCAATATCGTACGGCACGAAGCGGTCGTCGCGGCCCCAGATGATCATCGCGAACGCCTTGATTTCACCGAGGCGCGGACCGTAGTCGCTGAACTGCTTCGGATTCGCAGCCAGACTCTTGACCCAGTTCTCGAGGTGATCGCGGCGCGACAGCATGTTGTCCACGCGCAGCTGCAGCAGTTCGTCGGTCAGCGAGCTCGGATCAAACACGAAGATGTTCATCATGCGCTTGACGTTCTCGAGCGTCGGCTCGCGGTAGACATGATTCAGCAGCTTGATGCCCTCGGTCGGCATCGGCACGAACTGGCTCGGGCCGCCGGTGCCTCCGCCCATCAGCACGAGCTTGCCGACGCGTGACGCATTCTCCAGCGCAAACGCCGTGGCGCTGTGGCCTCCCATCGAGTTGCCGATCAGATGCGCGCGCTCGACGCCCAGGTGGTCGAGCAGGCCCTTGACGATGCGGCCGTTGAAGTCCGAGCGCGAACCCTTGGTGTTCACGAACGCATCGCTCCTGCCCCAGCCCGGGAAGTCGAGCAGGATCACGCGATAGCCGGCCGCCGCGAGCGGCTCGATGTTGCGGTGGAAGTTGGCCCAGCCGGTCGCGCCCGGGCCCGAGCCATGCAGCATCATCACGACTTGGCCCTCGGCCGGGCCCGCGTCGTTGTAATGCACCTTGTAATCGGTCTCGCCGTCGCGAATCGTCGCAAAGCGGCTGGTATTGGCTTCAGTGTAAGTAGCACTCATGTGCGAATTCCTTGCGTGATTGTTCGATCGGAATATGGGGCAGACGAGCGCACGCAGCGCCGGCCTGCCCCTTGTCTCACTGCCGCTTGAGCAGATCGAGCGCGACGTCGACGATCATGTCTTCCTGACCGCCGACCATGCGGCGCTTGCCCAGTTCGACCAGAATGTCGACGGTCTTCAGGCCGTACTTCTTCGCAGCCACTTCCGAATGACGCAGGAAGCTCGAATACACGCCGGCATAACCGAGCGCGAGCGTTTCGCGATCGACGCGCACCGGGCGGTCCTGCAGCGGACGCACGATGTCGTCGGCGGCGTCCATCAGCGTGTAGAGATCGGTGCCGTGATTCCAGCCCATGCGCTCCGCTGCCGCGATGAACACTTCGAGCGGCGCGTTGCCCGCGCCCGCGCCCATTCCCGCAAGTGAGGCATCGATCCGGTCGCAACCTTCTTCCACTGCGACGATCGAGTTCGCCACGCCCAGCGACAGGTTGTGGTGCGCGTGCATGCCCGTTTTCGTTTCGGGTTTCAGCACGGCCTTCACCGCGCGGAAGCGATCGCGCACGTCATTCATCGTCAGTGCGCCACCCGAGTCGACCACGTAGATCGTGGTCGCGCCGTAGCTTTCCATCTTCTTCGCTTCGACTGCCAGGTTCTCCGGCGTGGTCATGTGGCTCATCATCAGGAAGCCGACGGTGTCCATGCCGAGTTCGCGTGCGTATTCGATGTGCTGCTTCGAGATGTCGGCTTCCGTGCAGTGCGTCGCCACGCGCACCACGCGCGCGCCCGCGTTGTACGCGGCCTTCAGGTCGTGAATCGTGCCGATCCCGGGCAGCAGCAGCGTCGCGATCTTCGCGTGCGAGATCACGTCGGCCACCGCCTCGATCCATTCGAGGTCGCTATGCGCGCCGAAGCCATAGTTGAAGCTCGAACCCTGCAGGCCGTCGCCGTGCGCGACTTCGATCGAATCGACCTTGGCCTTGTCGAGCGCCCGTGCGATGTCCTGCACGTTCTGGATCGAGTACTGGTGACGGATCGCGTGGCTGCCATCGCGCAGCGTCACGTCGGAGATATAGAGTTTCTTGCTCATGTGCGTTGTCCTTTATGCGGCGACGACCGAACTTGCGATGCGCTCCGCGGTGGCGAGCGCCGCCGAGGTCATGATGTCGAGGTTGCCCGCGTAGGCCGGCAGATAGTGCGCAGCGCCTTCCACCTCGAGGAAGACCGAGGTCTTCAGGCCACTGAACCTGCCGAGGCCCGGGATGTTGAGCGGCGCGCTCTCCGGAATCACGTCGAACTGCACCTTCTGCTTCAGGCGATAGCCCGGTACATATGCGTTGACGGCCTTGGCCATTTCCTCGACTGAGGCTTCGATCTTCGCCTGATCGGCGGCTTCCGAGAGCACGTACACGGTGTCGCGCATCATGACCGGCGGTTCTGCCGGGTTCAGCACGATGATCGCCTTGCCCTTAGCGGCACCGCCGACGGCTTCAATCGCCTTCGAGGTCGTTTCCGTGAATTCGTCGATGTTCGCGCGGGTGCCCGGGCCCGCCGACTTGCTGCTAATCGACGCGACGATTTCCGCGTAGTGGACCTTCGCGACGCGCGAGACGGCCGCCACCATCGGGATCGTGGCCTGGCCGCCGCAGGTGACCATGTTCACGTTCAGCGCGGCGAGCTGCGCGTCGAGGTTCACGACCGGCACGCAGTACGGGCCGATCGCGGCGGGCGTGAGGTCGATCACGCGGATGCCGGGCTTGTGCTGGCGCAGGAACGCGTCGTTCCTGATGTGTGCGCCGGCCGATGTCGCGTCGAACACGACGTCGATCTCCTTGAACACGGGCAGGTTCACGAGCCCCTGCACGCCTTCGTGCGTGGTTGCCACGCCGAGGCGCGCGGCCCGCGCGAGACCATCCGAGTTCGGGTCGATGCCGACCATTGCACCCATTTCCAGATGCTTGCCATGCCGCATGATCTTGATCATGAGGTCGGTGCCGATGTTGCCCGAGCCGATGATCGCCGCCTTGAGTTTTGCCGAAGCCATGTCGATTTCCTGATGAATTGAGTGCTCAGTGTGCTAAACGAACGTCGCGCGTACGCTGCCGAGTCCTTCGATATTCGCCGTATAGATGCCCGGCTGCGTCACGGCGACCATCGGACCAAGCGCACCCGTGAGCACCACGTCACCAGCGCGCAAGGGAGTGCCGAGCTGCGCCATGCGATCTGCGAGCCAGATAGCTGCGTTCAACGGATTGCCAAGGCACGCTGCACCACCGCCGCGCGACAGGACTTCGCCGTCGCGTTCGAGCGTCATCGCGGCATTGAACAGGTCGACATCAGCGAGCGGAACAGGGCGACTGCTTAGCACGAACAGCGCGCTCGATGCGTTGTCGGCGACCGTATCGACAAAGCGGATGTCCCAGCCGCGAATGCGGCTGTCCACCACCTCGATCGCGGCCAGCGCATAGTCGGTCGCGTTGATCAGGTCCATATACGTGTGCTTCTCTCGTACGAGATCGTGCTTCAGCACCAAGGCGATCTCGGCTTCGACCTTCGGCTGGATCAGGCTCGCGAGCGGCATCGGCTGGTTGTCGCCGTACGCCATGTTCGCGAACAGCGCGCCGAAGTCCGGCTGATCGACGCCGAGCTGCTTTTGCACGGCGAGCGAAGTCAGGCCGATCTTGCGGCCAACGATGCGCTCGCCGGCGGCGATGCGCGCATCGATGTTGGCCTGTTGCACCGCGTAGGCTGTCGACATGTCGTCGAGCGGAATGCCACCCAGTGCGATCTCGCCGCGCACCGGCTCGATTACCTCACGCGTGCGCTCCGCTTCGCGCAGGCGTGCCGCGATGGCTTGAATGTTCTGCTGGGTCATCCCCTGTTCTCCTTTGATTCAGGCTGACGGCTTCGCGTGCATCGCAGCGAAGCCTGCGATCCACTCGGGAATCGCGCGGTAGAAGTCCTGGTGCGCCTCGTATGCGCCGAACGCCGAAAGCGCACCAAACGCGGCAACCCAGGTGCGGATCTCGTGGGCAGACCTGCCACCGTCGCGCGTGATGGCGCTGTTGCTCAGACCGTCGACCGCGAGCAGGTCATGCTGCAGCATCGACAGGAACGCCTGGTCCCATGCCGGGTTCAGCGCGCGCATGTTCGGCGCGTCGCCGGCCGTGAACGCTTTAGCTGCGGCCACGGTACGTTCCTGACGCAGTTGGCGCGCCTCCGGCGTCGGATTGCGGCCTGCGATCAGACGTTCGGCTACGTCGCTCGCCGCGCCGTTGAGCTCAGGCACCGGCGGTTCGTGCGAGATGCCACCCGAGCCGATGACCAGCACGCGTTGGTCGAGCGTTTGCAAGAAGCGGCCGATCGCCTGACCGAGCAGGCGCGAGCGGCGCAGCGTCGCCAAAGGCGGCGCCACCGAATTGATGAAGACCGGCACAACAGGGTAGCGATCGAGCCCGCCCGTCAGTTCCTCGAGCGCCTGGGCGCAGCCATGGTCCACCTGCATGCGATACGACACGGCGGTGTCGATGTCGGCCGCGAGTACGGCTGCGGTCATGTCCTTTGCCAGTTCGGTCGGCACGTTCAGCGGGCCCGCGAGGCTCTTGTAGTCGCCAATCGCAGCGGCGGCCGCGCCAATGCAGAACGGCGGCATCAGGTCATAGAAAAATCCGTTGTAGTGATCCGGCGCAAACACGACCACCAGTTCCGGATCGTAGGCGCGCACGCGCTCGCGCGCGGCCGCCGTCACCCGTTCGACCTCGGCCACAACCTCGGGCGCAGGATCGAAGTAGCCGTGCAGCGGCGTATGGGACAGACACTCGAGATGAATCGACATTACAGGGCTCCGGCCGTCCAGGCGACGGCAACGTGTTTCAGATGATGGCGGTGCACCGACCGAACGGACCGGCCGTCATGAGTCCGCTCCGCGCGGTCGCGCTCTCGGTGGAATAGGCTCCTCGTCGGCCAGACGGCCGCACCGGCATTCACGGACGGCGCGTCACGCCGGGCTCGGAAGCTGTGACGTATGCCAAGGTCGACCACCGTCGTGGTCCCCGCAAGCAATAGCGTGCTGGTCTCACCCGCCCCTGATGCGCGTAGCCATGGTTGTTGACGACGGTCACCTGCGTGTAGAGCACGGTGCGCCTCGACAGGAAGTATTGCCCCCCAGCACGCCAAACAGCGCATGGCTCGACCGACGCGAAAAAGACGTGGATCCTGTCCGCCATCACGCCGATGCGATGGGCAAGCTGCCGAGCGTAGAATGCCGCTGCAACCTATGCTGCTACCTTGGCAAGATTGCGCAGGCTCTGCGCCGAATCGGCCAGCACCTCGCGCGCGAGTACCACATGTCTTGCGACGAGTTCACGCAGGCTGCGCATGTCCCGCCCCTGGTTCACGGTGATCGCACCGGTCAATGCGCCCCCGGCGTCAAGGCCGAACAGCACGGCGGGCGGCGCATCGAGCGCGCCGCGTACGACCCAATCGGACGCCGCCATCTCACCGACCAACTGGATGTTGAGACCGCACTGGTCGGTCCAGAACCACGGCGCGCCCGGCGCCTCTACGGTGAGACCGAGCATCGCACGCGCGGCGGCGACACCCTGGTTCTGGGCATTTTCCCAGGTCTCGAGGCGCACCACGCGCCCCGTCATCGGATCCTGGCGGCCGGCCACATCGCCAGCGGCAAACACGTCGGGATGCGAAGTACGATACTGCGCGTCCACGGCAATGCCGTTCGCGATGGCCAGCCCGGCCGCTTCAGCCAGCGCCGTGTCCGGAATCGCACCAACGCCGTACAGCACTGTGTCGCCCGTCACGGTCGTGCCGTCCCCAAGCGTCAGGACGATCTCGCCGCCAACGCGCGCCGCAGATTCGATTTGCGCGCCGAAGATCAACTCCACGCCCCGACCGCGATGCACGCCGCAGAGCCAGTCAGCCAACATCGACGGCGCATTGCGACCCATCGCGCGCGGCCCTGCTTCGAGCACCGTGACGCGCGCGCCGAGGTCGACGGCGCTCGACGCAATCTCCAAACCGATCACGCCCGCCCCCACCACGATTACGTGGCGACCCGGCCGCAGGTCGTCGCGCAAACGTCTGGCGTCGTCGAGCGTGCGCAGCGTGTGCACGCCCTCACCCAGCGCGTCGAGCAGCGGCAGGCGGCGCGCACGCGCCCCGGTCGCAATCAACAGTTTGTCGAACGCGACCGATTCGCCCGTCGAGAGAGCCAGCACGTGGCTCGACAAGTCGAGCCCGACAACGGTCACGCCGAGGCGGAGTTCGATCCGCTTCTGTTGGTAGAAGTCGTCGGCGTACATGGCACAGCGCGTCTCTTCCGGACGCAGCAGCACATCCTTGGAGAGCGGCGGCCGCTCGTAGGGCGCATGCGCTTCATCGCCCACCAGTACGATGCGACCATCGAAGCCCTGGTGGCGCAGTTCAGCCGCTGCATTGGCGCCGGCCTGGCCCGCGCCGACGATCACGAAAGTGGATGAGGTCATGACAAGTCTCGATGTAAGGAGCCACGTTCGAGTGGCCCTCGCATTGCGCCATCGCGATCAGAGATTCAGGCCGCCCGCCGTATGGCGGATGCCACGGATGGCGAGGCCCGCGTCGGCATTGAGCAGCACGCCGCTCAGCGTGCGGTTGTTCGCTCGCGAGGCCAGCAACACGAACGGGCCAGTGAAATCCGCTGCTTGCGGAAAGAACTGCAACGGCAGAATGCTCGCAATCGCTTCGGGCGAGCGCGAGTCCATGATCCGCATGTTTTCCTGGCCGAGCGAAGCGGGGCCGCGCAAGTCGCTCGCCATGCCGCACGGACCGACACCGTTGACGCGCACCTTGGGCGCGAGTTCGTAGGCGAGTTCACGAATCAGGCCCACGGCGGCGTGCTTGCTCGCGGTATAGAGCGGGCCGCCGCCGCCCGGATAGAACGCCGAGTTCGACAGCGTGAAGATCATGCTGCCCTCGGACTTGATCAGCTCGGGCGCGGCCGCCTTCGCACCGAGCAGATAGCCCTTCACGTTGACAGGGAACAACTCGTCAAAACCGTTGGCCAACTGCTCGGGCGTGAGACTCATCAGGCTCGCCCCGTGATCCCAGATCGCCGCGTTGCCAATAAAGGTGTCGAGCTTGCCGAAGCGGTTCACCGTCTCGTTCACCGCGCGCGAATTATCCTCGTAGCTGCGCACGTCACCCTGCGTCGCGACCACATCGTCCCCGAAGCGAGCGCGCAGCGCGTCGACCTTTTCGTGCGAGCGCTCGAGCACGCCGACCTTCGCACCCTCCAGCAGGAAGCGCTCGACCAGCGCAAGCCCGAGACCGGAACCGCCGCCCGTGATCAGCGCGACGTCACCCTGCAGCCAGCCGGCCGGCGCCGGCGTCTGGTTCGCATCCATCACGCCTCCGGCACGTCGACGTAGACCTTGCCGTCCACGAGGCTGACCGGAAAGGTCTTGAGTGCCACGGTGGCGGGCTGGCACAGCGCGTCGCCCGTCTTCAGACAGAAGCGCGCAGCGTGGAGCGGACACTCAACCGTGCCGTCGTCCTCGACATAACCTTCGGACATCGAGGCATTACCGTGGCTGCAACGGTCAGCGAGCGCGAACAATTCACCATTGACCTTGAACACCGCGATCGCTTCGACAGGCGCATCCACTTTGATCGCTTCGCCATCGGCCAGCGCATCACCACTGCAAACAAATACTTGGGCCATGGTTTTCAGAAAAGAACACTTAGATTGTGGGAATTCAGCGTCGCCTGATCGAGCACGATCTCGCGGCGACACAGCTGCCAGCCTGCCGCGCTGTCGGCGCGGCGCACGCGGTCAAACCGCGTACCGACGTATAACGTCTCGTCGCGCTCCTTCTGCGAGCGGTACAGCACATAATTCAGGCGCACGTCGAACTCGCCCGGCACCTCCCCCTCTGCGATTCGCACATTGCTGATCACGTGGCGCGTGCGCGAGGGCGGTTCCTCGGCCCAGGCCATGCCGGTCTCGAGGCGCGCAATCCGGCGCTCGAGCTGATGCCAGCTGTCGTCAAATACCCAGGTCGTCGGCGGCTGCACGCTGCGGCGACGGTCGCGCGTCTGCGCGTTGACGGTCGTGCGCATCGTATAGGCGATGTCCTTGCTGACGAGATCGAGCCAATCGCGGAATTGCCAGTCGTCGAGCAGTTCAGCCTCGTAACAGAGGAACTGTTCGATCTCGTGATGCAGCTCGAGCGGAACGGCCCTCAGAAGTTTGGTCGTATCAGTCACGCTTCAGTACCTCCTGCTCATAACGCTGGGTGCGCTCATGGACTTCATCCCAGGTCTCACTCGCCAGCAGATCAGCCCAGCGGCGGTACATAGCGCGTGCCGCGGTTTCGGAAAAGATGTAGTTCGTAATGCCGGGGATACCGTCCTCGCGCACCTTTTCGTTGCCCAGACCCATTTCGACGATCAGCTTCGTCTGCCGCGCGCGCTTGCCGCGCAGCACCTTCTGGATTTCGACCCAGTTCTCGGAATCATCCTGCTCAAGAAAGCCCGCCGGACCGAACGCGCGCGTCGCGCTGCGCTCGAACGCAGCCTTCACCTCTGGCGACGCATCCTTGTCGGCGATGCAGAATGCCCAGACTTCAACCTGGTTCGGGCCGCGCGGATGCCACACGCGCAGCGTGGCCGTGCCATTGAGCCAGGACAGGGTCGGGAACATCGTGTTGTGGCCCGCGAGACGCAGTGCACGAACCTGGCCGAGGCGCTGCTCGGCCTCGGCATAGCTGTCGCGGAAGTACTGCGAGACTTCGCCGTCCACCCAGACGTTGGCATCCGGCTGCTCCGTGAAGAAAAAGCCACTGCCGTGACCTGCCTGGCCATACTGCAGCGCGTCCTTCGCCGTTTCCCAGACGGGGCGCGCAGTCTGGCCCGCGCCGAGTTGCTTTGCCTCACCGTCGGGCTTGGCGCCCAGTACCTGCACCGCCGACGCATGCGAGAACAGCGCGTGGTACTGATCGCTCGCGAACTGCTCCGCCGGGAACTTCCAGTTGCAGTCGATCACCCATTTCTGCACGCCGCCGATGATCTCCGTGCCGCCCTCGCGGCGATCGAGCACGCCGTCGAGATACCAGGCAATGTCGCCCATGTAGTCATGCAGATCCGGCGCCGTGGCGTCCCAGTTGCCAAAAATGAGGCCCTTGTACTCAGCCACGCGCGTGACTTCCTGAAGGCCAAGCTTCTCCTTGCACAGGCCGTGAGGATAGGCACGTTCTTCGAGCGGCACGTCGACGAGCGCGCCATCAGTGCCATACGACCAGCCGTGGTACGGACACGTGAACGCACGGGTATTGCCCGAATCGGCATACGACACGCGCATCGAGCGATGACGGCACTGGTTCAGGAAGGCCTTGACAGAGCCGTCTTTCTGGCGAACGACGACGATCGGGTCCTCGCCCATGTAGGTGTTGAAGAAATCGCCGGCCTTCGGGATCTGGCTCACATGGGCCAGAAACAGCCAGGTGCGGCCAAAGATGCGCTCAAGCTCGAGTTCGTAGAGTTCGGGATCGGTATAGATCGACGATGCGACGCGGCCAGTACGCGCATCGACAAGCGCATCAAAGTCAATGCTCTTAGACATGATTTGTCTCCTCCGGACAAGCGTCCGGCTCGAATTTGGAACCGAAGTGCGCAGATTTTGCGACGGCCGCCATAAAAACTGAAATACTTTGTTTGTTGCAATTGATAGGTTTTAACGATAAAAAGGCGGAATGGAACTTCGACATCTCCGCTATTTCATCGCCGTGGCCGATGAGCTGAGCTTCACGCGTGCGGCCGAGCGTCTGGGCACCGCCCAGCCTTCACTGAGCCAGCAAATCCGCGATCTCGAGGAGGAAATCGGCACGCCGCTGTTCACGCGCACGCGCCGCAAGGTAGAACTGACCGAGGCCGGACGCGCTTTCCGCAGCGACGCGCAGCTCGTGATCGAACAGGCCGCTCGCGCCGTCGCTCATGCGCGCCGCATCGGCGAGCGAAGTCGCACGACGATTACCATCGGTTTCGTGCCGGCGGCCGAGGTACAGATTTTCCCGGCCATCCTGCCGCGCCTGCGCATGGAGTATCCGGAAATCAACGTCGAGTTACGTAGCCTGCTAACCTACGAGCAGGAGAGCCTGCTGACGGTGGGCGGGATAGATGTGGCCTTCATGCGCGGACCGATCGACGCGGCGGTGTTCGAAAGCGAGGTCGTGCTGGAGGAACCGATGATGGTGATCCTTCCCGCGAGCCATCGGCTTGCGCAATGCGAGGAAATCGCCCCCGAGCAGCTGGACGGGGAGACCTTCGTTGCTACGGATCCGCTCGCCGCGGGGCAGGTGCACAAGGTGGTAGAGGCGTATTTCGAGGCTTACGGCATCCGCCCGCGCACGGCGCAGATCGCGAACAACATTCTGCTCAATCTCAATCTCATCAGCATGGGGCTCGGCCTCGGCCTACTGCCCGCCTACACCGCCTCGCTGATCAATCGTTCATCGTGCGCGCGACCGCTCGCGGGCGAGGCGCCCGTGATCCCGCTCTACATGGTCTGGCGGCGCGGCGAGCACACTCCCGAACTCGAAGCATTGCTCACGATCGCGCGCGAGCAGTTACTAACTCGTGCACAAATGGGCGAACGCAAATCGGCACGATAACCTGAGCTCAAAAGTGACAAGCGCCAATGAAGGTCGGCGAGCGCTTCGGTGGCTGTTGTGGGCCTCGCGCATTCGCCCGCCGCTAGATCGATTCCTGCAGCACGACCCTTCCTGAGGATATGTTCCGTGCGCACTTGCGTCGCAAAGACTGACCGCACGGGTGTACAACCTGGTTGCGCATCTTTGAAGGGCAATTGCGGCAAGGACGCGACAACTGCTGACCTGCAGGATCTGTTGGTGCATGCCGTCAAGGGCATCGCGCAGTACAACAGGCTTGCGCGCCTGACGGGGCACGCGGATCGCGAGTCAGACCGGTTCATTCTCTACGCCATGTTCACGACGCTGACCAACGTGAACTCCAACGCCAGTCGCTTCGTCGTACTGCTGCGCGAGGCGGGCTTGACGCGATTGCCTCGGCGCGAGAGCAGATAAAAGTCCACGTGCACAACCGGATTTGCTCGGCGCCCTTCCCGCGCTAATTCCGGCCTGCACGTCGATGGTTATCCATGTGCGGAGTAGGGATGGCCTCGCAGATCGACATCCAAACCCCGCCAGGCCATCATTAGGGGACAAAACTCTGGAGCCACAGAATGAGGGCATCGAATAGCGGCATCCACCCAAATACGCGGGCCGTAAGCGGAAGTCTCGCCCACAAGCTATTGGACAGCGGCATTCAATTGATTCTTTAAGCTGGCGCTGACTTTATTGGCTTTGTTAGATACATGTCATTGACGTAATGTATGACAGGCAATTAACCATAAATCCATCCGCGCTGACATGCCGACCGCTTTCGCACAGACCGTCGAGGCCCACTTTGCCGAACTCACTCGAACGCCTCAGCGCATTGCCAGTTACATGCTGGCTCATCTCGAGCGACTAGGCCTGGAGCCGGCTGATCAGATCGCGCAGCAAACGGCCACCCTGCGCAGCGTCGGCTATCGCAACCTCGACGACCTCAAGCGCGAACTGCGTGGCGCGCAGGGGCGCCCGTGGATGATTACCGACCGGCTCGACGAATACCTGCGCGTGTTCGGGCAGTTCGCCAACACTCCGCACCACGGCGAAAACGTCCAAACCGGCGCCATGACCCGCTCGCTGCAACTCGAAATCGACGCGATCCAGCATGTGTACCAGTTGGCGCAATCGCCCATGTTCGCCCGCATCGCGGAGCGCATCTCCCAAGTGGACGCCGTATATATCGTCGGCATCCAGTCCACCCGCGGCACCAGCAACGCGTTCGACGGCTACCTCGAATACATCCGTCCGCGCGTCTTGTACTCCGACGGCATGTCCGTCTCATACGTCGATTCGCTGAACTCGGAATTCGCCGCACCGATCCTCGTCATTACCGACAGGCGCGCCTACCCGGTGATCGCGCGCCGCTACTGTGAAGCCGCGGCGCATCGTGGCGGGCAGTTTCACTGGCCACCGACATCTATTGCCCGTAGGCTCGCGAATTCGCTTGCGACCTGTTGCAGATCAAAACCGATGTCGGCCAGTTCTGGGACTCGCTGGCGCCGCTCAGCTGTCTGTTCAACCTGCTGATGATTACCGCGATCGTTGCTCAACTGGGGGCCGCGATCGACGAACGCGTCGCAGCTAGCTGCAAGGCGGATTCAACCAGTTCGATCTCTAAACCTCTCACATCCGGAATCTGAACGCGCCCGCCATGACACAACCGCGACTCATCGAAATCACCGCCGCCACGCATGGCGTGGACATCGACCTCGTCTATGCCACCGAGCGCAACTTGACAGGCAAGCCGATCTACAAGGAAGCTCACTGCCTGCTGCTCGAACCCGCGGAAGCCGCTTTGCGCGAGGCAGTAGAGATTGCCCGCAACGCCGGCTTGACCGTGCGGATTTTCGATGCGTACCGTCCGCCCCAGGCGCAACAGGTGCTGTGGGATTTTCTGCCCGACCCGACCTACATCGCTGAGCTTGGCCGTGGTTCGAACCATAGCCGCGGCACGGCGATCGATCTGACGCTTCTCGACGCTGACGGCAACGAACTCGACATGGGCACAGGCTTCGACGCGATGACGATCGAGTCCGAACACTTCCATACTGGCCTGCCCGCGCATGTGCAGCGCAACCGCGTGTTACTGCTCGGCATCATGCACGCAGCCGGCTTCATCCACATCAAGAGCGAATGGTGGCATTACGAGTTGCCTGGCTCCCGCGCGCTGCCGTTGATCGACAACAGCGAAAGCGGTCCGTTGCGTCTCATGTAATGGCGTTCGATTTCTCCATCCGTTGTTCCCTGACAGGCTCTACCCATTCCTTATGGAGCGGCAATGAAACTGGTATTGCGCAATGCACTGACGGCGGCGGTGATCTCCTCCGCCTTGACCTTGTCGTTCACAGCCGCCGTCCCCGCTGCGGCGGCGACGCCGAAAGACATGTTCGTTATGGCCACGCTCCTCGACGAATTCACCACGCTCGATCCGGGCGAAATCTACGAACTGGTGCCGGAAGAATATGTGGCGAATACGTATGACCGGCTAGTGCGCGTCGATCTGAAAGACCCGTCGAAATTCAACGGCGATGTCGCACAATCATGGACCGTGAGCCCCGACGGCCTGACCTTCACGTTCAAGATCCGTCCAGGTCTCAGGTTCCACTCGGGCAACGCGTTGAGCGCCGACGACGTCGCGTGGTCGATCCAGCGCACCGTCCTCCTCGATAAAGGCGCGGCGGCCGTACTGCAAGGCATCGGTTTGACCAAAGACAACGTGCTGGCCAACGTGAAGAAGGTCGACGACACAACCGTCAGTGTGACGACCGACCAGAAATACGCGCCGACGTTTGTGCTGAACGTACTCGGTTCGTGGCCTGCGTCGGTGGTGGACAAGCAGTTGCTGCTCACGCACCAGAAAGGCAATGACTTCGGCAACGAATGGCTGCGCACGAACGAGGCCGGCTCTGGCGCCTACAAGCTCGTCAAATGGACTGCCAACGACAGCATCGTCCTGCAGCGCTTCGACGGTTATCGCGTACCGCTCGCGATGAAGCGGATCGTGTTGCGTCACGTGCCGGAAGCGTCGAGCCAGCGCCTGCTGCTCGAGAACGGTGACGTCGATGTGGCGCGCAACCTCAGTCCTGATGATCTCGTCGCGCTGACGAAGTCCGGCAAGGCGCATGTGAGCGCGGTGCCGCAAGCGACGCTTCTATACCTCGGCCTGAACGTCAAGAATCCGAATCTGGTCAAACCGGAAGTCCAGCAAGCGATGAAGTGGCTGATCGACTACAACGGGATTCAGAGCAACGTCGCCAAAACCACCTACAAGGTGCACGAAACCTTCCTCCCCGAAGGTTTCCTCGGCGCGCTGAATACCGACCCCTACCAGCAGAACGTCGCCAAGGCCAAGGAACTGCTGGCAAAGGCCGGGCTTCCGAACGGCTTTTCCGTGACGATGGACGTGCGTAACGGCTACCCGTACAGCGAAATCGCCGAGGCAGTGCAGGCCAATCTTGCGCAAGGCGGCATCAAGGTACAGATCATCCCCGGCGACAACAAGCAGACGCTAGCCAAGTACCGCTCGCGCTCGCATGACATTTATATCGGCGAATGGTCGGCCGATTACATCGACCCGCACAGCAATGCCCAGGGATTCACCTGGAATCCCGACAATTCCGAGAAGTCGGCCTATAAGATGCTCGCGTGGCGCAACTCATGGGACATCCCTGGCCTGACGAAGGAAACCAACGCGGCGCTCGCCGAATCGTCGACGGCGAAGCGCGCCGAGCTGTACCAGACCATGCAGAAGCAGGTGCTCGCGAGCTCCCCCTTCGTGATCATGTTCCAGCAGGTCTCGCAGGTGGCCGCACGACCGGGCGTAACGGGTCTCGAGGTGGGTCCGATCAACGACCTCGTGTCGTATCGTGATCTGAAGAAGCAGTAACGTTTGCGGTGGAGGCGAGACTGTCCGGGCTTCGCCTTCGACCGAGGAACTTACCATGTCCACTCGCCTCACGACTTTCGAGCGCATGCGCGCGCTTTCGGTTGAAAGCGCCAGCGTGCGCTGGACCTTGCGCCTCGTGCGCTGGATCGTCACGCTCGTCATCACCTTCGCCGGGTTGCTGGCGGTCACGTTCGTGATCGGCCGCAAAATACCGATCGATCCGGTGCTGGCGATTCTCGGCGATCGCGCGTCAGCCGCAGCCTACGCGGCGGCGCGTCTTCAACTCGGGCTCGACGCGCCGCTCGCAGTGCAGTTCCTGATCTACGTGCGCGATGTGCTGCATGGCAATTTCGGTATGTCGCTGCTGACCGCGCATCCTGTGATCGAAGACATCCGGCGGGTGTTTCCTGCAACGCTCGAACTCGCGACCCTGTCGACCATCATCGGCGTGCTGATCGGCGTGCCGCTGGGCGTGATCGCCGCCGTGCGCCATAACCGCTGGATTGATCACGTCGCGCGCTTCGTCGGCCTCGTCGGCAGTTCCGTGCCGGTGTTCTGGCTCGGGTTGATGGGCCTGCTGCTGTTCTACGCGAAGCTGCATTGGGTGGCGGGGCCGGGACGCGTCGATCCGGTATTCGACGGCATGGTCGATACGCGCACAGGCAGCCTGCTGATCGACTCGCTCATCGCCGGCGAATGGGATGTGTTCTTCAATGCGTTCTCGCATATCGCGCTGCCCGCGGCCATTCTCGGCTACTACTCGGTCGCCTATCTGAGCCGCATGACACGTTCGTTCATGCTCGATCAACTCAGCCAGGAGTACATCACCACGGCGCGCGCGAAAGGCCTGCCCGAGCGCCGGGTGGTCTGGCGCCACGCGTTCGGTAATATCGCCGTGCCGCTTCTGACCGTGATCGCGCTCACGTACAGCTATCTGCTCGAAGGCTCGGTGCTGACCGAAATCGTCTTCGCCTGGCCCGGTATCGGTTCGTACCTGACGGGCGCCCTCCTGAACGCCGATATGAACGCCGTGCTCGGCAGCACGCTCGTGATCGGCGTCACGTTTATCGCGCTCAACCTGTTGACCGACGCGCTCTATCGCGTGTTCGATCCACGCGCCCGCTGACATTGCGGAGGTCTCTTTCGTGCGTCCCCCTACCGATGAATCGATGCAAACGCAGGACTGGCCGATGAATGCCGCGCCCCGACGATGGAAAGACTGGCTGCTGAGCGACACGCCCGCGTCACGCAAGCAGGCCGCGCTTGGCCTCGCTTACCGGCGCTGGCGACGCTTCTCGGGTAATCCGCTGTCGGTCTTCGGCCTCGTGATTCTGACCTTGCTGATCATCATTGCAGCAATCGGGCCGCTAATGTCACCGCACGATCCGCTGCAGCAAGTCCTCTCCGACCGCCTGCTGCCGCCGGGTGCGCCATCGCACTGGTTCGGCACCGACCAGCTTGGCCGGGACATCCTCTCGCGTCTGATCTACGGCTCACGCCTCACGCTCTCGATCGCGATTCTCGTCGTGGTGATCGTGGTTCCGGTGGGGCTTTTGATCGGCACCACTGCCGGCTTCTTCGGCGGCTGGGTGGACAACGCGCTGATGCGGATCACCGACGTAGCACTCGCCTTTCCGAAGATCGTACTCGCGCTGGCTTTCGCGGCCGCCTTGGGGCCCGGTGTGATCAACGCGGTGATCGCCATTTCGATTACCGCGTGGCCGGCCTATGCCCGCCTCGCGCGGGCGGAAACGCTTCGGCTCGTGCAGGCCGATTTCATTCACATCGCGCGCTTGCAGGGCGCCTCGCGCAAGCGCATTCTCCTGCTCTACATCATGCCGCTGTGCTCGTCGTCGGTGATCGTGCGCGCGACCCTCGATATGGCCGGCATCATTCTCACTGTCGCGGGCCTCGGGTTCCTCGGCCTCGGCGCACAACCGCCCAGCCCCGAGTGGGGTTTCATGGTCGCGTCGGGCCGCAACGTGCTGCTCGATTCGTGGTGGGTGGCCACTATTCCCGGCTTCGCCATTCTGCTGGTGAGTCTTGCCTTCAACCTGCTCGGCGACGGTCTGCGAGACGTCTTCGACCCGCGCCATGGAGGCTGACATGCCAATCGATATGGCCCAGCCTTTGTGTGAAATCGACGACCTGCGAATCGGCTTTCGCGGTCATGGCGGCGAATTGAGCGAAGCGGTGCGCGGCCTTTCGCTGACGCTGCGGCGCGGCGAGCGGCTTGGCATCGTCGGCGAATCCGGTTCCGGCAAGTCGCTGACCGGGCGCGCGCTGCTCGGCCTGCTTCCGCCTGAGGCGCAATGTCATGCGAAGGCGATGAAGTTCGACGGTCAGGATCTGCTTGCCATGCCGGCGCGCAAGCGCCGGCAACTGTGCGGCCAGCAGATGGGCATGATCCTGCAAGATCCGAAATACTCACTGAACCCGGTGATGACCGTCGCGCAGCAAATGCGCGAAGCGTTCGAACTGCACGGGTCGAAGTTCGGCCGCCGCGAGATATGCGAGAAAATCATCGAGGCACTGGCAGCGGTGCATATCCGCGATCCGGAGCGTGTCGCCGACTCCTACCCGCACGAGTTGTCGGGTGGCATGGGGCAGCGCGTGATGATCGCCATGATGGTGTCGTCCGGGCCGCGTCTGCTGATCGCCGATGAACCCACCAGCGCGCTCGACGTGCTCGTATCGATGCAGGTCCTCGGGATTCTCGACGAGATGATCGCAAAGCATGACACTGGCCTCATTTTTATCAGCCACGACCTGCCCCTCGTCATGTCATTCTGCGACCGCGTCGTCGTGATGTTCGCGGGACGCGTCGTGGAAACCTGCGCGGCGCGCGATCTCGTCCACGCGCAGCATCCCTACACGCGTGCCCTGCTCGCGGCGAACCCACCGCTTGTCGATCCGCCCGAGCAACTGCCCGTGCTGAAGCGGGACGCGGCATGGCTCACGCAACCGGCAGGAGAATCAGCATGATCGATGTCGACGCTTTGACGGTGCGCTTCAAAACCAGGACCGGCCGCTTCGACGCGGTGCGCGCGGCGAGCTTTCATGTCGGAGAAGGTGAGGTGTTCGGACTGGTCGGCGAATCGGGTTCCGGCAAGTCGACGATCCTGCGCGCGTTGACCGGTCTCGCGCCCGTTGCCGGCGGTCATATGAAAATCGGCTCGCACGTGCTCGGAGAAAAACTCGACCGCTCCTTCCGACGCGACGTGCAGATGGTGTTTCAGGACCCGTACGGCTCGCTGCATCCGCGCTTCACAATCGATCAGAGCTTGCGCGAGCCGCTGACCATCAACGGCATCGGCGGGCAGGAAGAACGCATTGTCGATGCGCTGCGCGAAGTTGGCTTGGGTCCGTCTTATCGTTTCCGCTATCCGCATCAGCTGTCCGGAGGGCAGCGGCAGCGCGTCGCAATTGCTCGGGCGCTGATCGTCGAACCGCGCGTGCTGCTGCTCGATGAGCCGACGTCCGCGCTCGATGTGTCCGTGCAAGCCGAAATCCTCAACCTGCTGAGACGGCTTCATCGCGAACGCAATTTGACGATGATGCTGGTGAGCCACAATCTGGCGGTGGTGGGCTTTCTCTGCTCGCGCGTCGCGGTCATGCGCCATGGTGAGATTGTCGAGCAACGCGATATCGCATCCATTCGAGCGCAGCAGATCGAGCACGAATACACGCGCAGCCTGCTGCTCGCGACCACGGGCTACCGGCGCAAGTCGGTCGCGGTAGACGGAGCGGACGCGCTGTCCGTTCAGTGCGCGCAGCCGCTGGTCGAGATCACGCATGAACGAGATGCCACACCGTGCCGCTCCAAGCTGATACGGTAGCGACGGCGGTCGGCGTGCACCGACAATGTTTAGCTCCGCACCAGCGGCGCGGCGTGGCACGGCACGGCAAGCCGTATCGGCAGAAACTGGCCCGGCTCAAATGCCGGCAGCCGGTCCCCGCCCTCGCGCTCCAGCAGAAACGAGCGGATATGAACGGTCTCCTGCTCAATGGCTCCACGCAAGCGAATCCACGTCTCGGATTCAGGAACCAGTTCGCGTGCAAATTGCGCCGACGTCCAGCAAAACGGCAGGCCCCCCTCACTGCCCCGCAGCTCGCCAACATGAAAGGGGCCGTCCCAGACGACCTCCGCCTCGGCGGCGACGTAGAGCAGGTCGCCGTGCTAGAAGTCTGCGAATACCAGGCCCGCGCGCGGGTCGACCAGCAGATTGCCAATCGTGTTGAGAAGCTTGTTGCCCGCGAAAGTCGCGCGTGGTCAGCGTGACATCGTCGTCGACGCGCAGGAATCCGGGGAGGGCACCTCGGTGCCAGACGCCCACGCCGCGCGCGACGTCCGCGTCATCCGAGACATTAGCCGGGGCGATGAAGAACGTATCGGTGCGCCCGAAGAGCGCACGGCCTTCATCGGATAGTCGCGTGGCACGCCCTGGCACGACATGCACTGTTCGTTGCCAGAGCCCGATCGTGACAAACACGGCAACGGCCTGCCGCGCCGCAACACTCGCGGGCGGAGGCATTGGGGTGCTACCGGATTTCTCGACGTCGAACGATATCGCGGCGGGGACGCTGGTCCGTCTCCTGCCCTCGTGGTAACGCCAGATGCAGGTATCAGAGGTGTCTTCCCGCCCACCAGCCGTGTGCCAGCGAAGCCGTTAGCGCTGGTCGATGCACTGCGGCAGCGTGCGTAGCGTGGCAACGGCAGCCGCACGGCCGGCTTGCCTGCCCTCGCGCGCGATGGTCGGGACGCCGATCACGGATATGTGACTCTGGTCAGGCGCTGCCGAAAGGTGATGGTCGTGTGCTTCCCCTTGCCCTACCAGACGGGAAACACGACGTCCGGCTGCGGCGTAAATTGAATGCCCGAGTCAGGGCAGCTTACGCGTCCCTTGACTGCAACCCGCTGGTTCAGGTACGGCAGCAGCAGTGAGGGCGCTGCCTCGCCTCCGTCGGCAAGAGGGATGTCCGAGAGCACCTTGTCGTTGCAGGGGGAAGTGGAAGGTCGATCCAGCACTATCGTCGGATAGTCACCCAGCGCGTACTTCCCGCCCCCACGCTCCACTGTCCCGGTGATCCAGATGTCATGTTGCAGGGGCAACGTCGGCAGGGGGCTGGCCGACATGACGTTCTCTGACCATAACCCAGCGATCATGGCTGCTGGGACAAGGACACACAATCGTCTTTTCATGGCGCAAACCTCTTGACGTCCGAGTAACGCTCGCCTGCACGTCACTGCTTTCCTTCCACTTCCCTGATGCGGCTATTGAAACGATGCGAACGCAAATGAAGTTCCATCACGATCTCTTTGAAACTGCCTCCCTCTGCTCAGGTTTTACGCCGCCATCAGGCGGCCTGCGGGAAATCCGGCGGCGGGCGGTCGAATGGGCGCCGCTCGACCAGGTGAACTGCGTAGTCCTTCGCCTGCGCTTCGGCATCCTCACGCGCGGCCCAGCGTCTTAGACGCTGCGGCATGTGCCAGTCCACGCAGACCTCGCCGTCACGCGCGATCTGCACGAACGCAGCATAGCCGCCCGCCGAAGTTGCGTCCGCCTCTGGCCTGCCGTTGCCGTCATGCACAAGGACCGTTCTGATACCAATCTCGTATCCGTTGCACTGCTCGATTTTTATCGTCTTCATCGGATCACCATGTCATCGCCTGGCTAAACGTCGCGCACGCCAGTGGCGCCAACGGCTAAGCGAGCGTGGCGCCCCTGTCCAATTCGCCGCTGTGGTGAAAGGCATCGGCGCCGCATGCTTTGTCAATCACTTTGCGCTAGCGCCTGCGTATGTGCGAGATCCACCGTCGGATCGTGGTTCGCATCGCGGTGACCTGTGCATCGAGCAAGCGACCAGCGCGTTCCCGAAGCGATCGTAGAACGTCGAGAACGGAGGCAGTCGTGCGGTTCAGATGCTCGAACAGATTGGAGTACGGGCGAGGGTGAAGGTCGCTCATTGTCTTCTCCTTATAGGCAGCAAGGAAGAGAACGGGCTTGCGCGCTCCAGTTCGCCTGCCATGCTGCGGGGCAAACAAATCGAAACACGCAGTGTGCAATTAGTGGATGATTCAGCACACTGCCTGAGCTGGATATAAACTAGTTTAACTAACTAAAAAATTCAAGTTCTTCAATGCTGCCGAGGCCTTGGTACTGCCGAGCTAAGGCGTCAGCCGCACAGCCGCCCAAAGATAGATCGCAACGCGCGCCACACGGGAAATCGTCAGACTTTTGAGCATCTGAATCCGCGTGACCAGACACTGGCACACCCCGTGGTTAGGGGTTCCGCTTGCGAGCGTGCCGTGTCACTGGATTGGCGGCGCCGTACCGAGCTTTTCGGCGAGCATCCTCTCATACACGCCAAAGTGCAAATCCACTTCGGACTGTTCCACCGTCGTGACGATCAGGTTGATGTGGTCCGATGGGAGGCCAAGCACGCCAGCGATAAACGTCTCGAGTTGTGGCCCACATGCCTTGTCCTTTGCCACTGTTGTGCCAATCGTGACTTCGTAAATCTTCTCCTGGCGGCAGACAACTTCTACGAGGCGCGCGCGGGCGCTCATGTTGCTGTCGACCGCAATGCGTACGACCTCCACTGCCTTGCGCATGGCTTCCGTCGGGAAGCCCTTCGTCGAGCGCAGCCGCACGCGGTGCGGGCCCAGCGTCAACCAGTCTGTATCGAATTCCATGACCTCCTCCTGTGGTCAAACGGCCTCGTCCGCGATAATAGGGCCGGCCTCAAAAAATTCAAGCGTGCCCCTGCACTCTTCCCTTGAAAAATCTGCCGCAGAGCCTATCTTAGGTTTCGCTCAGGCAGACGTGCGGTGCTCACGGGATCGTACGCTGCGTGTTTCGATTTATTTGCCAGACGCTGGCAGGCGAACCGGAGCGCGTAGGCTGGTTCACCTCGATGCGTCACCTGAGGAGAACTACATCATGAGCGATCTTTACTCTGGCACTGACCTCTTCAGCGAGTTCGACCGGCTGCAGCGGCAGATGGCAAACTTCTTCGGTACTTTCCCCTCCAGTCTTCGGGCAAGCCGCCTCGGCTCGCTCCCGCCCGTCAACATTGGCGCCACCGACGACTCGATTCACATCGTCGCGTTTGCACCCGGCGTCAATGCGGCCGAACTCGACATATCGATCGATAAAGGGCTGCTGACCATCAGCGGTGAGCGCAAGCCAGCGCGACCGGATACCGGCGAGGATGCCCGGGTCTATGCGCAGGAGCGCTTCACTGGCGCGTTCCGGCGGGTCATCGAGCTGCCGGAGAACGCAGATCCCGACAAGGTTGAGGCGCGCTACGAGAATGGCTGCCTGTCGATCGCTATCGGCAAGCGCGAATCGTCGAAGCCTTGCGCGATCACCGTCCAGTAATTCCAGGAGGCGAAAATGAGCGATACCACTGAACTGAGCAAGCGCGAACCGTCCGCGGTGACGCGCAACGAAAGCGGGTCGTCCGCGCGGCGGATGACGATCACTCCCGCTGTCGATATCTACGAGGACACCCAGGGCGTCACGTTGTGGGCGGACCTGCCGGGAGTCACCAAAGAGAAGCTCGATGTGCGGGTTCATGACGGCAACCTCACCATTGAGGCCGAGGCGGTCGTGCCGACACCGGCAAATCTGCGGCTGCAGCATGCCGAGATCCGTGAGCCACGCTTTGCGCGAACCTTCACGCTCTCCCCGGACTTCGATACGTCCAAGATCGAGGCAAGCCTGAAGGACGGCGTACTGAAGCTCACGATCCCGCGCCGCGACGAAGCGCGTCCGCGGCGGATCGAAGTGCGTACGGGCTGAAGTCGGCGCGTCGGCGGCAACGCCAGGAAGCACCCGAGGTGGCGGCGGCCTGGCTGCCACCCTCCGACAGCGCAGGCCCGGGTCCTGATCGCGCCGTGACGCAAGAACGCAATCCTGTTCGCTCTGACAGATCACAGAGGAGGAAACGATGAACAGCGATCCGAAGAAGTGGAACCCCTTCAAGTTCCTTCGCGGGACTGTGCGAAAGACCGATGCGGACAACCCGGAGAGCACGCCCGCCGGCGAACCGTGGCGTAGCGCATGGCCCGACATTCCGCGACTGTTCTCCCGCGAGCCGTGGCGCGCAGTGGAAGAGTTCTTTCACGACCCGTTTGCTGGCCGCGGCGCGGTGGAACGATGGTTCGGCGACTTCAGTTCATCGCGCTTCCAGCCGCGCATCGACGTTGTCGACGAGGGACCGGTGCTGCGCGTCACCGCAGAACTGCCGGGGATGGAACGCGAAGACGTGAGGGCAAGCGTCGAGGACGGCGCGATCGTGCTGCGCGGTGAGAAAAAGCAGGACGTGCACAGTGAGGAAAACGGCTGCTATCGGCTGGAGCGTGCTCATGGACGCTTCGTACGCACGATCCCGATGCCGGAATACGCCGATCCCGGTCGCGCGCTTGCGAAATTCGACAATGGCGTGCTCACGTTGACCGTGCCGAAAACGGAGCCGGCCCCGTCCACGAGTCGCACGATCGATATCGGTTAGGGCGAGCGTCCCAAGCGCTATAACGGCGAAAAAGAGAGGATTGGGTCGTTAGCTCAGCTGGTAGAGCAGCGGACTTTTAATCCGTTGGTCACTGGTTCGAATCCAGTACGACCCACATTGCCATGAAGAAAATGCACCGGTCAGCCTCGCTGACCGGTGCGGAGCGGAACAGAAGCGGTTAATACTCCAGTTCCGGCGCGCTCGCCTGCGCCGGCTTTTCGTCCTTCGGCGCTTCAGCCACCGTTGCATCCGTCGTCAGGATCAGTCCGGCAATCGACGCGGCGTTCTGCAGCGCCGTGCGCGCAACCTTCGTGGGGTCGACCACTCCCGCCTCGACGAGATCGCCGAACTCGCCAGTGGCCGCGTTGTAGCCGAAGTTGCCCTTGCCTTCCAGCACCTTGGCAATGACCACGGAAGGCTCATCGCCAGCGTTCGAGGCGATGACGCGCATTGGCGCTTCGAGTGCGCGCAGCACGATTTGAATGCCCGCGTCCTGATCAATGTTAAGGCCTTTGAGGCTCGTCACGGCCGAACGCGCGCGCAAAAGCGCCACGCCACCTCCCGGCACGATGCCTTCTTCCACTGCCGCGCGGGTCGCGTGCAGCGCGTCGTCGACGCGGTCTTTCTTTTCCTTCATCTCAACCTCGGTCGCCGCCCCGACCTTGATCACGGCCACGCCGCCTGCGAGCTTTGCCACGCGCTCCTGCAGTTTCTCCCGATCGTAGTCACTAGTCGCTTCCTCGATCTGCGCACGGATCGACTTCACGCGTGCCTCGATGCGCTTTTCGTCGCCTGCGCCGTCGATGATGATCGTGTCGCCCTTGCGAACTTCCACGCGCTTGGCGCGCCCCAGGTCCTCGAGTGTTGCGTTCTGAAGTTGCTTGCCCGTCTCTTCGGAGATTACGGTCGCGCCGGTGAGCACGGCGATGTCCTCGAGCATGGCCTTGCGGCGATCGCCGAAGCCGGGGGCCTTGACGGCCGCAACTTTCAGGATGCCGCGCATTGCGTTGACCACCAGCGTGGCCAGTGCTTCACCGTCGATATCTTCCGCGACAATCAGCAGCGGTTTGCCGGCCTTCGAAGTCGCTTCGAGAACCGGCAGCAGGTCCCGGATACTCGAGATCTTCTTGTCGTGCAGCAGGATCAATGCGTCGTCGAGATACGCGGCCTGTTTTTCCGGATCGTTGATGAAGTAGGGGCTCACGTAGCCGCGGTCGAACTGCATGCCTTCGACCACATCCAGTTCATTGTCGAGCGACTTGCCGTCTTCGACGGTGATCACGCCTTCCTTGCCGACTTTTTCCATCGCGTCCGCGATGATCTTGCCGATCGCCTCGTCGGAATTCGCCGAGATCGAACCTACCTGCGCGATCTCCCTGTTGGTGGAAATCGGCTTCGACAGGTTGCGCAGTTCGTCGAGCACTGCGGCCACAGCCTTGTCGATGCCGCGCTTGAGATCCATCGGGTTCATGCCAGCGGCGACGTGCTTCATGCCTTCCTGCACGATGGCCTGCGCCAGCACGGTGGCGGTGGTAGTGCCGTCGCCCGCCACGTCAGCGGTCTTCGAGGCGACCTGTTTGACCACCTGCGCTCCCATGTTCTCGAAGCGGTCCTTCAGTTCAATTTCCTTTGCGACCGACACACCGTCTTTCGTGATGGTCGGCGCGCCGAAGCTGCGCTCGATCAGCACGTTGCGTCCTTTGGGTCCGAGCGTGACCTTGACCGCATCGGCGAGGACATTCACGCCCTTGACGATACGGGCGCGAGCACTGTCGTGAAATTTGACGTCTTTTGCACTCATGTTCTTGCTCCTGGTAAAGTCGTTGACTAAACGCGTCGCGAACAGCCGGTCGGGTGTCCGCGACCGGAACGCGGTTTCAGGCGGCCTTTCGGGCGGCGCCCGCGTCGGCCTCGAGGACTCCCATGACGTCTTCCTCGCGCATCACGAGCAACTCCTCGCCGTCGACCTTGACGGTCTGGCCTGCGTATTTGCCGAACAGCACGTGATCACCGACTTTCAGCTGGAGCGCGCGCAGCGTTCCATCCTGCAGCAGCCGGCCGCTACCGACTGCGACGACTTCGCCTTGTTCTGGTTTTTCTGCCGCTGAATCGGGAATCACGATGCCCGAAGCCGTCGTCCGCTGCGTTTCGATTCGCTTGACGATAACCCGGTCGTAGAGGGGACGAATCTGCATTTCCATCTCCTGAGCGATTAAAGGATCACCAATAAGGGAATCCGGCTGCGGGGATCCGGGCGCGTAATTCGCCGCGGTGCAGCCGAGCCAATGTCTGGCGGAAAGCGAAATAGAGGCGCCAATGCCGCGCTTCAAGGGGCGTGAAAATGTCTATTTGTAACAGAATATTTCAACGCGGCAGCAGCAGGCGCTGCACCTTGCCGAGGCGATAAACCGTGCGGCCGCGCCGATCCCGGCGGGGGGGTTCAGGCAGCACCGGACAGGGCGGCTGGCGTCCACCATCCGCATCGAGGGTGTCGTCGGGTTCGTTGAGCGTGCCCCATAGGCCGCCCTTGACCGGCCGGAAGAGCCAGCGCAGGTAGCCGCTGTGCGCGGCAAGACGCATCAGCGCGTCGCGGTCTGTATCGTCGCTGACAAGCTGCGGGTCGCGGGCCCCGTGCTCGGGATAGTTTCCGAACGCCTGACGGCAAGCGAGCGCCTCGGCCTGGCTGGCACCGATCACGTTGCAGCCTCGCCGCTCGACGCGCTCGACGTCCCACGCGCCGGATTGCCAGCCGGCATCCAGCAGCATGGCGTCCACGGTCTCAAAGCTGTGCCACGGTGCGTCGAAGCGAAAGGCCGACCCCGGAACCGGTCGTCGCGGGATCTCGATGCCGGGCAGGACAAGCGGCGTCGCTCGCCGGAATCCGTGCCAGTGGAGTATCGCAAAAAGCGGGGTATTCACCTGAGCCACCGCCGTGACGGTGACGGCAAAGAGCGGCAGACGCACGGTGTCGATCTGCTCCTGAAGCCTGTCGAAAAGTTCCATGAAGCCTCCCGGATGACATGTTGCAGGGCCTCTTGAAATTTGCGTTCCTTGCGCTATTTTATCCATCGCTCAGGCAGTCGCGACCAAGCGTTGCGTGTTTCGATCTGTTTGTCGGTGGGGCATCCCACGGGCAGGCGAACTGGAGCGCGTGGTCAGGTTCGCGCTTCGTGAGATGCTGCATATCCCGAATCATCTGTGTCGCCTGAGGTACAACACTCTGCCGGAGGTGTGATATGCAAGCGGAGAACATCATGGAGTATCACGGCTGTGAGATCAGGCCGGTGGTTACCGCCACCGAGAAGGGTCGCTACGCAGCGACGGCCGTCATCACCGATCGGGCAGGCGAGATACGCACGCTCGGCGTTGATGGAGACTTCTCCAACGTGGAGGAGGCGCGCGATGAAGCGCTGGAGCTTGCGGTCGCCTGGATCCATGGACGCTCGGTCGTTTCGGAACGGTATGTCCGACGGACCTAAAGAGCACCGACCCGATGCCTGCCGCCGAGAAGCGAAGCGGGTACCGTGCGGCACGCCCGCACCGCCCGCCTCGCCTCTTGCAGTTTCGCCCTGGTCCGGTTGGGCCAACGTCGCCGCCCAAGGAAAAAGAACGATGGAGACTACAGTCATCGATCCAGCCGAAGACGCGTTCTACGACCACATACGGCTGCTGCTTTTCAGTGCCGACCTACCGGTTCATAGGCTGGAGGCCGACATAGAAGATATCGGGCGCTTCACCGCGCCGGATGTGCGCTCGCCGCATCTGCGGCTGGTACAGGCCTTGCCGCCGCTTACACCTGCTGCTGAAGCAATCGTGCGCGCGATGATCCGCACATACGGCATGGAGTTGTTCGGGCGCGGCAGCGCGAATTCGGCTCTGCGCGCCGTAATCAAGGCTGGACCAGTCAAGTTCGGACGAACTGCCTTGATGCTGGGACCAGACGCTCCCGTGCCGAAACGTGCCCGTCTGCTTGTCGAAGAATTTAACCGGATATTCGAGCGCTATCCCGAGAGCGGTTTCAGCGAGGCCCGATCCCTTCTCTCGGCGATCGGGCTGCCAGTCGGCCGCGATGTGCATTCGCTGGTGCCTCGCTCGCTCCAGCGCGACTAGCACAGGTGTCGTAGTGTCGAATTCCCCTCGTTGGGAACCTTCATCGCGTCCTCCCAAAACTCTCGGCCATCCCGAACTGTATGCGCATCACGCGATAAAGACGCTTGGCATTAATGGAGTGGCGCACTGGCTCGCCCGCTCGCTGCGCATTGTGCCCCACACGCGTCGGTAGCCCCAGCTCGGCAAGTCAGCGATTGCGCGCCTGATTTTTCCACCAGTTCGGCGTCATCGGTTTGTCGAGCCGTGCGTCCGTTCCGCCAATGAGTGGGTCGAGCAAGTGTTACCGCCACATTGAACGCGCCACACCGAGAACGTCGCAAACCTGTTTCACTGGTATTGAACCGGTCGTCGCACGCGGACTCGTCAAGCTTCCCCCCGGGCAATCGAGCGCTTCGCCGCGTCGCCTCAACATGTTAGTCATCGTTCGTCAGGAGAGCCGCGAAACGACGTGTCGATTCGAACGCCGAAAGCGCAATGACCAGGCCGACAGTGATCGGCACTGCGAGGAAGGCCCCTCCGATGCCCCAAATCGACGACCAAACTGCCAGACTGATCAGGATTATCGCGGGGCTCAGGTTCAGTGAGCCGCCCATCAGCCATGGATCGAGAAGATGGCCGACTATGAAGTTCGCGAGCGTGAGCGAGATGAACAGCACGATTGCCGCGTTCCACTGGCCGAACTGCAGCGCCGCGAGCAGCGTCGGCACCGCGACCGAAATCCATGAGCCCGCATACGGGATGAAGTTCAGCAGGCCAATCAGCACCGCCCAAAGCTCTGCGAATTCGAGTCCGACGAGCCACATGCAGATCCAACTCGCGATGCCAAGGATTGCGCCGAGCAGGGTCTTCATGGCGAGATAGATGCCGATTTTTGAGTTGATCTCGTCGATTACCGACACGATGCGCGCCGAGCCGCCCGCGAAGTTCACCAGCTTGCGGCGATATTTCGCGTGCTCGATGAGGAAGAACGTAGCATAAAGCAGCACGACGATGATCGCCGCGAAGAGCGACGACACCGACGACAGAGTAGCGGTCATGATCGCCTGCACGTTGACGCTCGCTAACAGATCGCGACGTATCGCAGCCCAGTTCGCCTCCGTTTCGATGTGCAGCAGCGCGGCGAATTTGGTAAGCAGTATGAGCAACGTCGCCTCGTACTTCGGCGCGACGGCCATCAGCCGGTCCCTGTCGGACAGCAGTAGGCTGACCGACAGGTAGACCGTGAAGAGCATCAGCGTCGCAGCGATTGCGTGGCGCGGGCCTTCCCGCAGGCGTGCACCGACGTAGGGAAAGCTGCGCAGCAGATTGGCGAGGCCGAAGACCACGTAAGTCGCGATGATGCCGAACGCAATTGGCACCAGCACAGGGCGCCCGACATACAGTCCCCACCCGAACAGTGTGGCGAGTATGGCCGCGCACGTGCATTTCAGCAGACCCTGATTCATGCGTTTCCTCGCGAGCAGCGCTGCTTGCTGGGTTGTGGGTGGGCGCCTCAGTCGCAGCGGGATCTTTCGTCGGGTAGCATCGAATCGCCGATACGGCGCTTGTGCCGTCCTCGCCACAACAGGCTAACGACGAGCGCGACGCCCCCCACGCCGATCACGATCGCCATCGCAGCCGGCAGATGCGAGCGCACCCATGGCACGTTGCCGAAAAAATAACCGGGCCCCGCGAGTGAGCATATCCAGATCACAGCGCCACCGGTCGCGAATCGCACGAAGCGGCGAAACGGCATCTTCAACGCGCCGGCGAGCGCGGGCGCGACCGCGCGGACGATTGCGATGAACGGAGAGTACAGCAGCAGCGCGGCGCCGTGACGTGCATAGAGCGCGCGAGTTCGCGCACTTACCTTGTCGATCCAGCCACTGCGCTTCGGTTTCCATACCGAGGCGACGGCACGTGCCAGCGCATAGTTGAACACTGTTCCTCCAATCGCGGCGGCGACCAGCAACGGCGCGAGCCACAGAGGCTGCAGCACGCCGACGGCAGCGAGTGCCCCGGACATGAACAGCAGCATGTCCGCGGGCAGAATGACGAGCGGCAGTACGCCAACACTGCCGAAGACGATCGCCCCGATGATTGCGTAGGCCAACGGTCCATGCTGGACCAGCAGCGTTTCGAGGTCCTGTTCCAGTTGCAAGAGGAATTGGATGAACATCGCCATACGGGCCGGCAAAGTGAGCGCTCGTCGAGAGGAAAGTATAGCGACAAGCGCGCGGCAGTCCCGCTCGATGAGCTAGTCGGGCGCAATCGCGTTGGGCATCATGACGTCGCGAGCAGCCGGATCGCGCCGTTTCGCGTACCGAGTGCGGGGACTGGGGGCGCCTGGGTGCCCCACCGCCTGCGGCAAGGCTCTGCTAGCGTGCACACGGCTGGCTTCTCGCGCTGGACATGCCTGCTCGATCTCGTTGAGTTAGAGATTGAATGCTCTGGCTCGCCTTCAGACGCGCTTGACGTGCACGGAAGCCGATTAGCCTGACGCCAGTCGGCGTGCGGCATGGGCCATGACCGTGAACGGGCGGCGGACGCATGTCGTGTTGTTTGAGACCGTGCACCCAACAGTCTTTCGCGCTCACAGAAGGGCTCAAGACGCTCGACGCCATGCCCGGACGCTCGATCTTCAACACTCCCGACCGCTTCGGCAACGATTCGCCACCGTGGAGCAAGCAACGCCCTTTGGGTCATTGCCAAGGTGAGAATGCGGAGCGATCCGGGGACCTGCGCGCGTACGTCGAGCGGCGCAACCAGGGAAGGAATGTCAAACAAGGAGATTTGCTGTTGCCTGAAGCGCTATCTCGGCTTGGAGCTGTCTCCGCTCATTCTCGCCGACTTCGCCGATTCGGCCCACAATGGCTGCGAAACCTGATCGCGAAAGACGAACCGATGCAGTAGCGCCCCTGTAACATGCAAGCAAATCAGGGCGAACAGTACCCACGCAACGACACCACGAACATCACCCATTTCGTGATCGAAGGAGGAGCCGGTCGACGACAATGCGGGCAGTGGGATAGCCGCCGAGAGCAATGTGACGTTCCAGCCACGCGAAGAGGCATTAATCCAACCAAGCAGGGGCACTACGATCAGCAGTGTGTATAGCGCAAACTGCGTTACCGCGGAGATGATGCGCAATGGCCGTGCGATCTTGATGTCCGGCGGTCGATGCGAAATACGCCAGAGGACGCGGCACATCATGGCCGCCAGCAGCACAGTGCCTACCAACAGGTGCCCGGCGATTAGGCCGACCGCCCTCGTGCCGTTATGAACGTCCGGCATGGGCCATGCCTAATTAGATTTGGGCAGTGACGAGTGCAGCGATTAACCAGTGAAGAAACCGTGAAATGCCATCATAACGGGCCGCGACCGACATAGTCACCTCGTTGGAGAAAGGTGTGGACCGAGCATCGATTCGCCGATTGTACGACTGACGGTATTGCGTTTGGTGTAGACAACGCACTGCGTTACGAACAAAACGTCCCTCTCAGACAGGCGGCAGCCCAATCGAAGTGCTGATGCAACAGCGTGTCAAGCGCTGGATGGTCGAAACCTTCAGCCACCAGCCGCCCGGTCGTCAGCACACCCACGGCGCATTATCTTCATGGGCACTCAGGAAGGAAGTTCCGCGGTGCGCCGGCTGACGGCGGTCCACCAACTGCATTTGACTCAATGCCCTCCTACCACGCGCGGAACCTCAAGACTACCCTACGGGAATAAGCCCAAACGGTATGGGGACACGGGCCCGATGGTCTACGCGAGCGGTCATCGCGCTTGAGCAGGTACGACCCGCGGAGTCCGTCTGACGAGGCTCGTTCTGGCGCGTCTTCCCTGCGCAACGATTCTTTCCTATGCTGAAGCAACGGCGAGGCCGACGGAGCTGCTATCGCCGCGTGGTAGGGTCCTCGGCGACAGGCCAGTGCCGTGATACCTAATCTAGCCGCTGTCCAATAGAGGCATCACGAATACATATGGGGAATCTTCTCGTCGAAATCAGTCCGGACAGATGGGACTTCCTGCTGGATACGCTCGCCGCGTTCTCGATTCGGCTGTGCGCCGCTGCGGCGATATTGATCATCGGATGGTGGGTCGCGCGCCGCGCTTCGGTGTCGTTGAGCCGCCTTCTCGCGCGTCAACCACGCATGGACGCCACGCTACGACCGATCCTATGCGACGTCGGCCTGTGGGGCGTTCGCATTGTCGCGATTGTCGGCGCGCTGTCGCAATTAGGCGTCCAGACGGCCAGCATCATTACCGTGCTCGGCGCCGCCGGCCTTGCGATCGGTCTCGCGCTGCAAGGCACGATGCAGAACATCGCGGCCGGCATCATGCTGATCGTGTTGCGGCCCTTCAAAGTCGGCGACTTTATCGAGGGCGGATCCGGCAGTGTCGCGGGCACGGTCGTCGAAGTCAACCTGTTCACGACGCGCCTCACCAAACCCGACGGCATCTGCGAATATGTGCCAAACAGCACGTTGTGGAGCAACTCGATACGCAACTTCAGCCGTAATCCGATCCGTCGACTCGACCTCGAAGTGGAGATCTCGATCGATGACGATGTGCATCGCGCGCTCGATGCACTGCGCAACCTCGCCGCGGCCGATCCGCGTGCGCTTAATGATCCCGCTCCACAGGTGATGGTCATCCGCTTCGACGACAGCACGGCGGTACTGAATATCCGCGTCTGGTCGAACACGGACATGTTCTGGACCATGCGCTGGGAACTCGCGCGCAAAGTGCGTCAAACACTGACCGACGCGCAATGTTCGCTGCCGTTGCGCGCCAGAAAGTTGCACATCGTACAAAATGCGACGGCAGCGGCGGCCGCCGATACGCCTGCGGGTCCGGCAGAGGCATCCCAGACCAGAAAACCGGAGCGAGGGGTGTAACGTCGGTTCTTCGATCCCGCAAATTGTTGAATGCACCGAGATCGGAATGCGCGAGCTTGAAACCGAAGGGGTCAATATCAAGCTACCTTTGCGTCAACCCTGGTGAGACGCAACCTGATCGAAAGACGTTGTTCCACCGGTTGTGAGTGTGGAGGATTCCGGTTGCCCTCGACCTGCCACCGCAGGTCGTGATACATGCCCATGCCCACGCGCGTCTATCGAGCGCATCCATTTCCGCCGCGTTGGACGAAATGGCGCTCGCCTACGTCACGGCTGAGCCCGAAGGCCACTGCATTGACGCTTCTCCACGTCCCGCAACGAGGGTGCAGTGACGGACGATGTAGCAGCAATAAAGGAGGCCGCCGCACATTCAACCAGGTGATTTTTCCGGGATCTATTGCATCGGCGGCGAGAACGAGCGGGGGTTTGCACAACGACCGAGCCCCAACGGTGCTCGGCGAACAGGCGATGATCTGTGGAGCTCCGCCTGCACAGCCGCATCGGTTATTGCTCGCCGCTCGAATTTGAAAACCTGCATGCGCCACATCAACCGACATCGCATCGCGGGTTGCTCACCGCCGCACGGCGTCATGGTCGAGCGAAGCGACCCGCCGTCCGGCCGTGGACGACCCGCGAGTCAACTGTTAACGGAGGCTAGCCCGCATCAAAATGGCTGACTACAAATCTGTCCGCGAAACCGGGCCAACGTCACATGTCGCTCAAATTCAATATCGGACGAATTTGCGGATCCTTTGGAGTACCGATGAAGGTTTATGAAAAGCCGTACAGGAACACTTCAAGTCGTCCAGGAACCTCACGTTCTTCGATAACACCGGACGATCCCCGCACCGCATGTTCGATGGCCGGCCTGACGAATCAGCGAATCAGCAGGCATGGCGCATCTGCTCCATCAGCGTGCGCTCGCGATTGACACACCTGCAGCAACAAGGCACGCAGCAGCTTCTTCGATGCGATCGACGCCCACTGTCCGTTGATCACGCGACGGCCCGTTCAACCGCTCGAGCGCGTCGGGCGACGTCAACATTCCGACTTTGACGTGCGCGAGCGACGACGGCCATTTTTGTCCCGTACCCGCAGGCGAATATCATCTAATTCGTGCGGCAAATCGGCGATGTTGCGTTAATAGGTCCAATTTATTGCATTTCACGCAATAGTCCCTTGCAAAGTAGGTGTTTACCCTTGTTTACTATTTCCTTACACTTCTCTTAACGGTTGAAACCAAGCAGAAGCTTGTAGCGCCAACCAACAACCAAGGAGGTAGTAACCATGAAGCCCCTCGTCAAACTCGCCGCCTTTGTCGCCGCCATCGCCTTCGCTGCTCCGATTACGGTTTTCGCCGCAGCAAACGCGGCAGCAAACCATCCGCTAACCCGCGCTGAAGTCCGTGAGCAACTGGTCGAAATACAAGCAGCGGGCTACAACCCGGCCCGTGCAAACCCGCGCGAATATCCAGCGGACATTCAGGCTGCAGAAGCCAAGGTTGCTGCGCAACACGGGGACACGTCCGGAGTGGGTGGCGTCGTAAGCGGTTCGTCGGAAGCGGGCAGCCATGCCTACACGAGCGAAGCAGCTCGGACCGGCCCGGGCTCGGTTTACTTCGGTCACTAACCGGCTGACGGTCGGACGGCCCTGCGTCCGACCGTCTTTCCATCGAAGTGCGCAGAGAGCGTGCGCATTGACCGTCTCCGCTGAACGGCTAGGGAAACATAATCGCCGTCAAACGCCACTGTTTTATTTCGATCAATTCTCCTCTCGAGGCAGCCATGAAATCAAGATTGCTTGCGCAACTCATGATTGCAACCCTACTCGGTGCGTCGATCCCCGCTTTCGCCCAGCCTCACGACAATCAGCATCGCAGTGACTGGTCGGCGCACGGTCCCAAACAACACGACATGCGTCCGCCGCCCGTTCACGGACATGGCCCCATGCCGCATGAGGCCTATCACGGCCGGCCGGGCGGCCCGATGCCGCACGCCGACTGGCGTCAGGGCGATCGGCTTCCGCCCGAGTACCGCAATCGCAACTACGTCGTCGACGACTGGCGTGGTCACGGCCTCCGACCGCCGCCGCACGGTTATCACTGGGTCGGGGTGAACGGAGATTACGTGCTCGCCGCTGTCGCGAGCGGCATCATTGCGGAGGTCCTGTTCTCCGGCCATTAGCATTGGCGGCAACGATGTAAACGGGTTCGATTCATCCGGGCAGATAGCCGACAGATTCGACGATAACTTTGCCAGTGAGATTCTCCGGGTGCCGGATGCGGAGGCTTCGCCTAAGATTACAAAGCAGGATGTGCAGTCTTTTCGAGTTTGCCGGTGATCCTCGGCCCGTTCGCGATGAAACTCCTCCTGATCTATCAAGATCTGCAACCGCCGGTCCGACCGAGTCGCCACGCTGGTCAATTTTCCCAATGTAATGTATGGGCGAATGCTGACGCGCTGCGATCCTCTGATGCCCTTCTAAGTGCCAAGCGAGAATTTGCGTGCGATCTCACGATTGGGTGCCGTATGAGGCGAAGTCTTCTCGGACGCCAGATAACACCTCGAACTGGAAATCGCGCTGAAGCGAGCCTTGAAGCAGCGGCGCTAACTATTGCAAATCAGCCAAAGGTTGATGAAACGTGAGCGCTGCGCGGTGCGGAGGCGACGATACGCTGGTCCAACGAAAAACGAAGCTATCTATGCCGCCGGATCGCTTCTTAGCCATCGCGGATGGAGCGATAGTCTGATCGCAGATATTGATGCATCGCTGCTCGACGAGGCATGCCGACAACATATCAGTGAATGTCTGTGCCCAATACCTCGAACGTCCGGATTCTGTGAGATTCGTCGCTCATATCGTGACGACTCATCGTCTGCAGAACGAGCCATGTTTTGTTGAGTCGATCGAATACAGTCGAACGTGAGGTCCAGTAGATAATGCTTTGAACCTTGCAGCCGTCGTTGAAAGTTCGATGGACGGTGTTGCGCATTGCGTTCCTGAATTGCCGCTGAACGGTGGGTGCTCGAGCCTTCAATGCCAAGACGGGCAGCTCGGATCCGGGAATGCACTCAACGCAGAAAGTCGGCAACTGGAATTTCGGAACGAAATCGCACGCCTGCGTCGACGCAGACTCAGGACCGGTTCATACAGTCATTGCAACGGCGGCCAATGTGCACGACACCACCGCTGCTTGCACTGACGCCGGATAGCAGGGAATTGAAAAGATGGCGAGGCAGACGCAGCCCGTTGGCATGTTGCGATGAGACCGGGCAAGCGCAGACTACTGGACCGGTGGTCGTTCGGCCCTGACTGCCCGAACTAGGGCTAGGACCGCCGGCGTCAGGACCATTTCCAGGCGATGGGATGAGGCATTGGAGACACCTACATTCCGGGCGACCTCAAATATTGCTGCAACGCACTAAGCGACATTCCGGCTGAAACCGACCTTGTCGTTAATCAGGTATTGAAAATGGTTCGCCGCCGACGTTGTCGTAGCCCATTAGCAGCGGGAAGTTCTGCCTTGTGTTGCGTACCAGCCGGTAAAGTTAACCTACACTCAAGGCGCCTCAGCACCGCGGCCTCGTCCCCGGTGCGTCTGCCGAACTCGCGCGACGCGTGCGACCGATGAGGACCCGTCGCGGCCCGCACAGGAGAAGAACATGCGCGCGCTCGACATCATGACTTCTTCGGTCATTACCGCCACACCGGATATGACCATCCACGACGCAGCGAAGCTGTTCGTCGATCACCACATCAGCGGCATGCCGGTGCTCGGCGCCGATGGGCGGGTGATAGGCATCGTCAGCCAGGGCGATCTGCTGCATCGTGTGGAAAACGGCACCGGGCACGGCAAACGTCGATGGTGGCTCGAACTGCTGTCCTCGTCGGCGCGCGAGCAGGCCGCGAGGTATATCAAGGAGCATGGGCATGTGGTCGGCGACGTGATGTGCGAGAACGTCATTTCGATTCCCGAAGACATGCCGCTGCACCAGATCGCCGACCTGATGGAGCGCCGGCATCTGAAACGCGTGCCGGTGCTGAAGGATGGGCAGCTCGTCGGCATCGTCAGCCGCTCGAACCTGATCCGCGCGCTCGCCTCCGTCGAGCCGATAATCGACACCGGCTCGCACGACGACGCGAGCCTGCGCGACGCAATCGTGCACGAGATGCACGGAAAGCGCTGGGGGCTCGCGAAACAAGGTGTATTCGTCAAGGACGGCGTCGCGCATCTGTGGGGCATCATCGAATCCGATGAGGAGAAGCGCGCGATCCGCATCGCCGCGGAAAACGTGCCCGGCATCAAGCGGGTAGAGAGCCATCTGGAGTCGCCGAGTGTGATTCCGACGATGTAGCCGGCGCGCCCGTCAAAGTGCCGAACCTTCCCGGGTTGAGTGCGGGCGGCGCGGTTTGGGACCGCGCCGGGCTCGCTTATTTGCTGGATGATGGAGCAAGCGACCGCTATTGAATGTCAGTCCGGGATCTCCGGCTCGACCAGCTTCGCCAGTTGCGCGAGCGACTCCTGCCAGCCGAGGTAACACATCTCGACCGGAATCATCTCGGGAATGCCCTCCTGCACGATGTTCAGTTCGGTCCCGCACGGCACCTGCCGCAACGAAACGGTTGTATGCATCTGACCGGGAAGATTCGGATCGTCGAAAGAGTCCGAGTAGCGGATCTTTTCGAACGGCACCAATTCGAGGTACTCGCCGCCGAACGAGTGACCCTTGCCCGAGCCGAAGTTATGAAACGACATCCTGTAGGTGCCGCCGACGCGTGCATCCATCTGATGCACATCGCAGGTGAAACCATACGGCGGCAGCCATTTCGCGATCGCGGCGGGTTCGAGGAACGCTCGATAGATACGCTCGGGTGTCGTGCGCAAAACACGGTGGAATTTGACGGTTCCGGTAGCCATGATGAGTGTGCCTTTCACTGAAGGGGTTGAACATACTGTCACGACGCGCCGCCGTTGCGGGAATCGACACGCGCGAGACCAGGCAAAACCCTGGACGGTTCTCAGCACCTGCGCGGCTCCTCGTTCATGACGACCCATGCGTCCACTCAGCCGCGATGCCACCAACGCGTGCGTTCTTTTCGCCTAAGATGGATTGTTCGTGCCATACCCGCAAAGGACAATTATGGGCGTCGACTCGACCAGCCAAACCACCATCAAAGCTTTCGTGTTCGACGTGTTCGGAACCGTGGTTGACTGGCGAAGCGGCGTCGCGCGTGAAGCGCGACCGTTTCTGCAGCGGTACGCGCCGAATCTCGACGCATCCGACTTCGCGGACGCATGGCGACGCGAGTATTCGCCCGCGATGGAAGAAGTGCGAAGCGGACGCAGACCGTATGTGCGCCTCGACGTGCTGCACCGGGAAAACCTCGTCAAGGTGCTGACGCGTTTGGGCATCGTCAACGTTACTGAGCCCGAGATCGATGAGTTGAACCTCGCCTGGCATCGGCTGGACCCGTGGCCCGATTCCGTCGACGCATTGCAGCGCCTGAAGGCGCGCTTCATCATCGCGCCGCTATCGAATGGCAACATTCGCCTGATGGTGGACATGGCAAAGCGTGCCGGTCTGCCCTGGGATGCCGTTCTCGGCGCCGAAGTCGTCCGCGCTTATAAGCCCTCGCCGCGGGTCTATAGCGAAACAGCGGAAATTCTCGGCATCGCACCGCGTGAGCTATGCCTCGTTGCCGCGCATAACAACGATCTCGCCGCTGCCCGGCGCGTCGGTCTGAGCACCGCGTTCGTGCTGCGGCCCACCGAGCATGGCCCGCAGCAGACGAGCGATCTGAAGGCTGACGAGGCGTGGGACTTCGTCGTCGGCGATCTGCACGAACTCGCGACGCAACTAGGCTGCCCGCGCTGACGCAACCCCACGTAAAGCGAAGTACTGCAACAACATGATCGTCTTGCCGTCGACGATTTCTCCTGCCTCGACCGCTCGCAACGCGGCTTGCAACGGCATTTCGATCACCTCGACATCTTCCCCTTCATCTTCGACGCCGCCGCCATCGTTGACGCGCATCGACGCGTCGTACTCGCCGACATAGAAGTACAGCTTTTCGGTCACGGAACCCGGGCTCATGTAGGCCTCGAAAATTTTGTGGACCGCGCCGACGCGATACCCCGTTTCCTCCTCGACTTCGAGCCGGATGCGCTCTTCCGGCGAAGCGTCGTCGAGCAATCCGCCCGGCGCTTCGATCATCATGCCGTCGTGACCGTTCACGAACGCGGGCATGCGGAATTGCCGCGTGAGTATCACGTTGCCGGTGCATGGACTGTGCAGCAGGATCGTCGCGCCGTTGCCGCGATCGTAGGTCTCGCGGTTCTGGCGCTGCCAGGTGCCGTCGCGGCGCAGGAAGTCGAAGGTCACTTTCTTCAGCGTGTACCAGTCGTCCGATAGCAAGGTCGTGCCGACGATGCGTACCCGGTCTTTCGTTGCAGTCATGGTGCCTCCTGTCGAGCATCGACGATGATTCATGGTATCGTGCAACTTCGTGCAATTTCAAGCGATTTCGTGCAATCGAATGTTGACCACCCAACGCAAGAAAGCGATCCTCGACGAGCTGGCGCGCAACGGGCAGGTGCTCGCTGGCGAGTTGAGCGTGGCCTTTGGCGTGTCGGAAGATACGATCCGCCGCGATCTGCGCGAACTGGCCGCGGAGGGGCGCTTGCAGCGGGTCCACGGCGGCGCGTTGCCGGCGTCTGCGGCGCTCGCGTCGTTCGAGCAGCGTCAGGACATCGAGACGCTCGCCAAGCGGCGCATCGCGCGGCGAGCGGTCGCGCTGATCGTGCCGGGGCAAACGGTGATCGTCGACGGCGGCACCACGTCGGCGCTACTGGTCCAGGAGCTGCCGGCCGATTTGCGCGCGACCATCGTCACGCATAGTCCGAGCGTCGCGACGGCGCTGGCCGCCCATCCTTGCGTCGACGTGATTCTGATTGGCGGGCGGCTCTACAAGCATTCGATCGTGGCGGTCGGCGCCGCGGCCATGGAAGGCATTTCGCGCATTCATGCCGACCTGTACTTCATGGGCGTGACCGGCGTTCATCCGAGCGCAGGGCTGAGCACCGGCGACTTCGAGGAAGCCGCGATCAAGCGCGCGCTCGCCGCGCGCGCGGCGGAAACGGTCGTGCTCGCGTCGGCGTCGAAACTGAACGCCGCGTCGCGGTTCGTGATCGGTGAGATCACGCTCGCGCAAACTATCGTGGTCGAGAAGAAGACCAGCGCGGAATTGACGAAGCCGATTGAAGCGGCTGGGGTGAGCGTGGTGAAGGCGTAGGGTGTCTCCACGAATTGACTGATTCGCATGATCGTGGGCTCGAAGCGTCGCTCCCCCGCCTCCGAACAAAGATAAAACAGACGACTTTTGGAGTGCTAGGATGACGCCGCACCCCGACATGTTCCACGAAACGGAACAGTCGGGGGTGTGAACACGATGATGAAATCGTTGCGTTGTGCAGCCTGATACTCAAGTACAGAGGAGACACTCAATGAAACTTTCGAAGCTGCTGATTAACGCGCTGGCCATCTCCGCCTTCAGCTTTACCGCAATCGCGGCTCATGCCGAAGATCTGCTCGACTCGGTCAAACAGGCTGGAGTCCTGAAGATCGGTCTAGAAGGCACCTATCCGCCGTTCGACTCGCGCAACAAGGACGGTCAACTGGAAGGCTTCGACGTCGATGTCGCGAAAGCCCTGGCAGCGAAGCTCGGGGTGAAACCTGAGTTCATTCCGACCGAGTGGAGCGGCATTATCGCGGCGCTGCAGAGTGGCAAATTCGACGTGATCATCAATCAGGTCACCATTACCCCGCAACGCAAACAGGTTCTTGATTTCAGCCAGCCGTACACGTACTCGGCCGCGCAACTGATCCAACGGGCGGACGACAAGCGTGAGTTCAAATCGCTCGATGAATTCAAGGGTGACAAGAAGATCGGCGTGACGCTCGGCACCAACTACGACCAGATGGCGCGCGCAGTGCCCGGCATCAACGTGCAGACTTATCCGGGCGCACCCGAGAAGCTGCGCGATCTCGCCGCCAAGCGTATCGACGCGACGATCGACGACCGGCTGATGCTGCCGTACATCATCAAGAACTCGCAATTGCCTCTGCGTACAGGCGCGGTGTTAAAAGGCGCCGATCAGGAAATGGGCATCCCGTTCCGCAAGGACAATCCCAAGTTCGCGAAAGCAATCGACGATGCGCTGACCCAAATGAAGCAGGACGGCACGCTCAAGAAGATCTCGATGCATTGGTTCGGCACCGACGTGACGCAGCCTCTCGCGCAGTAAATTTCTCGTCGTTCCCCCGTACCCGCGCCGGCCTGCAGAATGGTCGACGCGGGTACGTCGCTTGCTCGGCGAGCGGTTTTTCTCGCGCAATCGCTCGCGATCAACGCTTCCATTGCTTCGAATCACGAAGCACGCGCAGATGCGCGATTGCGCGCACCCTCCCCTTCGTTCATCACGTTTCATTCTTCATGCTGAGTGCATAGAGGATGTGCTGCGCCGCAGTTGCCTGATGCTTCGAAAGCGTGCGATGCTTTCGGAGCCGTTGATCCGGCCACCTCGTGCCGGACTCGAATGTCGTCGGGAGACGACGTCGAATGGCGTGCGAAGAGACCAGTGACATGCCCACAACCTTGGAGGCATCATGAGCATTCAATCACTGTCTCGCACCAGCACCGCATCCAACGCGCATTTCTTCCCCAGCTCGAATAAGTACTTCGTGCCGCGACGTTCGCCGATCACGCTCGGCGTCGCCTGCATCGCCACGCTCGTGTTCGCATCCGCGAACTGCCTGGCCGATACCCAGGTGGGCGCCGCGCTGCCGCCCGCGCCTGACATCCTGTACGGCGATCTGTTCGTCGCCGTGCAAACCGCGCAGATCTTCAACGATCAGAAGACCTTCGTCGACTCGACGCCGAATGGCAGTCCTGCCGCGATCGTGCAGCTATACGAAACGCAGAAGAACCAGTCCGGCTTTTCTCTACAGAAATTCGTCAGCCAGTACTTCACTCCCCCGCCCGATCAGAGCATTACGCCGCCGCCCAATCAGAGTCTGCGCGAGCATATCGACTGGCTGTGGACCGGCCTCACGCGCACGACGACGAGCGCCCCCGACTCCAGCTCGCTGATCCCGCTGCCGAAACCGTACGTCGTGCCGGGCGGCCGCTTTCGCGAGGGCTACTACTGGGACACCTATTTCACGATGCTGGGGCTGCAGGAGTCCGGACGTGAAGATCTCGTCGACGATATGCTCGACAACTTCGCGTACATGATCGACACGTTCGGCCATATCCCGAACGGCAATCGCACGTACTATCTGAGCCGCTCGCAACCGCCGTTCTACTCGTATATGGTCGAGCTTGCGGCGCAGAAGGAAGGCAATAAGGTCTATCAGAAGTACCTGCCCGAGCTGCGCAAGGAATACGCGTACTGGATGCAGGGTTCGACCAGCACGCCGCGCGGCGGCGCGACGCGCAATGTGGTCGTGCTCAACGATGGCACGGTGCTGAACCGCTACTGGGACGAGCTGGACACACCGCGCGACGAGTCCTATCTGGAGGACGTGCAGACCGCGCAGGCAAGCGGCCGGCCGGCCAACGAGGTCTACCGCGATCTGCGCGCGACCGCCGAAAGCGGCTGGGATTTCAGCTCACGCTGGTTCGGCGACAACCAGACGCTCGCCACGGTACGCACGACATCAATCATCCCCGTCGATCTGAACAGCCTGTTGTTCCATCTCGAGACGACGATCGCGCGCGGCTGCTCGACGACACGCGACTTCCATTGCGTCGCGCAGTTCATCGGCTACGCGGCACGGCGCGCGGAAGGCATCAACCGTTATCTATGGAATAGCAAGGGCTACTACGGCGACTACGACTGGCAACTCGGCAAGTCACGCGATAACCAGACACCGGCGATGCTGTATCCGCTGATGGCCGGCGTGGCGTGGCCAGACCGCGCGTGGAAGACTGCGCAGACCGCGCACAACGTGCTGCTCAAGCAGGGTGGCCTCGCGACCTCGATCTATAACACCACGCAGCAATGGGACGCGCCGAACGGTTGGGCGCCGTTGCACTGGATCGCGATTCAGGGCCTCAAGCGCTATGGACGGGCGGACCTCGCTCAGTCGATCGGCACGCGCTTTCTCGCGGACGTCCAGAACGTCTACAACACGCAGCACAAGCTCGTCGAGAAGTACGTCGTCGAAGGTGCGGGAGAAGGCGGCGGCGGGGGTGGCGAGTATCCGCTGCAGGACGGCTTCGGGTGGACCAATGGCGTGACGTTGATGCTGCTCGATCTGTACGGCAACGGGCAGTGACGCGCCGCGGCATGGTCAGGCGAGTGCACTGAGGTCGGCTTTATGATTCCAGACACATCCCCAGTGGAAGCAGAATGATCTGGCTCGCCAATCTTGTTCTCGTAGTGCACGCGCTGATCGTGGTGTTTATCGTCGGCGGACTATTCGCGATCTGGATCGCCCACGGTTTGCGACTCCCGTGGGCGCGCAATCGCGTGTTCCGGACGGTGCATGTTCTCGCCATCGGTATCGTCGCCACCCTCGCGGTGCTCGATGTGCCGTGCCCGTTGACCGTGCTGGAGGACTATCTGCGCACGGGCACGGCGGGTCCGCGAGGCTTCATACAGCGCTGGGTCAGCGCCTGGCTGTATTACGACTTTCCGCCGTGGGTGTTCGTGGTTGCCTATGTCGCGTTCCTGCTCGCGGTGCTTCTTACCTGGTATCGAATTCGGCCACGCGCGTGACTCGAATACGGCCTTTTTAATTCGATTGAAAAAACGCTTTAACCGGTTAGATTTACCCTTTAATTATATTTTTCAAACGCAATTAATTCCGATGACTTACCACGAAAATCCAATGCAATTCGGATAAATCCGGACAGCATTTCTACACCGCAAGCCGCCGAAGCCGCACCAATGCTCGCTAACCGGCCCTCTTTATCCCGAATAGCATAATCACTGCTCTATCCTTGACAAGACCTCATTTCTCATCCTATTTTCACTCTTGCTGTAAGCACCGGAAACATTCAATTTCAATTTTCTCTTGAAATGTCGAGATAAATCGACAGGGAATTCCTTTGGCCATTCAATCGGTAAATTGGGAAAGCAAATAGAAATATCAACGCAAGCAATTTGAATTAATGAATGCGGAAAAGCTGTCCATGCAACCGCTGCGTGCTTCGAGTGCGGTGCGGGTGATTCGATTCTCCAACGCGCGCGACCGGAGAAAAGCGGCCTTTGTGTAGCGGTATCACTCACCAGGGAACGAGATGAAACCAGACAGAAGGAGTACCGACGATGGCCGCGTCCGTCGTCATGGCCGGCTAGCCGCGCTAAGCGCGCTGACACTCGGAATCGTGATCCTCGCCGGCTGCGGCGGCAGCGATGGAGGTTCGTCGGCGTCGGCGGTTCCAGGCAGCATGGCGCAGGTCGCCAATCAGGCGCAAGCCGCATCCGCGCCGCAGACGCCGTCCGCCAACCAGCCCTACACCGATCTCACCACCTATTCGACGAGCGCGACATCCGGCATTGCCTCGTCACTGGTCACGGAGAAAGCGGCGATCATGCATTACCAGTGGACGTCCGGCAGCACCACCATCAACTACACGACGACCACCGGCCACCTGACCGCAATGGATCTGACGAGCGGCGCACCCGAAGCGACGATGTCCTATGTGGCCTACACGGCGCCTAGCACGAATGGCAAGCCGCGCCCCATCACGTTCGTCTATAACGGCGGGCCGGGCTCTTCGTCGATCTGGCTGCGCCTCGGATCGTTCGCGCCGACACGCGTCGCGACCACCGATCCGCTGCTGAACGGCACCAGCTGGCCGAACTACCCGCTCGTGAACAATACCGAGAGCCTGATCGACACGACCGATCTCGTGTTCATCGATCCGCCGGGCACGGGCCTCTCCGAAGCGATCCTGCCGAACACCAACAAGACTTACTGGAGCACCGATGCGGACGCGAACATCATGCGTGACTTCATCATCCGCTACCTGACGGTCAATTCGCGCAGCAGCTCGCCGATCTATCTGTACGGCGAATCGTACGGCACGCCTCGCACCGACATCCTCGCGCTCGCGCTCGAATCGGCCGGCGTGCATCTGACGGGGATCACGCTGCAGTCTTCGATCCTGAACTACTTCGCGGATGCGATCGAAGCGGTGGCGATCACGGGTTCGCCCGATCAGCTCGCGCTCGAAACCGATACGTTGAGCGGCTACATGCCGGGCTATGCCGAGGTCGCGGCGTACTACAACCAGGTGTCGCCCGCGCCCGTGAGTCAGGCGACTTACGCGCTTCGCAGCGAGGCGTTCGTGACCGCCAACTACAACCTGTTCAAGAACTATTCGCTGTACTGGACGTTGAGCCAGCTCGGCGCGCCCACTTACGCGGGACCGCCGAACTTCCCGCCGACGTGGCTCGAGAAGATCTGGGACGCCGAATCCGGCCTCACGTTGCAGGCGATGCAGGGCTACTTCAACATCAATCCGTTCAACATCACGCTGGTGCCGGGCTCGACGATCGGCCGCTACGATGGTCGCGTGTCGTTGCCCAACTCGGACTCGCGCCTGCAGAGCGATGGCGACCCGTCGGACATCCTGATCTCGCTGCCGTTCACCAATGCGTTGGCCACGCAGATGCCGGATTACCTCGGCTACACGGCGCCGAACGCCGCGTATATGCCGCTCAACGACGCGGTCATCGAGGCGTGGGACTTCTCGCACGGCGGCCAGCCGCTGCCCGACACGATCCCCGATCTGCTCGGCGCACTGAAGCTCAATCCGCATCTGAAGGTGCTGGCGGAAAACGGCTACCACGATCTGGCCACGCCGTTCTTCAATACCGAGAAGCAGCTCGCGCGACTGAAGACGGTGCAGGGCCTCGCGCCGGATCTGCAGGTCAACTTCTTCCAGGGCGGGCATATGATTTATCTGGACGACGTGGCGCGCCCGCAGATGAAGGCGGATCTGGCGGCCTTCTATGGCGGCACGCCGATAGCGGGCGCACTCACGCTCGCGACGCTGCCGCAGCCGTGGGCAGACGAAGCACCCGCCGCCACGCCGACGAGCGAGGCGGTCGCCGCGGCCGCGCCCTGATCGATGGCGGTTTCGCTTCGCGCGAAACCCTCCGACTACTTTTTATGGCGAATCATCATGTCTTCAATCGATATCTTGCGACGTACGCTGGCGTTGATCGTCCTCGGTGTGGTCGTCGGTAGTGCGCATGCGCTGCCGCCTCAGCCGGTGGCGCCCGTGACGCTACCCCACGGCGGACACGGCGTCGACGGTCCGTTCTTTCCGCATAACCGTGCTAGCGCGGTCGCGCCGACCACCGGCTCGACGCTGCAGCAGCAGGCTCAGCAGCGCATGGAGAGCAGGCTGGGCGCGAATTCGGTGCTCAGCAACGGCTCGTCGATCACCAAGGCCGAGGCGCAAAGCAATGGGCTCGGCTATATCGCCAGGCATTTTGACGAGATCGATAGCGCGCATTCGGGCCGTGTGACGTTGAACGAGGTGCGGCAGTATTTGCAGCAGCATCAGCAGTGATGCTCGGTTAGTCCTTCGGTCCCGTAGGAGGGACGGCCGGCGGCGCGGCGCGATGGTGCGACGCGTCGTCAGCCGTCTGTGACTACGCGCCGCGCGGATCCCTTATGCTCACTTCCCCGCCGCCGCCTGGATCATCTTCCATCCATTGCCCGCCGGATCGCGAAAGCCCGCATCGACGCTGCCGAAACGATCCACCGGTTCCTGCGTGAATTCCACGCCGCGCGCCTTCAACTGCTCGTAGCTCGCGCGACAGTCGGCAACGGACAGCACCAACGGCGGCATCGCTCCCTTCGCGACCATCGCGCGCAGCGTTTGCGCGGTCGCTTCATCGTGGATCGGCGGCCCCGGCGCGAACAGGCCCAACTGGAAAGCCGGCTGCTCCGGGTGCTGGACCGTGAGCCAGCGGTAAGCGCCGTTGCGCACGTCCGTGTGGACGCGAAAGCCGAGCTTGTCGACGTAGAACGAAAGCGCCGCGTCCTGATCGTCGACGTACAAACCGACCACATTGATTCCCTGATTCATGACTCCTCCGTCGGTGGTTGAGGGCTCGACTGTATCGCTGACCACCAGGCGGCGCTTCTCCAAAACTGCGCTCGGCTCGCGCGCCGGTTCAATGCAATTCGTTGAACTCGACGCGCCCGCCCTTCATCACCAGCGGGATACGCTCGCCCTGGCCCGTCAGACAACTCAAATCGTGCAACGGATCGCCGTCGACCACCAGCACGTCGGCATAGGCGCCCGGTGTCAGGCGTCCCAGCTTACCCGTCATGCCGAGAATCTCGGCGCCGATGGTGGTGGCGCTGCCGATGATCTCGGCGAGGCTCAGCACTTGCGCGCGGATCGAAAACTCGTCGCTTTGCATCCGATGGCCCGGGCCGAGCAGATCGGAACCGAAGCCCATCTTGACCCCGGCGCGCTTGAAAATCTCCAGCGACTTCAGGCCGGCTTCGCGCACGGTGTCGATCTTGGCCGCGCTCCCGGCCGACAGGCCGTAGCGCACGCCCTCGACATGCAAGGCCTCGTAAGCCACCAACGTGGGCACCACGTACGCGCCGCACTGGGCCATTAGATCGGCGGTCGGCGCATCGATCAGATTGCCGTGCTCGGTCGTGCGCACGCCGCAGCGCACCGCGCGACGCATCGATTCAGCGGTATAGGCATGCGCCATCGCATAGGTGCCGCGCGCCTCGGCCTCGGCGACGACCGCGCGAATCTCGTCCTCCGAGTAGCCGAGCGCGCCGATCGGATCGGTCGGCGACGCGACGCCGCCCGAGGCCATGATCTTGATCTGGTCGGCGCCCATCTGCAGTTCTTCGCGCACCGCGCGGCGCAACGCGTCGACGCCATCGACGACCCGGCTCAGCGCAGTATCAGCGGTTCAGCGATTCAGGCGCATCGCGGCAATTTCTTCGAGCGACCGGCCGCGAGTGGACACGCCCATGATCAGAACGGCGAGCGCACCGATGATCAGCACCAGCGTCGTACCGCCGAAAACCCCGCCGAAGCCCAGCCGCGGATACAGAAAGCCGACCAGGATCGGCGCGGCGATCGCGCCGAGGCGGCCGATCGCCGAAGCGACGCCCATACCGGTCGCGCGCACTTCGGTGGGAAACACCTCGGGCGTGTACGCATAGACGCCGGCATAAGTCCCGTTCATGAAGAACGACAGCAAAAAGCCCGAGGTCAGAATCTCGGCATCGCTGTGCGTGAGCGCGAGCCCCAACGCGGAGAATCCGCCGAGCGCCATGTACGTGACGATGGTTGCGCGGCGGCCGATCTTTTCATTGAGCCACGCGCCCGAGAAATAGCCGGGAATCTGCGCGAGGTACATGACCAGTGAATACGAAAAACTGCGCGTGATCGTCATGCCGTTTTGCACCAGCAGTCCGGGAATCCACGTAAAGAACGCGTAGTAGCTGAACGTGATCGACAGCCACATCAACCAGGCCATCGCGGTGATGCCGGCCAGTTGCCGCGACCACAGCGCCTTGAGTTTAGCCAGTGGCGTACCGGACGCGACGGGGGCTGGCGCGCTCGCTCCCTGCGCTTGCTCCGGCAGCAGCGGCAAGCCGGCGGCGCGTACCACGGCTTCCATCCGTTCGACGATCACCTCGGCTTCGGCGCTTCTGCCACGGCTGTCGAGCCAGCGCGGTGATTCGGGCAACGCGCGCCGCCACCACAGCAGCATGACGATCGGCAGTGCGGTGATCACCGACACGACTCTCCAGGCGTCGGGCGCGAGCGGTATGACCAGGTAACCGAGTATCGCGGCAAACACGAAGCCGAACGAGAAGAACGCCGCCAGACTGCCGGTGAAGGTGCCGCGATATTTGCGCGCGCAGAACTCCGACAGGAAGGGCGCGACGATCGCGCTTTCGGCGCCGGTGCCGAGCCCGGCGACGATGCGTGTCGCCATGAAGAAAGGCCAGTTCTGCGCAGTGGCGCTGACGAGCGATGCGAGGCAGTAGATGATCAGTGCCCACACCATCACTTTGCGGCGGCCGATCACGTCGCCGAGGATGCCGGCGAGCGCGGCGCCGAAGAAGTAGCCGATGAAGGTGCCGCTGCCGAGCACGCCGGTCTGCACACTGCTCAGATGCCACTGGTTGCGCAGCACTGGCAGCATGAAGGCTAGTACCGCAGCATCCATCGCATCGAAGACGTAGCCGAGTCCTCCCATCCATAGCAGCTTGCGATGAAAGCTCGAGTACGGCAGGCGCTCTATACGCGCGGGAATCGTCGACATGGCTTCCTTCCAGAAAGAGGGCGCCGTGGCACCGGGCTTGGTCGAACGAGTATAGGAAGCCCAAATGGGCGGGTCTTGGTTGGAAACTGCATCGAACATGCGGATTCCGGCATCACGGCGCGGCGTGCGCGAGCACTGCCTGATTCACGACTTCTCGCCGGCAGCAGGCTCGGCAGCGTAGCCATTCGCGCGACGGCGCTTTTCCAGAACCGCGGTCGTCAGGTCCGGACGTTGCGCGGCCTTCAGCACACAGGCGGGCACGCGATCGAGTTCGGCCTGATTGGCGCGTGCCTGCACGCGCATCTCGCTCGGGCTTAGCCCGGTGATGTCGCGAAACACGCGGCCGAAGGTGCCGAGGCTTTCCCAGCCGGTCGCGAACGCGATGTCCGTGATACCGAGGTCGGTGTCACGCAGCAGCGTGGTGGCCTGCTCGATACGCCGCGTCAACAGATAGCGGTGCGGCGGCATGCCGAAGGCCCGCTTGAACGAACGCGCGAAGTGCGCTTCCGACACGCCGCTGACTTCAGCCAGGCGCCGTACCGGCCAGGCTTCGTGCGACGCGGCATCGATGCGGTCTTTCGCACGCAGCAGGCGGCGCAGCAACGCCGGGTCTTCGAGCGCTTCGGCGCTGCCCGGGATCGGAAGGGGCTGGACTTCAGGGTCGTGTGAGCGGGACATGAGTTCGCGTTAGAACCGATAGCCGATGCCGCCGAGAATGACGTCGGTATCGCGGCTATCGCGCGTTATTACGCGATTCCACGTGACGCGCGCGGACGAGCGTGGCGTGAAGCGGCGATCGCTTCACGCGGTCTGCTCAGTCTTGCCGTAAGTGAGCCGGCCGTTTTTCGACAGCAGCACCGCGACCGGCCGCGTCATTTCGAACTCGGAGAAAATGATCGTCATGCTGGCGGTGATCGGCACCGCGAGAAAAGCGCCCGGCACGCCCCACAACGCCGACCACACCGCCATGCTCGCGACAATCGCGAACGGGCTCAGGTTCAGCGAATTGCCCGTCAGATACGGATCGAGAATATTGCCGATCACGAAGTGAATCGCGGACAGCGACACCAGCACGATCAGGATCGAATTCAGGTCGCCGAACTGCAGTACCGACATCAGCACCGGGAACGCAACCGCGAGCACCGAGCCGATATAGGGCACATAGTTCAGCAGCGCGGTCAGTATCGCCCACAGCCCGGCGAACTCGAGGCCGACGCTGCGCATCGCAAGCCAGCAGAGCGCGCCGAGCAGCACGCCGAGAAACGTCTTCAGCGCGAGATAGGCGCCAATGCGCCGGTTGATGTCGGTGACCACGCCCCGGATGCGCGCCGCGTTGGTCGAATTGGCGGTCATGTTCGCCAGCTTATCGCCGAACGTGCGGCGCTCGAACAGCAGAAAACTCGCATACAGCACGATCACGAACAGGTCGATGATCATCGACGACAGCGACGCGAGCAGGCCTGTCACCATCGCCTGAATGTTCAGCTGCGTGAGTATGTTCCGCCGCAGTGACTCCCAGGTCGGCTCGCTTTCGAGGTGCAGCAGCGTCGAGATCTTGTGGATCATCAGCAAGACCGAGTCCTGGTAGCGCGGCGCGAGCGCGACGAGCGCGTCGTAGTTGGCGACCAGCATGTCGACCGCGAAGAAAATCGCGGCGCAGATCAGGAACATCGACAACCCATAGCGCAACTGCACCGGTAGCCGCGGGCCGATCAGCGGAATGCGTTGCAGCAGCCGCGTGAGGTCGACCACCAGGTACACCGCGATCGCGCCGAACACGATCGGCACGAAAACCGCACGCCCGATATACAGCACCCAGCCCACAATCAGCAGCAGCAGCACTACGTATACGGACGCTTGCAATCTGTCGGTCATTGGTCAGTGCTCCATGAATCCGCAAACAGGTGCGCCCGAGCTCAACCCGAGGACGACGGCGCTCGCCGCGCACGCGGCCGCCGTACGAGCCCGTTACACAGCGGGCCGCGCGATGGACAGAACCGATCTTCGCACAGAACGATGACAGCTCATACAAAAGCGCGCCAGATCGTTCCATCCGCAAGCTTCAGGCCGATACCTCGAAATGCGCCAGCAGAATGTCGCGAAACGTTGTGATGAGCCGCCTTCGCTCGTGAAACCATCTGTTACGCTGTTTTAATCGGTTTCAACCACCTGACGTGATCCGACGCGAGCGCCTGCGCCACGCGGTGGTAGCGCTTGGTCAAATCCACGCAGCGAAGCCCGCGCCGCGCGTCGCGGTGCGATGTCCGCACAAGGTCTGTGCGCGATGTCCGCTGCACGCATCCCTCTCAATTCACGGCATGGAGAACGAGATGCTGCAACGGCTGGGGTCGCGATTCCTTGCATTGGGTCTGATCTGGACATTGTCCGCTTGTGGCGGCGGAGGTGGCGGCAGCGGCGCGGAGCCGGGCGGCACCGGCTCGAACGGCGCAGCCGGAGCAACCACCCCCGCATCGAGTCCAACGCCCGCGTCGAGCCCGACACCGGCATCGAGTCCAACTCCTGCGTCGAGCCCGTCGGGCGCATCGGACGCAAGCGCGACGACGCCCAAGCTCGCCGCCGCGACGCCGATCATCGACGGCACGACACTCGGCGCCGCCATCTGGCCCGCGGGCGCCACGGCAACGGGCGGTACAGGTCAGCCTGTCGGCGGACTGAACTGCGGGTTGCGCAGCACCGCGTACACCTATGCGCACGTCTCGATTTACCAGAACGGGCAACTCCTGACGCTGCCGCCCAACATCGGCATGGTCCAGCCGACCGTCTCCGCGCCGACTGGCTGCGCATATCCGGTGCACACGGTCGATTCGAGCGGCAAGATCCATATGGACGCGACGACCGGCGCCACCTACACGCTCGGCCAGTTCTTCTCGATCTGGGGCGAGCCGCTGAGTGCGTCGAACGTGGCCGGCCTGACCGCCTCGCCGATCGCGATCTATGTGAACGACGGCGGCACGCTCACGCAATACACGGGCGACCCCGCGAGCCTCGTGCTCAAGCCGCACGACGAAATCACGATCATGGTCGGCACGCCAGTCACACAAGTGCCCACTTATACGTGGACCGATCCGCCGCCGTTCGACCCGAACCCGATCACGCTCGTCTTCGGAGGCGTGGTCGGCTCGTCGTTCTGGCCGAACGGCACGACGTCGACGGGCGGCAACGGCACGCCTGTCGATGGCCTGACCTGCGCGCCGAACATGAGTGTGCTGTATCACGTGCACGCGCACCTCGCGATCATCAAGGACGGGCAGTGGCTCGCATTGCCGGCGAACGTCGGCATCCTGTCGCAATGCACGTATGAAATGCACACGCACGACAACACGGGCATCATCCATATCGAAACGCCGGACGCAAAGACCTATACGCTCGGCGAGTTCTTCGATATCTGGGGCGAGCCGCTGACGAGTACGAACGTCGCGGGCATCATGGGCGACGTGGTCGCGTATATCAACGACAACGGCGACTCGCGCCGCTATATGGGCGACTTGCGCAATATCCAACTGACGTCGTTGCGCGACATCACGCTGCAGATCGGCACACCGCCGGTGAGCACGTTGGCGACGTATTCGTGGTACGAACCGCAGTAACATCGGCCGCAGGCCGCGTCACTTCGCCGTGACGCGGCTTCAACGCGGCGTACCCGAATGCCCGATGCCGCCCGGCCGGCGCGGCACGATGCCCGCAACGGAGCGCGGCGCCGCGTTCGCGACCAGAATCATCGACGCGCCGGCGAGACCGCTCGACACATGCTTCAACGCGTGGCCGGCGATCACGTGATGCGTGAGCTCCCATATCTGCCAATCGAGGCTTTCGAAAATTTTCGCGACCCCGTAGAAGACGATCACGAGCGTCCATGCGATCACGCCGTCCACCTTGCGCGTGAGCGTCATGCCGACGATCAGCATGAGCCCGCCGAACTGAAGAATCGCGTAAGGCCACAGGCTGTTGAACACCAGCCAGTAGCCGACGGTGGCGGGCGACACGACCACCATGATCAGCATCGGCGCCCAGCCGACGCGCTGTCCGCTCCACGACGTCCATAGCATCGCGAGGATGCCGGCGAACACGATCGTCATCGGCAGGCGATCCCAGACGAGCGTCTCGTCGTTCGGCGCCATGTGGTAGTAAGCGGAACCGAACGCGGTGAACAGCAGCCCGACCGCGGCGACGACCATGCCGGGGAATTGCGCCGGCTGGTTCGACGCATGCCGCATGACCCAGCGCAAACAGAGCACGCCGGCGATCAGAATGACGACGTTCGACAGCACGTCCGCCGCATGCTGCAGCGGCCCCAGCGAGCGCTGATCGGCGAAGTGGTGATACGCGGCCGGCTGCGCGAGCGGCCATATCATCTGCAGCACGCTGCCCGCCACGAAAAGCAGCACGCTAGCCAGCAGCAAGCGGGAGATCTTCACGTTGCTCGACTCCACAGTGGGGCGAAACGCTCGAAGGCGCCGTGAACCGGACCTTTACGCCTCTTGAGGCCGATGCGCGGCCGGGTTGGCCCCCGTTCGAATTCGCGCAGCCTGCCCGTATCATCGGACAAAGCGCCTGGCGCAACAAGAGCGGCGGGCGGCGCACCGATGGGCATGCGCTCATAGTATTCTTCTCAACCAATGCAAGCTGCGTGCAAGAACGCGCGACCCAAAGGAAGACCCGGACTCCATGCAAGCGCAGACATACCACCCGTCGTTCCCGCATCGTCGATGGAAGGGCGCGCTGTGCGCGCTTCTGTGCGCAAGCCTGCTCGCCGGCTGCGCACGGTTACCGTCGCTCGAGGACCGCAAGGAGTCGCATGCATTATCTCCCGCGGTCGCGGCCACCACGGATCTCGGTCGCGCGGTCGCGCCCGAGCTGGCCGCGCATGCGGGGCTCGCGGGCATTTATCCGCTCGCGGATGCGCATGTTGCGTTTGCCGCGCGCATGGACCTGATCCGTTCCGCGCAACGCACGCTCGACATCCAGTACTACATCTGGCGCGACGATCTGACCGGCACGCTGCTGCTCGAACAGATCCACGAAGCGGCGGACCGGGGCGTGCGGGTGCGCCTGCTGCTCGACGATCTCGGCATCGCGTCCGCGCTCGACCCGACACTCTCGGCGCTCAACTCACATCCGAACATCGAGGTACGCCTGTTCAACCCGTTCGTCGTGCGCAGCCCGAAATTCCTTGGCTTCGTAACCGACTTTTCGCGCGCCAATCGGCGCATGCACAACAAGTCCCTGACCGCCGACGCCACCGCGACGATCCTCGGCGGCCGCAACATCGGCGACGAGTACTTCGATGCCACCGACGGCGTCGTGTTCGCCGACCTCGATGTCCTCGCGATCGGACCGGCCGCGGCCGACGTGTCGCGCGATTTCGACCGCTACTGGGCCAGCGCGTCGGCGTATCCGGTCGACAAGATCCTGCCGCACGAGAGCGTCGATGAGCTGGCCACGCTGGAGCGTGATGCGCAGGCGATCGAACAGGACCCCGCCGCCGCGGAGTACAAGGAAGCGCTGCGCGGTCCGCGCGTCGTGCAGAACCTGCTCGATCACAAGCTGCCGCTCGATTGGGCCAAAACGAAGATGATCAGCGACGACCCCGCGAAAGGCCTGAACGACGCGCCGCCGGAAGCGCTGATTCCGCACCAGCTACGCGAAGTGATGGGCCAGCCGACGAAGTCGCTCGACCTCGTCTCGCCCTACTTCGTGCCGGCGAATACGGGCACGCAGTATCTGAGCGGCCTCGCCGCCCAGGGAGTGGATGTACGCGTGTTGACGAACGCGCTCGAAGCGACCGATGTCGCCGCCGTGCACTCGGGCTATATCAGGCGGCGCGTCGAGTTGCTGCAAGACGGCGTGCACCTGTATGAATTGCGGCGCGTGGCGGGCGTCACCCAGAAGAAAGAACAGTCGCCGGGGCCGTTCGGCAGTTCCGGATCGAGCTTGCATGCGAAAACTTTCATCGTCGATTCCCAGCGGGTTTTCGTCGGTTCGTTCAACTTCGATCCGCGCTCCGCGCATCTGAATACCGAGCTTGGCCTCGTGATCGACAGCCCCGATCTCGCGACGCGGGTCGATCGCAAATTTCTCGCGCTGCTGCCGACAGTCGCGTACGCAGTGCATCTCGACGCCAACGGCAAGTTGTACTGGATCGAAACCAACGACGGTGTCGAAACCCGCCACAACACCGAACCGAACACCACGTGGTACGCGCGACTCGGTGTATGGATGCTGTCGATCATGCCAATTGAGTCGTTGCTATAGAGCGCGGTTCAGAATCGTCGCAAATCGCGATCCCTCAATGGATCGGGCGAGCGCTGCGTCGCGCGCAACACGCCATTGGTGTCGAACGCGAAATTGAACAGCATGTGGTTGATGTTGTTTTCGATGTAGCGGTACGACCAGACTTCGCGTTGCGAGAGCCGGAAAAACTGCGTCTGCACGGGGCGGCCGAAATTGGTCAGCACATCCTCGCGCGTCCATTTGCCGATTTCCGCGCGATTGAATTCGCTCAACTGCAACACTTGCCGCACGCTCACGATCTTGCCTGAAGCGTCGATGTCGGCGGCGACCGTGGTCGACCCCATCGGCTGGGTCGGCCACATCAGCCGGCGGCCGCCTCCGGGCAGGTCATAGGTTTCGCGCGGCGGACCCATGCGGGCGATGATCGCCGCTTGATCCTGGCCAGCCTGGAATTGCTGCCACGGTTGCGCGCAAGCCGCGAGCATCAACGCCGTCAGGCACGTGAGCGCGGCGCGGCGCAAAACCAGTGGCGTGCGTGCGGTACGCGCAACAGCGTTTCGAACGTGGGCGACTCGGGTAAGCATGGTTCCTCCCGTTACGTTCGATCGCGCGTCGATCGGGAAAACCTCACCGTGCACAAGCCAAGGCGACACGGGCTGTGTGCCCGCTCGCCGATGGCTGCACTCAGGTAACCGACGCTTACTGCACGAGCTTCGCGCGCAGACGCGAGTGCTCGTCCGCGGAAATGGAACCGGACGCTTTCAGCTTGTCGAGCTTCTCGATTTCGTCGGCGACACTGAAGCCCACCACATTGCGCAGATCTTCGCGCACCTGCTTGGCCCGCGCCTGATCGCGTTCCGCCATGCCGCGATGTTGCGTGAGCAGATACGCGAAGATGCCGATATACGGCAGGATGATCAGGAAAATTACCCACAGAACCTTGCCCCATCCGGACACGTCATGACGGCGGAACAGGTCACTCGACACCGTGATCAACAGCCAGAACCACAGGATAAAGATGAAGATGGAGAAAACGTCGGCCAGAAAATTCGGGAATGTGAAACCATCATTAAAGAAGAGCATTGTTGTTCTCCAGTCATTCCGGTTGCAATTGAAAGGCGTAACGGATTTCGACCTATGGCTGCCCGCTATGGATGGCGCATACGATTAGCATGGCAGCGCTGAAAATCTACCATGACCGCATGCCGAGTGGGCACGTGCATTCATACTGTATGAAAGACATGCGCATGATGCGGACCTTTTTGTCTTTATAGACTATTCCGATCAAGTAACGCGAGCACTTTTTAAGGATTCCCTTCGATTGGCGATTTCCGACGATCTGGCGATCATGCCGCATGGCATTGGGCATGCATGATGTGAAAACGATGTCAAATGCCAGCGCTATTGCTATGCAAAAAAAATGCCAATTAAAACTGTTTGCGAGATGCATCGATTGAATGGCCCGCCGCCGTTCATTTTCGTCAACAAACCTGAATAAGCCCGGAGCATGCGTCAGCGGCTAGCTAGCCCGGACCACGAGCGCGTCAGCAGGCGCCGCAGCCGGATCGGTCACCTCGATCGTCATATGCGTGAGCGCGCTTTTCGCTGCAAATGCATCGAGCCACTGCCGTGCGAGGCGCGGCAGCACGTGCTGTTCGATAAAGCCGATCAAAAGACGGGCACCGGTCTCCTGCACGAGGCAGCGCCCGACGATGTAGTCGACCACCTCCGACGCATAACTCAGCGCGATGCCGTTGTTGCCCGCGATGCGCCGAACGACTCGATCGAGATGCAAACGCACGATCCGCGCGAGCGAATCCGAGCCCAGCGGACGATACGGCACCAGCGTCACGCGCCCGAGGAAGGCGGCCGGAAACGCCTTCAGCAATTCTGTCGCAAGCGCGGAACGCAGACCGTCAAAATCCGGCGCAAGCATTTCGTCCGCGCATAGGCTCGCGCTCAGATCGGCGCCGACATTGCTGGTCATCAGGATGGTCGTATTGCGGAAATCGATATAGCGACCATCGCCGTCTTCCATGTAGCCCTTGTCCAGCACCTGGTAGAACATTTCGTGCACGTCGCCGTGCGCCTTTTCAATCTCGTCGAGCAGCACGACCGAGTACGGACGTCGGCGCACCGCTTCGGTCAGCACGCCGCCCTCGCCGTAGCCGACGTAGCCCGGCGGCGCGCCCTTGAGTCCCGAGACCGTATGCGCCTCCTGGTATTCGCTCATGTTGATCGTGATGAGATTCTGCTCGCCGCCGTAGAGCGCCTCCGCCAACGCGAGCGCGGTCTCCGTCTTGCCGACGCCGGACGGTCCCGCGAGAAGGAAGACGCCGAGTGGCTTACGCGGGTCCGCGAGCCCGGCACGCGCCGTCTGCACGCGTTCGCCGATCTGCTGCAACGCGTCGTGCTGGCCGATCACGCGCGCCGCCAGCGTGGCGGGCAGCCTCTGAACGGCGCTGACCTCGTCGGTGAGCATGCGTCCGACGGGAATACCGGTCCAGTCGGAGACGATGTCGGCGACGATCGCTTCGCCGACTTCCGGAAACACGAATGGCGCATCCGCCTGCAGGTTCGATAACGTCCGCTCCAGTTCGCGCAACGTCTGCAGCTCGCTCGCCGCGCTATCGCGCGCGTCGGGCTCAGGGCCGCCTTCTGCGGCTCGCGCGCTCACGGCCTCGCGTGCGCCAGCGAGCGCCTTCGCCGCCTCCGACTGGGTCTGCCAGGCGGCTTCGACAACACGTTCCTCGAACTCGAGCGTTGCGATGGCCGCGTTGACGTCGGCCAGCTCGGTCTCGCTGCCAAGCCCGATACGCACCTCGTTACCGAGCAGCCCGGCTTCGACGCGCGCGGCTTGCAACCGCTCGCGAATTCGCTGCAATTCGCGCGGTGGCGCGTGCTGCGATAGCGCGACGCGCGCGCAGGCGGTGTCGAGCAGGCTGATCGCCTTGTCCGGCAACTGACGCGACGGAATATAGCGATGCGACAGTGTCACGGCTGCGCGAATCGCTTCGTCGAGAAGTACGACTCCATGATGGCTCGCGAGCGTGCGCGCGAGTCCGCGGACCATATCGATCGCGCACGGCTCGTCGGGCTCGGCGATCTGCAGCACCTGAAAGCGCCGCGTGAGCGCCGGGTCTTTCTCGATGTGCCGCTTGTACTCGGCCCACGTCGTCGCGCCGATCGTGCGCAACGTGCCGCGGGCGAGCGCCGGTTTGAGCAGGTTTGCCGCGTCGCCGGTGCCGGCCTGACCGCCTGCGCCGATCAGCGTGTGAATCTCGTCGACGAACAGCACGACCGGCGTCGCCGACTTCGCCGCCTCCTCGAGTACCGACTTCAGCCTGGCCTCGAATTCGCCCTTCATGCTCGCGCCGGCAAGCAGCGCACCGACGTCGAGGCTCAACAGCCGCACGTCGGCGAGTTTCGGCGGAACTTCGCCCGCCGCGATCGCGCGCGCGAGCCCTTCGACGACCGCCGTCTTGCCAACCCCGGCGTCGCCGGTCAGAAGCGGATTATTTTGACGCCGCCGCACCAGCACGTCGATCATCGTGCGAATCTCGACTTCGCGGCCAACCACCGGATCGATTTCACCGGCGCGCGCGCGTGCGGTCAGATCCGCGCAAAACTGCGCCTGTGCCGCGCCCTTCGCCGATGCTGCGAGCGCGCCGGACGCCTCGCCCGGCACCGCGGACGAAAAGTCGCTCTGGTCGTACGGGGTGTCCTTCTCTTCGGGGGAACCGTCGATCCACGCCGGCAACGCATCGTGAAGGCCGTCGACGCCAATCTTGCCGAACTCCGGCGAAATGGCCAGCAGCAAGCGCCGCAATTCCGGCGTCTCGACCAGCGCCGCCATCAGCCATGCACCGCGAATCCGCCCGTCGCCGAATGCCAGCGTCGCGACGATCCACGCGCGCTCGATTGCCATCTCGACATGATGCGAAAAATCCGTGAGCGCGCTCGCGCCGGACGGCAGCGCGGCAAGTGCCCTCTGCAGGTCGCGCTCGAGCAGCTCGCGGCTGATGCCGCAGTGTCTGACGATGCGGTGCAGATCGCTATCGGACTGCGCGAGCAGTTGGTGCAGCCAGTGCACCAGTTCGATATACGGGTTGCCGCGCAGCTTGGAAAACGCCGTAGCGGATTCGATGCTCCTGAAAAGCGTCGCACCGAGCTTGCCGAACAACGCGTGGCGTGAAATGGACATGATGAAGTTGCAGGTAAAGATATTTGTTGCGAAAAGGCGTGGCTCTGCCGTGGCATCCGGCATTCCGCGAGCAGGTGTCCGAAAAAGCGTGCTGGCCACACTGATCGAGCGACAAAGGATAGCCGGTCGATCGCTACTTGTATTTGGGCCGTCGCCCATATTCCGCTCGAGGTGCGCGAAGTAGCATTCACCTCTGCCAGATGCCAGCCCGCAGTTTTAGTTGGTGTTCCTTTTATTTCTGCGTCGGGAGAGTCCTTTAACAATGCGCGCTTTACAGTCGGATCTGATTCGCCATTGCATACCGGCCAAGCCACGGGATATCACGCTCGCTGGGACCATTCGCCTTTCGAAGCGAGTGCGCTCAGGACGTTCGCACGAACCATCCAGTCTCTCGCGCTCGTTCGCGCCGTTTCGCGAAACGGTCGCGCCGGCGTGGCGTGTTCGTCTGACGCTGTTCCGAACGCGCATCCCGACTTTCAGCCTATGCCCGATTTGTTGATGAACCCGCATCTCGAAAAAGCGAACGCGCCTGAAGACTCTGTCCCGACACCACCGTCGAGCGCGAATTCGCCCGCGGCCCGGATCGAGCCCGTGCTCACGAAACCGGATGACTTCGGCGACCTGATCGCACTAGCCGACGAGAACGATGACGATCCGCTGCCGTCGCGGCGCGAACCGCATCCAGCAGAACACGGCGGACACGACGGCATGGCAAAGCTTCTGGCAGCCGACATCGATGAAGCGGACCCGCTCGCCGCGCTCACGCTCGAATACCGTGACGCGCTGCTGAACCAGAACAGCGGGAACGCGCCCGAGCCCAAGGCGTCGGCCGAAGCTCAGAGCGAGCCCATCATCGGGTCATCTCCCGATCCATTCGCCGAACTTGTCGATCCGTCGCAAATGGAAACATCCGTGTTCGACCTGCTGACGGAGGGGAAGAACATCGACACCCTGCTCGATGATCTTGACTCGTTCGGTGCCGAGCAGGTTTTCGAGGCGGACCAAACGCACGAGATCCTCGCACTGCTCGCGCCGCGCGGAATTCCCGCACACCGTGCGAGCAGGACCGCGCTGCTCGCACGCGAAGAGCATTACCTGGTGAGCATGGACAGCCACATGGCCATGCCTGAATCGATCGAATACGAAGAGCCTGCATTTTCAGATGAAAATAACCGCTGACCTGCCCAAGTCGGATACTCCAACCCTTAGCAGCCTGCTCGACGCGCAAACCTACGGCGAACTGAAGCAGCAAACCATCGACAAAGTACGCAAGCATCCGTCGAACCTGCGCGAACGCTGGCTGCTGTTCGAGCTTTTGTGCCTCGACGGCGAATGGAACCGCGCGCTACAGCAGTTGCAGACGTGGGCCACGCTCGAGCCGGAAGGTGCGTCGCGCGCCCAGATGTATCGCGGGCTGATCCGCAGCGAGATGTTCCGCGCCGAGGTGTTCGCGGGTCAGCGCACGCCGGGCGAGATCGAGCCGCTGCCCGAGTGGGTGAAATCGCTGCTGCAAGCCAATCTCGAGTTCGGCGAAGGCAACCTCGCCGCCGCCGACGAACTGCGCGGCGCCGCGTTGAACGCCGCGCCGGCCACTCGCGGCGAAAGCACGCAGATCGGCCAATTCGAGTGGCTCACCGATAGCGACAGCCGGCTGGGTCCTGTGTGTGAGCTGACCGTCGCGGGCGGTTATCGCTGGGTGCCGTTCGACTCGATGAAATCGCTGACGCTCGGTCCGGTCACCGCGTTGACCGACCTCGTCTGGCGCTCGGCCGTCGTGGGCCTACGCGACGCGACTGTCCTGCGCGGCTATCTGCCGGTGCGCTATCCCGGCTCGGAAACTGGCTCCGCTGCCACCCGGCTCGCGCGCGAAACTACCTGGAAAGACGTTGGAGAAACGGGCGTGATCGCGCTCGGCCAGAAAACCTGGAGCACCGACAAGGGCGACGTCGGCTTGCTCGACATCGGCGAATGCCGGTTCAATCACGACGAGCACGTATGACCAGGTCCGACGCGCGGCACCGGCAAGCCTATATGCCGTCGCTGATCGACCGCCTGCTCGACGATGCGCCCGCACGGCGCAGCGAGCGGCCCGAGGCCTATGCGCCGAACAGCGAAGGCATGCGCCGCATCATCCAGCGTGATCTGAGCCTGCTGCTCAACACGACGAACCTGGACGACGAAATGGACATCGCGCGCTACCCGATGCTAGCCGAATCGGTCGTCAATTACGGCATCCCCGCGTTGTCCGGAAGCTACCTCGCCAGTCGCAACTGGGAGACCGTCGAGAAGATGGTCCGTAACGCAATCGTGCGCTTCGAGCCACGTCTGATTCCCGAGTCGCTGCGCATCCGGCCGCTCAATAGCGAGAACCCGGTACGCTACAACCAGCTCGTGTTCGAGATTCACGGCCTCATGCGCTGGTCGCCCTATCCACTGGAATTTCGCATCCAGAGCGCTTTCGACATCGAAACGAATCACGTCACATTCGACGCGGACACCGGCAGGGGAAATTGACATGGACCCGCAATTCCTCGACTACTACAGCCGCGAACTGACGTACATGCGGGAAATGGCCGGCGAGTTCGCCGCGCAGCACCCGAAGATCGCGCGCCGCCTTGGCATGGAGGGCATCGACGTCGCCGACCCCTACGTGGAGCGGCTCATCGAGGCATTCTGCTTCATGTCGGCGCGCACGCAGATCAAACTCGACGCCGAGTTTCCGCGGTTTACGCAGCGCCTGCTCGAAGTGGTCTATCCGAATTACGTCGCGCCGACGCCGGCGATCGCCGTCGCGCAGTTGCGTCCGAGCCTGCGTGAAGGCGATTTCACGAAAGGGCTGAAAGTGCCCCGGCATAGCATGCTGCGCTCGGCAATCCCGCCAGGCGAGCAAACCGCATGCGAATTCCGCAGCAGCCAGGACGTCACGCTATGGCCTATCGAGATCGTTGAAGCCCGGCTCACCGCCGTGCCACCGGATATCCCCGACACCGATCGCCATCTGTTGCCGCACGTGCAATTGCGCGGCGCGTTGCGGCTGCGCCTGCGCACAACCGGCGAAGTGAAGTTCAGCCAGATGACGAACTTCGACCGGCTGCCCATCTACATCGGTGGTGACGAACGGATCGCTTCGCATCTGTTCGAGCTGATCCATGCCGGTAGCGTCGCTTCGGTCGTGCGTGCGTATGGTGCGTCGCGCGACGAAGGGCACGTGGTCGCGAAAACCCCGATCGAATTCGAAGGTCTGCAAGCGGAGCAGTGCCTGCTGCCGCTTACCTGGAATACATTTCACGGCCACAATCTGCTGCAGGAATACTTCGCATGCCGCCAGCGCTTCTATTTCTTCGCGCTGACGCAGCTCGCGGCCGGTCTCGCGCGTGTGGACAGCAAGGAGGCGGAGATCGTGCTGCTGCTCGACCGTCTGCCGGAAGAGCTGGCCGCGCACGTGGACGCAGCGCGTTTCCTGCTGTTCTGCACGCCGGTCATCAACCTGTTTCGAAAGCGCACTGATCGCGTGGAAATCAATCGGGCGCAAACCGATTTTCATCTGCTCGCCGACCGCACCCGGCCGCTCGACTATGAGATTTTTTCGGTGTCGCGCGTATTCGGTCAGCGGGCGCAAACATCGCTCGAAGTCGAATTCAATCCGCTTTATCAGACGCTGCATAGCGATGTGGGCAACCACGGCCGCTATTTTTCGGTGCGTCGTGAGCAGCGCGCGCTGTCGGCCAATGCACGCAGGTACGGCACCCGCACGCCGTATATCGGCACCGAGGTCTACGTGTCGCTCGTCGATCAGGCGGAGGCGCCGTACGCTGACGACATCCGCTATCTGTCGGTCGAGGCGTGGGTCACGAACCGTGACCTGCCGCGCCTGATTCCGCGTGACGGCAAAACCGACCTCACGATGTCCGATTCCGTGCCGATCGAAGGCGTGCGCCTCGTGCATGCACCGAGCGCGCCGCGCGCGCCGTACGCGAGCGGCGAAACGGCGTGGCGTCTGATCCGGCAGCTGAGATTCAACTACATGCCGCTCGCCGACCTCGACCACGGCGACGGCGGCCAGGCGCTGCGCAACATGCTCGGCCTCTTCATCGCGCCAGGCGAGCGCGAACAGGCACGGCAAATCGAGGCATTGGTCGGTGCTCGCACCGAACCGGTGGTGCGTCGCTTGCCGGGCGACGGACTGCTCGTCTATGGGCGTGGCGTGCGCTGCGAACTGACGGTCGATGAAACCGGCTTCTCAGGCATCAGCCCGTATCTGTTCGGCCTCGTGCTCGAGCATTACCTCGCGCGCCACGTTTCGATCAACGTGTTCTCCGAAACCGAACTTCGTTCGATGCAACGCGGCCTGATCACCCAATGGCGGCCGCGCATGGGCGGACGCGGAGCGGTATGAGCATGGACGGGACATTGGCGAGCGCCGTCGCACCGACGCGATCATCGCTCGATCCGCAATCGCTCGACGCGTGGTTCGATCCCGACACGCCGTGGCAGTCCGGTTTCCTGAGCCTGCTGCGCGCGATCGCCGCGCGCGACCCGCTGATGCCGTTGCCGGGCAGCGCGAGCCTGCCGCAAGAAGAGCCGTTCCGGATCGGTCAGCAGCCCACATTGGCCTTTGCGCCGCGCGAAATCGCGTCGCTCGGCACGCGAGACGGTCGCCTCGACGTGCGGCTGTTCGGGCTCGGCCTGTGGGGGCCGCAGGGGCCGCTGCCGCTGCATATGACCGAACTGGCGCACAGTCGTGTGGAAAGCTACCAGGATCATGCGCTCGTCGGCCTCGTCGATCTGTTCCATCACCGCGCACTGTCACAGTTTTATCGCGCGTGGGCATCGGGGCAAGCCACCGCGTCGCTCGACCGTGCCGGCGACGAAACGTTTTCGTTCTACGTCGCCAGTCTGATCGGCGTCGACCCGGCCGAGGCGAAGCATTCCTGTCTGCCCACGCACTCGCGTTACAGCGCGGCGGCGCACCTCGTGCGCGAGGCGCGAACGCCGCACGGCATCGAGGCGACGCTCTCGCATTACTTCGGTGTTCCGATGACCATCGAAGAGTTCGTGCCGCACTGGATCCATCTGTGCGCATCGGAACATACGAGGCTCGGCGTGCCGGGGCCCGCGGCGATCATCGGTGAATGCGCGCAGCTCGGCGAGGCCATCCCCGACCGGCAACACAAGTTCCGGCTCGTCGTGGGTCCGCTCGACCTCGATCAGTATCTGCGCCTCACGCCGCACGGCGAGGACTTGCCGACGTTCGTCGAATGGGTGCGGGCCTTCGTCGGCCATGAATACGCGTGGGAGGTCAAGCTGCTCGTCAACCCGCGCGCGGCGCCACCCGCCTGCATCGGCACGTCGCAGAGACTCGGCTACTCGACGTGGCTCGGTGATTCCGTCGACGACCTTCCGGTCGTCGGCATGGTTTTCGAACCTGAACAGTACAACGACCGACCCCGGAGTTCCTTCGCATGAACGCCCACACTCCCGCCGTCGTACTGCGCTACGCCGATCTGCTCGAACCGGTGTCGGCGCACGCGCCTTGCGGTCCCGATCTCGAATACGATCCGGCTTTCGTGATGCTGCAGGCGGCCGCGGCCCCACGCGCCGAAGCGCAGTACGGCGACTTCGTCGACGTGCCGCCAACGGCCAATTGGGCCGACATCGAACGCGATTGCCGCGCGCTGCTGCTGCGCACGAAAGACATCCGCCTCGCGGTGATCCTGCTGCGTTGTCGAACCCGGCTCGACGGCGCGGCCGGCCTGCGCGATGGCCTGGCTTTGCTGATGGCGATGCTCGAATGCCATGGCGAAGCGCTCCACCCGCTGCCGGTGTTCGAAGGCGAACGAGACCCGGCGATGTTCGCCAACGCGATCGGCGGACTCGTCGAACCGGATGGCATGCTGGCCGATGCGCGCGACATCCCGATGCCAAGGGCGGCCGGGCTGCAACTGCATTTGCGCGACATCGAAAAATCGTTCGCGACGCCGCGCCAGAAGGACGCGCTCGCTCCTGAATCCGTCGCCCGCTTGCTAAAGGAATGGTGGGGCCGACGCGACGCGGCGCTTGCCGCATTGGTCGAAGCGCAGTGTCTGACGCAGCGCATCGCCGCTTGGTGCGATGAGACGCTCGGCTTCGATGCGCCCGATCTCGGCTCGTTGTCCCGAGCGCTGCAGCCTTTCGCGCAGCATCGGGTGGACGGTGGCGGCGCATCCGGGCCGACGCCCGTGCCCGCTCGAGCCGTCAATGAACAGGACAACGACACTGCGCATGGACCGGCGCCGGCTAGCGTCGCTGCGGCAACGCTACCGCGGTCCGACGCGCCGGCCGATCCGCCAATCACCGCGCCGTGTCCAATGGATCGCTGGAACGCGCTCGCAGCCATTCAGGGGACACGCATGTGGTTCGAGCAAAACGAACCGAGCAGTCCGGTCATTGTCTTGCTGCGCCAGTCGGAGCGAATGGTGGGCAAACGGTTTTCAGAACTCGCCCATATCATTCCCGCCGATTTACTCGCTACATGGGATGAGTTCGACGGTTGAGGCAACTCGCGCGCATCTGCGCAATTTCTCCGCTGTCGGCCCCTACGGTCCGCCGGTCAACCAACATCCTCCAATGAAAAGACTCGTCCAATTTTTTATCCTGGTTTGCTTCGCGATGCCCCATTTCGCGTTCGCGATCTGCACCCAGTTGAAGCCTGCGCAAGTTTCCGAACTGCTGTCTCAAGGCTACCTCGCGGGACAGACCATACTGGTCAACGTACCGTTCCGGGAAAGCTCGGTATCGATCGACCCGGCGTTGCCGGTCGGCTCGGTGATCGCCACCGGCTTCTCGCCGGCTTACGCTACCTATGCGAACTTCGCGGATTGCACCAACGGAGGCACAGTATCCATACACTATTCCAACGCAACGCCGTCCGTTGTAGCTGGGGGTATCGTCTATAACACCAACGTCCCAGGAATCGGCTTTCGTTTGACCTATCTTCGCGCGACCGGCGTGAATTCGCCTCTCCCGTTTACGCCTTCCTTTGCCGCCGGCGAACCCAATCAGGTTATCTATGGCCGCTTCGGCATCGGCTCGCAATTCGAGATCGAACTGGTCAAAACGGGCGACATTGCAAGCAACGTCAACGTGATGCTCAGCACCATCGGAGCCGGTGTCGCCCAGGGTGACGGCCGTCAGGTCGTGACGATCACAGGCGGCAGCATCAACGTCAAGGTTCTTCCAAGTTGCTCGGTCAATACCAGCACACTGAACATCGATTTCGGCACGTTCGGCCCGAGCGATGTATCGACCACAAGCGGGCCGACCCGGCCAGTCGACTTTACGGTGCTCTGCACCGGCCCCACGCCACCGGCTTCGATCACCGCTGCACTTTCCGGAACCCCCGATACCGAAGATAGCAGCATGCTGAAGAACACCGGCGCGACGCATCTCGCGATTCGTTTGCGGGACGTTGCAAGCAAAACAGTTTTCCGGCCCAACGATCCGTCGAGCACCCTCGTCCATACCCCGCAGGGCGCGATGCAATCGCCGTTCGCACTAGAGGCGACCGTGCTGCGCGTCGGCACAGCGACACCAACCGCCGGCAAGATCCAGGCAACCGCAACAGTCACGATGACCATTCTTTAAACCGACTATCAACGGCAAACGTCTACCAGAAGCAACTAGCATGACCGAGATACCCGTCGCACCGCCGAACTCGATCTTCGTGCAAATCGCGAGCTATCGCGACCCGCAGTTGGTCCCTACCCTGCTGGATTTGATCGACAAAGCCGGCAGGCCGAATCTGCTGAGGATCATCGTCTGCTGGCAGCATGCGCACGACGAAACGATGATCCAGTTCTGGCAGCAGGGCTTTGGCGATTGGCGAGCCGAACAGACCGGCAACTGGACGATCCACCATCTCGGTCATCGCGAAGCGAAGATCGAATTGATCGACGTCCCTCACATGATGACGCAGGGCGCATGTTGGGCCCGCAATCTGGTCCAGCAGCGATACGGTGGCGAGCGCTACACACTGCAACTCGACTCGCACCACCGCTTCGTCGACGGATGGGACACGCTCGCAATCGAGATGCTGGAGTCGCTACGCGATGAAAGCCCGAAACCGGTTTTGACCGCTTACCTTCCGATGTACGACCCCGAAAACGACGATGCTCGATCGAGCGACGAGCCGAGGATATTGGCCTATGCGAGGTTTTCGAAGGAAGGGGTCGTCCTGTTCCGCTCGAGAACACTTTCCGACTGGAGAACGCGCATTCGCCCGGTCCGTTCGCGCTTCTTCAGCGCACACTTCGCATTTGCCGACGGCCACTTTGCCGAAGTGGTCCAGCACGATCCCGACTATTTCTTTCACGGCGAGGAGATCTCGCTTGCGGTCCGAGCGTTCACGCACGGCTATGACCTGTACAGTCCGCACAGGCTGATCGGGTGGCACGAATATCTGCGTTCATATCGCGTCAAGATGTGGAACGACCACAGTCACGAGGCCAAGGAACGGGGTGAGATCGGCGAGCCTTGGCACGAGCGCAACGAGCGCTCATTGCAGCGCAATCGTGCACTGCTCGGTATCGACGGACAAACGCTGGCTGACGCCGAGTTCGGCAAGTATGGACTCGGGGCCGAACGCACGCTCGCCGATTACGAGGCCTACGCGGGCATCAGCTTCAAGTGGCGCGGAGTCCAACAGTCGGTATTGAACGACGATCCACCCACCCCGGGCTCTCAGCGTCCCGACGAAGCGACATGGCAGGCCTCTCTGCTACGCGCAAACGACGTCCGCGTGTGCGTACATCGGAATGGATTCGACAGGCATGTGAGCATACCCGGCGTCGAGCACGCGTTGCTGGCCGCAACGTCGGTTGCCGTCGTGATCTACGACAACGGCGAGACGGAACTACGCCGCGAAACCGTCGACGCCAGCGGTCTGTCCCGATGCCGGAAAAACGATTGGCTCGATTTTCATGTGACTTTCGAATCAGAACTTGGCCGGGTCCCAGCCAGCTACGTCGTGGAGTTGTTCGACGACGCCGGCAACGTATTGAGCCGGGTCAGACGCGCCAGCGATGCATGATGCGTCCGCGACTACGACGCACGGAGACGCCTCCGGCGTCGCGCGGCCGAGAGGATTGCACCACGTCAGCGGATTCGGCGCGTAGCGGTACGGACTGCCTCCGGGTTCGCCGTTGCGATCGGGGCTGATGTAGCGGCCCGCATGAGGATCATAAAAACGCGCACCGTTGCAATACAGCATGGTTTCATCGTCGGCGTATTGGCCGGCATAGCGAAGTGGCTGCGCAAACGCGTCGCTGCTTTGCCACTCCGGCGTCACGAGACTGCCCCACGCACGATAACGCCCACGCCATACGACCCGGCCAGTCTCGTCCGTGAGCGCGACGGCCGTACCGGCGACGTCCGTGTGATAGTGATAGACCTGCGTCCTTTTGATCGCACCATCATCGGTGAGGGCCTGGTCCACGCAAGCGAGCGGCGCGAAGCCGGTTGAGCCGTCGGGTTCGGGTTGATACAGGTAGGTGCGCAGTTCCATCGCGCGGCGCTGCTGGATCAGTCTGTGTCCTTGCCATACATAGCGCGTGACCTCGTCGCGCTCCGGCATCGATAGCTGCTGCATGCGCCGTGGCGCAGTGGATTCGACACGCTTGGCGATACGCCGACCGATTGCGTCGTACTGATAGCGCACGGTATAGCCCTGGCGATGCGCGGCGATGATGCGCCCCTCCGCATCCCAATCAAGCGATAGCGTATGGTCGCGACCACTTCTACGCACCAATTGTCCCCACACATCGTAGTCGTAACGATGTCCGCGGCATTCCCGTAACCGGTGGTCCGGATACACGGCCGGGAACCAGCTGCCGCCAGGCGTATCGAGCAGATTGCCGGCGGCGTCCCACGTGAAATACTCGATGTCCCCGTTCTCCGACACCGAGCGCAACAGACACCCACGCCGGTCGTAGTCGTACCACATCTGACCGTCGCGCTCGCCGCCCGTCCTGACGATCAGGTCAGCGGGACTGTAATCGACTTCGCGCCACAATTCGGTGACAGGTTCTGTCGCGGAGCCCGGCGTATCCACGTCGCGCCCCGTCACCGAGCGCCACCACACCGGCAAGCCGAGCGGCGAAAAGCCCGTATGCGTACGCAAGCGACCTTGCGTGCGCGCAACCGGACGCCTCATCGCGTCATACCAGAAGCGCGCAATCTGCCGTTCGCCCAGTTCGATGAACGCGATGTCGCCGGTTTCGAAGCGGCGCGTACGCAGCTCCTGCCCCTGCGGCAGCTGAGTCGCGACAATGCGGCCAGCGGCGTCGTAGGTGTAACGCAGTGTGCCGTTTGCGCCGTGCTCGGCGATCAGACGTCCGCCGGCGTCGTGTTCGAAGCGGATCTCATCCGCTCCGATACCGAGTAGCTCGCCTTCCGGTGTCGGCTCGCGGATCACGCGGTCGAGCAATCCGCCCGGTCCGTAGTGGTACATATAGCGGCTATGCGGGGTTTCGCGCTGGATCAGCCGGCCCGCACGGTCGTAGTCGAACGTTTCGCAACGCTGTTGCTCGCCCGCCTTCCACGTGAGACAACGGACCTGCCCGCTAGCCGCATAGTCGAAGCTGCGTTGCACGCCATCGGCGTCCGCGATCGACAGGCAACTGCTCGCATTCCACCGAAGCACCTGCACCGCGCCGTTCGCGCTTTCGATTCGAACCGGACGCCCATGCGCATCGTACCGACGCACGATCACGTGACCTTCTTCGTCGACCGCGCGTACGACGTTGCCTCGCCGGTCTCGATGCCAGTGCCGGCATCGGCCACTCGGGCCAACGAACGACGTGCGCTTGCCAGCCGCATTCCACTCATGACGCTCGGCCTGTCCGTCCGGACGTGTGATGGTCAACGGCCGGCCGAGGCCATCGCGCTCGATTCGCGTGACGCCGTCGAGCGCGTCGGTCAGGCTGACGACGTAACCGTTGACGTCATACTCGTAGCGCGTCGTGCTCCCGCCGACTCCAGTGCGACATGTCACCTGTCCCCACGCGTTATGCGCGAAGGTGGTGGCGCCTCCGTGCGCATCCGTCGAGCGTACGACATCGCCAGCGTCGCCATATTCGAAACGCGTGAATTCTCCCGACGGGGTTTGATAGTGCAACGGCTGCAGGCGATCGTTGCGTGCCCACGTCCACGCACGGCCATCGCTCAACGCGACCGACACGGGCTCGCGTGACGCAAACGCATACTGCGTCGAGCGGGTGGCGCCCTGCGGGTCCGTCTCGCACGCGACGCGTCCGAGCGCATCGTATTCGATGCGAACCTCCCGCTCGCCGGGCAGTTGCAGTGTGACCGGCGCGACGGCGGCATCGTGGCCGAACCGGTAGCGTCGGCCGTCGAAGTCGGTGTGCGACAGCGCGCGGCCGTGGTCGTCGTACTGCCAATGCGCCGCGTTGCCGAAGACATCGCTGACCTCACTGATCTGACTATCGAAGTCGTAGGCGAAGCGATCACGCGCGCCTTCCGACGTAACTCGTCGAACCACGCGCGCGGCGCCGCCGATCGTCTGCCATACGTAGCGTGTCGCCATGCCGAGCGCGTCTGCGTCTTCGACGATCCGCCCATCGCGGTATGCAAAGCGACGCACGATTTCCCCGACCCGGTTGCGCACCTCGGTGAGTTCGCCATGCTGGCTGTAGCCATACTGGACCAGCGCGCCGGTGGGACCGCCGTCGACACACTCGACAGCGCTCAAACGCGGTCCCATCCGCGCTTCATAGTGCATGCGCAGTTCGTGTCCGCAGGTCCCACGCATGCGCAGCAAGCGCCCGTCTGGGTCCCAGATCAGGCCGATCCGCTGCTGACGCAGATCCTCGACGTATTTGAGCCGTGCGATTCCGTTCGCGTCGAAATCGCCGAACATGCGGTAGTGCGGCGTCAGATCCGCAACGACGAGGCGTCCGTCGCTCAGATGCGCGATGTGCAATTGCGCAGCCGACGCAATCACCTGCGTCCCCGGCTCGGGAAACGGCACGCTGAGCGTGCTGCCGTATTCGTCGGTATAGAGCAGTTGATCGTCGCGCTTGTGCAGCGTGACTTCCCAGTTCGTGCGCCAGCCGACGCCGAGCAGTCCGAGCGCGTGCTGCGCGCTCGAATAGCAACGCGACCATCCGAGCGGAAGGCGGCCTCGCAGCCTGAAGTCGGTTTCGTCGGCAGGCAGGCAGATTTTGCTGCCGCTGATCACATCGACCGAGCCGCACAGAATGCCAGACAGCGCACGGCGTATCCGAAAGCGGTCGACCAGGTCGCCGAGCCGCTCACAGCGATCGAGCAACGGTCCGACACAGGCGACGGGCAATACGACGCCGGGCAGGCCGAGCAGCTCGCCGCCGATTCCCGCGAGTCCCGTCGTCACGTGGCCACCATCGTCATCATGAACCGATGCGCACGTCTGGCGAGCCAGCGGAACACACCGCGCCACACGAAACCTGGCCGCCAACCAATGCCGCCGGCACGTTGTTGATCAATACCGTGCCCGAACCCGCGACCACAGCTTGCGAGCCCGGGTGCAGTGTGCAAACGGCAGAACTCATACCGACGAGCGCCGCAGGCATTTGATTGATGAAGACCGTCGGGGAACCCCCAGCGATCGAACCGCCATGTCCGATCGCATCGCCTTTGCGAGCCGCTGGAAACATGATCGATCTTCTCCCAATGAAAATTGAAAGACCGTGCAGGGCGATGCGCGAAGGCATCCGCCGGCTGCACGGTATTGCGAAATACGCTGTTACGCGTCGGTGCCGGTTGCCGGTGGTGTTTCAGTCGGCGGCGGCGGTTCTTCCGACGGTGGCGGCTCTTCCGAGGGCGGCGGCTCTTCCGAGGGCGGCGGCTCTTCCGAGGGCGGCGGTTCTTCGGAAGGCGGTGGCTCTTCCGAAGGCAGCGGTTCTTCCGAGGGCGGCGGCTCTTCCGAAGGCGGTGGCTCTTCCGAGGGCGGCGGCTCTTCCGAAGGTGGTGGCTCTTCCGAAGGTGGTGGCTCTTCCGAAGGTGGTGGCTCTTCCGAAGGTGGTGGCTCTTCCGAAGGCGTTGGCTCTTCCGAAGGCGGCGGCTCTTCCGAAGGTGGTGGCTCTTCCGAGGGCGGCGGCTCTTCGGAAGGCGGTGGCTCTTCCGAAGGTGGTGGCTCTTCCGAAGGTGACGGCTCTTCCGAAGGTGACGGCTCTTCCGACGGCGGCGGCTCTTCCGAAGGCGGCGGTTCTTCTGAAGGCGGCGGCTCTTCCGAAGGCGGCGGTTCTTCCGAAGGCGGTGGCTCTTCCGAAGGCGGCGGTTCTTCCGAAGGCGGTGGCTCTTCCGACGGCGGCGGCTCCTCCGAAGGCGGCGGTTCTTCCGAAGGCGGTGGGTCTTCCGTCGGAAGCGGATCCATCGTCGGAAGTGGTTCCTCCGAAGGCGGCGGCGGAATAATTGGAACGTCCAGCGCATCAAGCACCACTACAGGAACCGGCACCGTCACTGCGCTGCCGCATTCCATGTCACCGGGGTTGAGGTCCAGCGGCGTGCCTTGCACCACGACACGGGTGTCGCCCTGGATGCGGATCGACTTGCCGATGAGCTTGATCTCGCCATCCATGTTCATCGTCAGAGACGACTTGCCGCACACGATAGACAGCACCCCTCCAGCCGACAGCGAATAGGCCCCCCCCACCGCGTGCGTGGACGCGCCACCGACCGTGACCGTACGTGCCCCGCCCACCGTCAGAGTGGAGGCACCCCCAACCGCAGTCTCCTCGAGCCCGCCGATCGAAACGAACTGTCCCAGATCGACGGAATGGAAGGCAACATTCTTCACCCTCATCGAATACTTGCCGCCAACGACCGTGCTCGAAGTCGCCCCAACGGTCATGCTGTGCGCCGCGGCCACGCCGATCGTGTAGTCGGCACCGACCACGTGCGATTCGTTGAGCTTCGTCAGGCGGTTCATGTCCCGCTCGGCTTGCACCGTGAATTCCTCGGCACCCGCCTTATCCTCGAAGCGAATGCTGTTGTAGTTCTGCAAGCCCCCTTCCATCGACCGGCTCATGAAACCGCTTTGCGTCGCGTTGCCAGGCAACTCATAGGGCGGACGCGTCACCGTGTTGTACAGGCTCCCGGTGATCAGCGGGCGATCCGGGTCGCCGTTCCAGAAATCGACGATGACTTCCTGGCCGATGCGCGGAATGTAGATGCCACCGAAACCCTGACCGGCCCAAGCCTGGCTCACACGGACCCAGCAGGAGTCGGTTTCGACGTTGCGGCCGTAGCGGTCCCAGACGAAGCGAACCTTCACGCGGCCGAATTCGTCGGTCCACAATTCCTTGCCCTCGGGACCTACGACGACCGCCGACTGAGGCCCGCTGACGATCGGTTTCGACGTCTCGCGCGGCAGTCTGAACACTTCGCTTGTCGGCTGCACGTCGAACTTGTTGCTGCAGGTGTACTCGTAACCGCTACCCGATTCATCCGGCGTACCGGTCAGGGCGAGCCTCGTACCGATCACCAGGTACTCGCAGTTCGCGGCCGTATGATCGTAGTGGCTCAACACGAACGTCTGCCCGCACGCCAGTCCGCGCACGTTACCTTCGCCTTGCGCTCGCGTGCCCGGCGCCCGCAGCGCTTCCATGCGCGTACGCGCGAGCAGTTCCCCGTGGCTGCCGTCGGTGTAGTCGCCCGGCCAGTCGTAGCGCTCGAGCAGGTTCCAGCTGGTGTCGCGGGGCTGCTGATTGATCGCTCGCATGTCGGCCCGCGAACGTGTGAAGTCGAAGTCGCTCGTCACATAGTGACCGGTGCACAAAACTTCCGCCGTCGAAAACGCGCTGATGTATTCGGTGTCGGTCTTGCCGTTCTGCGGTTGGAACGCGAGCGTCCGGTATGCGGAGTTCGGCGACTGACGGTGCGCGCCAATGTGATCGCACAGCACGAGCCGGTGCTTGCCGTCGGCATGCTCGAAAAACCAGTAGATGCCCCACTCCTCCATCAGGCGTTGAATGAAGTGGTAGTCGGTCTCGCCGTACTGGACCTGGAACGCGCGCGGCTCGTTGGTCGGGCTCTCGCCTTCGAGCGCATAGCGGCTCACCTCGAGGCGCTTTTCGACCGGATACGGATAGTCCTTCAGAACCTCGTCGATGATCTCGATGACCGTCTTGTTCTGGAAAATCTTGTAGTCGGTCGTCAGGGTGGCCAGCCACAGCCAGGGCTTCAACACGACACGATAGACGTTGTAGCGGCCTTCCCGACGCAGGTATTGCGCGGCGGCGACGAGTCCGGTGATTTCACGCTGAGCCGCCTCGGCATCGGCGCTCGGCTCGAGGTCGATCGCGACGGTCATTTCCTTGCCTAGCAGCGCCTTCAGGTCGAGGTTGGCACTGACGGCAAGCGGCACCGTGTAGTCGTCGGGCGTGCGCAACAGCAGTTCGTATTCGAACAGCTTGCCGAGATGCTCGTCACCGTTCAGTGACATGAACTTCAGCGCCGGCTGCGTCAGTCCGTCCGCGCCCTGAGCCGGCCACCCCGGTATCGCCGCGCTGAATACGGTTACTGCGCGGCTTTGCACACTTATCGCGTTCAAGGGATTACTTGACATGCACTCCTCTAAGGTCTCTTTATCGAAAAGGCGCTACAGCTAGTTGGACGATGCACTGCCTGACGACGCGTCCGTTCGCCTTGCCGGCGTGCTTCCACTGCCGGGGCAACGAAAATCCCGCAGCAACGCGGTGAGTTGCGGTCCCGACTGCCCGCCCGACGTCAGTTCGATAACCGCGTGCCGGTCGTCAAAATTGAAGTCCACTGCCGAGCGGCTCGACGACAACGTCGACGTCACACGGCCCCGGTCGATCAGACGGAACAGCGCCCACGGACCCTCGGTCATCACGGTCGACGTGTCCGGACGCACGCGCGGATTCGCGGTGAGGCCGGCCATCGAGCCGCCGCGCGGCCCCGGCCATGTGATCGGGAATGACGTGACCGGACCGTGCGCATAGCGCAGGCTTTGCCCGTCGACGTCGACGAGCAGATCGGTAATCTCGGGGTCCAGCGACACGACCTTGAGACCCGCGTTCCACGACATCCGGGTCGCGCCGGGATCGCGGAAAAACGTCTGGCGGATCGCCGCGGCGCGTTCGAACGGTTCGAGACTCGGTCCCTGCATGGGCGGCATGCCGGGACTCACCGGCTTATAACGCCACGGCCGTATGCTCGTATCGACACGGCTGGCAAGCGTCTTATGGAAGAAGTCGTCGAGCAGGCCGCCTGCCGCGAATACGCGGTTGAAATCGTCGATGTCGACTTCCTGGACGCTCGCGACGAACGGATATTTGCCTTCGACTGCACGGCGGCATTGCGCGCCAACGCTCGATTCGACCTGCATCGTCAGCAGCGAGCCGACGTTGCGGTCCACCTTACGCAACGACTGCGACGCGAGACCCACGAGCACGGCGCGAAACGGCGGCGGCAGCTTCTGCGCCTCGAGCTGCATCGGGGCGCCGAGGTCGTCCGTGGGCGGCATGCTGTTGGTAGCGAGCACGTCGCCGGCCGTCATCAGACGCGTGTACTGCTCGTTGATCAGCCCGATGACGCCGCCCAGCTGCAGCACGCCGCTGCCGCCAGGGAGCGCGCTCCCGCTATCGGCCTGGCCGGTCACGACTTCGCGCAGCGCGGCAAAGCGTCGGTCGACCAGTTCACGTTCCATCTTCTGCTGCGCCAGTTGCCCGATGGTGGCGGTTGCGGCCACGGCGCTCGCGGCGCGCGCCCCCTGCGAGCGACGCATGATCACGTTGATGGCGCTCCCGGCGGCCGACGGCTCGTCCGCGCCGTCAGCGACCGACAGCGACGTCTCGCGCGCGGCGGTTCGCGCGAGTCTCGCCAGTGGCGAATCCGGCGCAGCCAGCGTACGCAGGGTCTGCAGATCGGGCGCCAGCGTGCCTTCGCCGCCGGACACCGGTCTTACGTCGTCGAGAAACTGGCTCCAGTAGTTGCCATAGTCGGTCAAGTACTGGCGACGGATATCGTCGGCGAGCCTATCTTTGCGCAGTGCGCGCCGCCACCCTGTCGACGCCTCGGCCTCGCCCATCACCCACGCGTCCTGTTTGCGCGCCTGCTCGAGAAATTCCGGCAGGCGCTTGTTGAATACCGCGTGATAGCCATCGTAGGTATAGAGACCGGGTATGCCTCGCGCGAGCGTCGAGCCGTTGGCCAGCATGAACACGGTAGTGGCCTGCGGACCCGCGGCGCTCAGCAGCGTGACGTTCTCGGGCGCCTCCGGCGCCATGGTGTTCGTCGCGCGTTCGTAGAGACGTCCGGACGCCGGATTGCGGCCGAGGAACTCGCGCGCGCGACGCACCAGCTGCGCATTCACCGGTTTCGCCGGCACCGCGGGGACCCTTTCATCGATCAGGGCGTCGAGATGCCGCGCCATCACGCTGCGCTCGCCCAGCGGCGCGACGCTGTTGGCGTGTTCCCAATCGCCGAGCACCCAGGCCTTGATCGCTTTCGCGTCGTAGTGCGAGCGATCGAACAGCATCAGGTAGACCGTCAGCGTGCGATAAACGCCGTCCGCGTCCTGTGCGCCAATTTGCGTGTCGAGCACCGTTTCGAGCCGGCCGATGACTTGCGGCAGCAGCATCTGTTTCAGCAGATTGTCGTAGGTCTCGTTAGCGGCGGCGCTGATGGCGGGCGCCGTGTACAGCCCGTAGCGCCATGCGAGACCGGGGCTGTCGAGGTCGATGCCGTCGAACTGCGGCAGGTCACGCGACGCTGACAGTATCGACCCCGTCGCCCCGGGCTGCGGCGCCTTGCGCTGCGACAGGACCCGCGCGGCGAGCCCATCGGTCTTGCCGCCGATCGCCGCAAGATACTCGTGGTTATTGCCGAAGCTCACGACGAGAGCACCAATCAGCCACACCGCGATGATGATCGCGAGCAGATGCCCGACAACACGCAACGCGCGGAAACGGATTTCCCAGTACAGGTTCGGCCGCACCAGATGCGCTTCGGCCAGGATCACGTGCTTAAACAGATTGCGTAAGAAATAGCCGCGATAGGCGATAGGGATAGCGTCGCCGGACGACGTCGAGAGCGTTTTCGGCGCGGCGCCGAACGAACCCGCGAGCCCGCGACGCAGCCGCTGTAGCAGTGTGGTGCTGTCGGCGGACACGGCCTCGTGAGTTTGCGCCGCGCTCGTGAAATAGACGCCGCGCAGCGTGCTGTTCAACTGCGTGTCGTCGTATTTCGAATCGAGGAACACTAGCGCGAGCAATTCATCGAGTTCCGCGCACAGGCTGCGAAATTCGGACGGCAACGCATACAGCTTCTTGCGCAGATCGACCTCGTACACCTCCTGCAGCCTCGTGTTGATGCCGTCTTCGAGTCCCTGCTCCAGCTCACGCATCTCGGCTGCGCAGGTCAGACGCAATGTGTCGCGGCCGTGTTGTTCCGGCTCTTCCTGATAAGGCAGCGTAAAACCGAAGATTTGCGCGCGGCTTTCCGCCGTCAACGACTGGAAATACTCCCCGAAGCCGGGCAGCAAATCGAGCTTCGTGACGAGTACGTAGACGGGGAATCGAATCCCCAACTGCTGTCGCAACTCGCCGAGCCGCGCGCGCAACGACGCGGCTAGCGCCTTTCGTTCAGACGCTGGGCGCGTCAACAGCTCTTCGACCGAAACGGCCAGCAACGCACCGTTGATCGGCGCGCGCGGGCGCCGCTTGCGAAGCAGCCCGAGAAAGCCGCGCCATTCGGCCTCGTTCGCGCTCTTCAGGTCTTCCGGTTTGACGTCGACCTTCGCGGCGTCTTGCGACGCTGCGTCCTGAACCGCATAACGGCCCGCGGTATCGATCAGCACCGCCTCGTTCGCGAACCACCAGTCGCAATTATCCGTTTCGATGCGGCTTCTCAGCGACGCCGCGGCCATCTGCTCCGCCTCCGGGAAATCCAGACCCGAGTTCAGGATCAACGTCGTCTTGCCGGCACCCGGCGAGCCCACCACCATGTACCACGGAAGTTCGTACAGATAGCGCTGGCTTTCGAGCAGACGACGCAGCCCCGCCGGTCCGCCGCGCATGCGTTTGAGTTTGTCGATGGCCTTCGCGACGACCGCGTGAAGCGCGCGGATTTCCTCTCGTGCGACAGGGGTCGCGGCCGACTTCTTCGTGAACGGGTTCAGCACGCGCTGCAGCAGCACGTCGTCGCTGCGAACTGCCCGCCACAGGCGATACAGCCCATAGATCGCGTAGCAGGCGAGCAACACCGAGATCAGCAGCACGCGGGACCATGTGGTGCCGAGCGGATGCGTTTCGCCGAACGCGAGTATTGGTCCGAAATACCATAGCGCAACACACAGCAACGCGACGCCGATGACGCCCGGCGACCAGCCGAGCAGCCAGAACAACAGCAGCAGCAACAGCACGGCGATCGACAGCGCGCGCGAGAGCACGCTGTCTAGCGGCCGGTAGTCGCCAAATGCGATCAGAGGCCCCACGAACCAGACGGCCACAGCCGCCACGAGGATCGCGGCGAGCACCAGCGTCTGGCGGGTCAGCACAAGTTTCGATAAGCGGTTCAAATAAGACATCAAGGCTTTCCCGTTAATGCGCGACGAAGACTTCCACGCGCCGATTGCGGGAACGACCTTCCGCTGTACCGTTGTCCGCGACAGGTTGTGTATCGCCCTTGCCGACGGCCGCGATGCGATTAGCAGGCACGCCGTGCGCCTTCAATACGTCGGCGACGAACGCCGCACGCTTTTCCGATAACGCGCGGTTGTCGGGAAACTCCGCGGTATGAATCGGCTGATTGTCGGTGTGCCCGGTCACCGTGACATGGCCGCCGACCCGCGCGACCTCCTGTGCCACCCTGGTCAACACCGGGTCAAGTTCCGGGCGAATGCGGCTTTGCCCCGGAAGAAACACGTAGTCGCCACGGAACACGACCCGGCTGCTGCTGTCGTTCTCTTCGACCAGGACCTGGCCGCGAGCGATCTCATCCTTCAGCAGAACGGCCAGGCGCAAGCGCTCGTGAACGACCGGAGCCGCGACCTTGATCGGCGCTCCAATCGCGAGAATCTTCGCTTGCAGCGCATTGCTTTGCGCCAGAAGCCGATATTCGTACCAGGCGAACAGCGCGAACACGCATAGCGCGGCGACGCCCGCCGTCGCCCAGACCGGGACGCTTTTCAGCAGCCGCATCCTGCCCGGCGCCTCGCCGCGCCAATGCGGCGACAGTTCGAGCCGCAGCGTGTCGCGCGTGCCGCTGATGAGCGTCAGCATCCGCTGCCGGATCTGCTCCAGATGACGTGAACCGTCCGCGGCAACGCTGTAGCGTCCTTCGAATCCCAGGCTGAGAATGCGATACAGCACCTCGAGGACGTCGATGTACTCCTGGGGGTCCGTTGCCATGCGGCCGATCAGCAGGAAGAATTTCTCGCCACCGTCCACTTCTCCTTCGAACTTCAGCAACAAACCCCGCGCGGCCCAAATGCCACCGCTCCCCCAAAGCGTGCGGTTGGCGGCTTCGTCGAGCGCGGTGCACAGCGCGTAACGAACAGCCGCCACGTGTTTCCACGGCAAACCTGCTTTGTCGCAGACCTTCTGGAAGGCGGCGACCTCACGCACCAGCAGCGAGCGCAAGCTCGCGACCGCGGCCGACGAATCGAGCGAAGCCGGCATGTCCGCCAGCATGCGCAACAAAGGCTGCGCGGCTTCACGCAACGGATTGCGCGCGGTCTTCATGCGCTCGAGACGCGTCTGCACGTCTTCCGGCGGATCGAAGGCAGCCGCATCGACGACCGGTTCCTGATTGGAGACGGCCGCGGCTGCGGGACGCCCAGCGGGCAATGCAGACGGCTGGCTCTGGCCAGAAGCGGAGTTGTCGGGGTTCAGCAGAAAGTCGAACGCATCATCCCCGTATGCGCCGGTACTCATTTTTGACGCACGCCCCACAGTTCAAGCTTGAGTTCCGGGAAGTGTCCGGCGACATGCATGGCGAGCCCTCCGTGCCGTGCAATCTGTTCCCAGAACGGTCCGGTACGCGACAGTTCGAAATAGATAAAGCCCGAGTTGAACGGAATCTGACGCGGAGGAACCGGCAGCGCGGCTATCGTCAGACCCGGCAGGTGCGAACGGATCAATTCCGGCAAGCGCTGCGGATGGCTGATCTTCGTCTGGGCAAGAAACTGCTGCTGCAGCAATTCGGAAGGCATCTGCGCGCCCACCGCGAGCACGAGGCTCGAATAGCCAGCCAGTTCGTTCGGCAACATCGCGGCCGTACGGATGCCGTGCGCCTGCTCCGTAAGCGCAATGGGCTGCGCACCGCGAATCAACACCTGGTTCAGCAGATAGTGAACCTCCTCGACGAGCGGCCTGATACTGCCGTAGAGCTGCGCATGGTCATAGCCTGGAGCGGGCCGCGGACGGCGTGTTTGCGGACGCACGAACGTCGAAAGTTCGCCCGCAAAAAGGGCGAGCTCGCGATACAGGTGGACCGGCGCTGTCTCCTCGAGCTGGCAAATATGTTCGAGCAGCGGCTCATAGCGATTGAGCACCTGGAGCAGCAGATAGTCGGCCACTTCGGCCGCCGCGCCCGAACGGCCATCGGCACCTGACAGTCGAGCGGCGAGCGCGTCGGCGCGTAGTCGCGCGAGGCCGTGCAGTTGCATCGCCCATTCGCGCAGCAATGGATTCGCGCCGTAACCGGTCACGGGCGGAATGTGGTCGGTGCTGTGCAGCGACACGGCGCCGTCGGCGTGCAGTGCCTTCACGCGCGTCAGCGCAATACCGATCCAGGACTGTGTCAGCTCCTTCTCCGGCAACAGCCGCAGGCGCAGATTCGACAGTTGGACGGGCTTCGGACCTTGGCCGATTGCATTGCTGTCGCGCAGTTCCGTGTCGTACGCATGGTAGCGGGCCAGCGATCCGCTCTGCTCGGTGAAGGCGGTTTCCTCGGTATTCGGCAGGCGAAGCGGGATCGCCAGGTAAATCACCTGGTTCTGATGCTCCGGTCCGATCGTCAGTGGCGGCGGAGGCTGCGTCAGCCCCGGCACCTCGAACGGCGTGCCGTCCGGAAATACGCCGAGCCCGCTCTTGAACACCAGCTTGCCGAACGCCAGCGATTCCTGATCGATTTCATAACGGCTGAAGCCCCAGAAAAACGGGCTCAGCGGCGCACTGCGGCGATGCGCGAACGACTCGAAATACCGCTCCTGCTGCTGAAACAATTGCGGGCGCAGGAAAAGTCCCTCGCTCCAAACAACTTTGCTATACCAACTCATCGAAATTAGTCTGACTTTGAAATCGAAACAGTGCGCTGGTCAAGCTGGATCGTCAGCTTCTGTTCCTTGTCTGGAAGAGCCATCCTGTACCATGCGGCGTCGGGCGCGACTGGCAACCGGTACACCGCGCGCCAGACTGATTTCCCGAGATCCCGGTAGCCGGCCAGCACGCCAATTGCGGTAGTGGCGGGGTTCGACTTGCGGACGATCTCGCGGGTGTCGCCGGGACGCAGAATGAATTCGTCGACGATCAGCGCGTCGTCGCCAAGGATTTTTTTGTCGTCGCTTTGTAGCGTGAAAAAGTCGGCGGTTTGAAACGCCGCGGGTGACTTCAGTTCGTAGATCCGCACGAGGATCGGCGCCGCCGTTCCCCACTCGTTCGGATTGACGTTCTCGTTTGCCGCGACCTGAAGCCGGAGGGTCGTTCGCTCCTTGATAACAGGAGCCGGCGTGCTAGCGCAGCCGGAGAACCATGCGCTCACCCCGCTTAGAGCCAGCCAACCCCCGATGCGCAGCCATATCGCGAAGCGGGAAAAAAAGATCGAAACCATCTGACGGTATCAAGGAGATCTCGCACGTCGCCCTGAATAAACCAGGATGCCTGCATCCAGCCCGGCATCCTGGCTAACAGCCTTGACACGGTCCACCGGACAACAGAGTGGTGGTGCCAGGATTCAGGAATCTGTGCGACTTCAGGCTTTATTCTTCTTGATATCGAAGGTCGCCGTGATCGCACCGCCGCTGCCGCCTTGCGCGTTCTGCACTACATATTCCTGCTTCAGGCGAGCAAAGGACAGACTCACCGTTTCGCGCGGGCGTGATTCGCTGTCGCTGACGCCGGACGGATGCACCGAGGTAACCAGCACGTCGCTCATCGTGAATTTGATGTACTCGAGCGGATTGCCGCCGGCCTTGCGCACGACCAGCTTCGCTTCGTCGATGTGCTTACCGGTGAGGCAGTATTGCGTCAGGTTGGGCGTTGCACGATCGATGAAATGCTCGAACGTGAAGTCTTCGACCGTAGCCCGGCCGGCGCCACCGCCGGAACCAACGTGCATATTCGATTGCTGCGTAACGCCCCACTCCCAGCTCAGAACGTCGATTTCATCCTTGTGGTTAGCGTCTGCCGACTCACCATCAATCCCGTTAATCTTGAGAAAGATGTCTTGCGCCATAAAAGTACTCCTTGGTACACGTTAGTTTTGAGTTGCTCAATGAAAGCCAGGCATATTTAGTGAGCGCCTGTCCGTCGCTCAATCACCGCAATCACCGCATAAGCGGTAGACGCCGGATCAGGCGGCTTCCTTCACAAGCGGCAGCTTCGCGACGAGACGCAGAGAAACCGTCAGACCTTCGAGCTGGAAATGCGGACGCAGGAAGAATTTCGCCTGGTAATATCCAGGATTGCCCTCGACGTCCTCGACGACCACTTCGGCCGCCGCCAGCGGTCGACGCGCCTTGGTTTCCTGCGACGAATTGGCGGGATCGGCGTCGACATAGTTCATGACCCATTCGTTGAGCCACTGCTGCATTTCGTCGCGCTCCTTGAATGCGCCGATCTTGTCGCGCACGATGCACTTCAGGTAATGCGCAAAGCGCGAGCATGCGAACAGATACGGAAGACGCGCCGATAGATTCGCGTTCGCAGTCGCGTCCGGATCGTGGTACTCGACCGGTTTCTGCAACGATTGCGCGCCGATGAACGCCGCGCAATCAGTGTTCTTGCGATGGATCAGCGGTATGAAACCACTCTTGGACAATTCCGCTTCGCGGCGGTCGGAGATTGCGATTTCGGTCGGGCACTTCATGTCGATCCCGCCGTCATCCGTCGGGAACGTGTGACACGGCAGGTTTTCAACCACACCGCCGCTTTCCACGCCGCGAATCAGCGTGCACCAGCCGTAGTTTTTGAACGAACGGTTGATGTTCACCGCCATTGCGTAGGCTGCGTTGGACCATACATAGCGTTGATGATCCGCGCCGTCGGTCGCCTCTTCGAAATTGAATTCATCGACCGGATTCGTCTTGACGCCGTACGGCAGACGCGCAAGGAAACGCGGCATTGCAAGGCCGATGTAGCGCGCGTCTTCGGAACTACGCAACGCGTTCCAAGGCGCGTACTCGAGGTTTTGCGTAAAGATCTTCGTCAGGTCGCGGGGGTTCGCGAGTTCCTGCCACGAGTCCATCTGCAGTACGGACGGCGCCGCGCCGGTAATGAACGGCGCATGCGATGCTGCCGCCACCTTTGCAATCGAGCCCAGCAAGTCGACGTCGGCCGGTGTGTGATCGAAGTAGTAGTCAGCGACGAGACAGCCGTACGGCTCGCCACCCAACTGCCCGTACTCTTCCTCGTAGATTTGCTTGAAGAGCGGACTCTGGTCCCACGCAATCCCCTTATAGCGCTTCATCGTGCGGCGCAGGTCGTCCTTCGACACATCCATGAAGCGGATCTTCAGCTTCTCATCCGTTTCCGTGTTCGCGACCAGGTGGTGGAGTCCACGCCACGCGCTTTCAAGACCCTGAAAATCTTCATGGTGGAGAATCAGGTTGATCTGTTCGGATAATTTGCGGTCGATCTCCCCAATAATCGACTCTATGTTTTTGTACGCGTCGTCGGACACCGTTGCCGATGTAAGCAGCGCTTGCTGTGCGAGCGTTCGAACAGCTCCCTCGACAGCCTCGCGCGCGCGCTCCGTTTTGGGCTTGAATTCGCGCGACAGGAGTGTATTGAAATCGGACTGATTGGTCACGCTCGCCGTTGCCTTGGCGCGCGTATTCGCTTGGAGTTCGGCCATCATTTCCCCATTGTTTCAGGCTGTGCTTTCGTGCGGAAAGCAAAAATCATTCGTCGGTCACCGGCTCGCCGGTGGCTCCCGCCTCAGGTTTCGGCGCCTTGGCGAGCGCTTCGAGCAATGCAGGGTCTCTCAACACCTTGCTGACCAGGTTTTCCGCGCCACTCTTGCCATCCATATACGTTTGCAGATTGGCGAGTTGCGTACGCGCTTCCAGTAATTGCGCGAGCGCGTCAACCTTCTTCGCGACGGCTGCGGGAGAGAAATCGTCCATGCTTTCGAACGTGATATCGACCATCAGCTGACCTTCGTTCGTCAGCGTGTTGGGCACCGCGAACGCGACACGCGGTTTCATGGCCTTCATTCGCTCGTCGAAGTTCTCGATGTCGATATTGAAGAACTTGCGATCGCCGACGGCGGGCAACGGTTCGAGCGGCTTGCCCGACAGGTCGGCGAGGACGCCCATCACGAACGGGAGCTCGACTCTCTTATCCGAACCGTAAATCTCGACGTCGTATTCGATCTGGACGCGAGGAGCACGATTCCGTGCGATGAATTTTTGAGAACTGGTAGAAGCCGACATAGTGCTCTGAGGTTATCGCTCGAATAAAATAAGAAGCGGTGACACCGCTCCTTTTCACTTAGGAAATCTGCAATCCGGTGATGTTATGTCTCGAAGCAGCGTGACGATATGGGCGGATGCCCAAAATTCGGATTCGTTTTCGAGAACGAAGGACAGGTTTGATGTGCCACGATCGCAAGCAGCTGGAGGGATACCCGCGACGAGTACTTTTATTGGGTCCCTGAATCGGGAATAAGGGTAATTTCGACACGACGATTCATCTCGCGGCCCTGACTATTTTCATTGCTGGCAATCGGCCGCGTGTCGCCATATCCCTGGATGGCGAAACGTGTGATGGGCAACGAAGCAGTGTTGACGAACCAATCGCGGATGGCCTGTGCTCGTGCCTCGGACAGCTTCTGATTCGCGACGCTGGGACCCATGTTGTCGGTGTGACCCGCGATGAGAATCCGCTTGCCGGGATTCGCGCGAATCAGATCGAGAACGCCCTTGAGTTTCGGCTCCGCACCTGGCTTCAGCACCGTCTTGCCGCTGTCGAACAACAGGAAGTTGTCGATCGTCACAGCAAGCGGCGGCGAATGCGCGGCAATCGATGAAGAATGCGATGCGGCGGTCACGCGTTCAAGCGCGACTTGGAATTGCTTGCCCTGATACAGTCCCCAGCCGAGTCCGGTCGGCACACCGTTGCTCGCATAGCGAGCCAGATCGGCATGAGCTGCGGGTATATGCGTGTAGACCTCGAGGTCGTTGGCGACTCGCGCGACCAACCTGCTGTTCGACCATGCTGAGACCCCGATCGATACCATCAGGACGACGGCCGACGCAGCAACCGCGTGCAGCATTGCGGAGTACGGCCGGTCCCGCTCGCTCTTCGAGACCCGGAAGCTCTCGTCCCGCGCAATGGGCGTGAGTAAAGGTAGAGACAGCGGCTTCGGCTGCGCCTTCGGCGTCATCAGCGGCGGTCGCAGCGTGGTTTTACCGGTTAGCCATCGCGACCAAGCACCGGGACGCATCGGCGGGTGTCCGATATCGGCCAGCAGCAAGCTGCGCAGCGAGAACGGCGCGGTGTTCGCGAGCGATGAAAGTATCGATAACAGCGCCGCATCTTCTAGCCAGTCGAACACTGCGTGTCCCAGACCGATTCGCGACGCACGTTCCGGGTGTGCGACGGCGAGCCATGCCTGGTCTAGCTGTTGCCTGAGTGCTTGCACATGTTGCCGCGCAGTTGCGGTCGCGGGTGGCATTGCCGACAGACTAATTGCATCGCCGAACCAGACCGGTTCCGCTGGGTGGTCGCCATTCGCGCTGAGATACGCGTAGATCGCGAGATAGCAAGGTAATACGAACGCCCGGGGACCGGTGCTTGCGGCGATTTCATGCTTCCAGCGGGTAAATTCGCGGCGAATCACCGCGTCGTCACACTCAGCGTCGGGAACAACGGGCATCAACACAGCATCGGGCGCACGTCGATACGACTCCATCACCGTAGCGAACACGCTGGACAGCTCCCCGGGTGACGTGACATGGAGCCACACGGCATCACCGTTACGGCGCAGTATGGATGACTGGCCATCGCGTGCAAACAACGCACCGGCATGCGGCCCGACGACAAGAACGATCGCTAAGTCGCGCATGTTCCCGAGCTGAACGTGCTGGTCCTCTTGGGGCGGTTTCGATCGCCCGTAAGTTGGCAATACCGCGGTGCCCACCGCCGTCACCAGAACAAGGCTAAGCACGACGGGCCACGACGGTTGAAGAGCGAGCGGCAAACACAGCCATATCAGGTCGACAACGGCGACAGCAATCCAGATCAGCGCCGCCCGGTAGCTGTTAGCGGAAATCATTGCGTACTCTGCCGGGACGATGTTTCAGGTAGATCACGTATCGCAATGTCCAGGCTAACGTCCAGCGCCGCCCATAGCGACGCGACGGCAATCGCGCCAGCAATGAGCCCGCCGGCGGTCCTACGTGAAAGTGAGATGCGTGATATGTTCGCCGGCCAAAGCGAATTAGACGGTGACATGGCGGTCTCCGGTGCGTAGGGTGTGGACAACACCGCCGTATCACATCTACGCCAGTTCAACGCCGATTTCGCACGCTCCAGATATGCGTTTGCGTCTCCCCGTCCGCCGTCGAAGCCCAGCCCCAGCAACATGCTGTAGAACTCGAGTCCAGCGAGATCCCGGCCGCCGCCATTCACCACCGCTTCGATCCGGTCCCAAACCAATGCAGCGCCATCGCGCACGCGATGAAAACGCATCTGGAGCGAGTCACGCAACCATTCTTCGTGCTGGTTGGAAGCCAATGCATGCAACGTCAGTTCATCCAGCAGAACGCACTGTGCGAGGCTGACTTCCTGGATATCCGTTGGCGGAAAATTCCGATCCTGCATTTGCTGCTGCAGCGTCTCGACCAACGTGCTACAACGCGCGCGCCAAAAAGGAATAGCCGGCATCTGCGCGCCGTCCGACAGCAGTGCTGCATGCAACGCTGTCGCTCGCATCAGCGCGACTGTTGAATCAAACATCATATAAACGTATGCGCGCCGACACCCTCAGGGCATTTCGACGATATAGGTGACGAACGTACTCACAGTGCCAGCCGTGGCTCGCCCCGTTGCGTAGTAGCTGGCAATGAAATCCACCGGCGTCGGATCCGTGGACGCGATCGGAATGACTTTCATCGTGGATCGGTCGCCGACCTTGATCCGCGATCCGTCCGCATTCGCCAGCATGACCTGTACATTCTTTGCCGATGTCGTGCCGCTCGCGTTCTGTAATTCCAGATTTCCCGTATTGGGATCGGTCGACGAACCGCTCTCGAAATAGACGCGCGCATCCGTCACGCCGCTTGGGCATTGGATCGTAATGGTGAAGATCTTTGAGCCATCCGCCACTCCGGCCCTCGGCAGCGATTGCGTCGAAAGCCTCGGCAATGTGACTGTCATATCGGGCGAACTAACCAGCGAACACGTCGTCGCGTTGTAGGTGCCACTAAAATTGAGCGTGACCGAAGGCGAGCCTTGCGCTTGTACGCAAACTGATCCCAACAGCGCACCCGCGATCAACCCGGCGATGGGTCCGGCAATCCGAAAGTATCTGCAAATATTTTTCATTTTCTGACCTCCACTGTCGGCGGATTCCTCCGAGCCGCATTGCTGGAGCTGACCGGGCATCCGCCTTCGCCTTTCAGCGAAGCGAACTGACAAGCGCCGCGCCCGCTGGACGCCGCGCGACAGGCTTTGCCGGCGCGGACCATACAAGCGCTGGATCACAGCTCAGTTTGATGCGCGCAACGATCCCCGCGTGATGACTACCCTGCGCCTTGTCGTCGTCCGGCACCGTGTAGGGCATCACGCACTGCTCCGCTGCGCGGTTGCCCCAGCGCACCAGCAGCTTGCCTTCATGCTCGAGGCCGCGCAGATACGCGAGACCGCCCTGACCGACGATGCCCACCGATTTCTCGGATTCATTGAACAACTCGGCGCCCATCGGCATGGCTTTGCCTTCCCGATCCATGACCTCGGCGAAGATCGGCGTGCCCTGCGTGGTCGCAATCTTTACCTTCACCAGCGAGTTTGCGCGCGGCACGACTTCCTCACTCGTGTTGCCCAGTTCAACGTCGAGCGGCACGTCGCTCGGATCCAGCGCGACCGTGTTGACCCGGTATGGCGTCAACGAAGACACAACCGCATAGCCGTGGCCGTCGATTCGCGCGCCCTGGCCATTGATAATCCGGCCACCCTCTGCGCCTTTCGCTTCGACGAGCGCAAACGCCTGACCGAGTGGCGGGCTCAGCGTGACGCCGCCGCTGTGAATGACGACTGCGCCGTCGGCGTTGAACGCGGCTTGACGAGTCTGATTGCTGATCGACGCATTGAGGTTGTACGTACCGAACGGCGCGCGATACATTGCGTAACCGCCTGCGGAAACGGTTCGATTGTCGCCGGCGACGATCCTCGATGCGTTGACACCGTAGTTGATCGGCGTGGCTCCGGTCGTGTTGCCCGACGCAGTGGCCTGTATCGTGCGGTCCCCGTTCGAGCTGCGCGCAACGTTGGTGGTCAGATAGTCGAACATACGATGCTCGTTCGAGTCGACCTTACCGAGCGGAATCGTCAGGTTCAAGCCAACCTGCGTGCTGATCTTCGAGTTTTGCAGGCGCGTGCGTTGCGCATACAGCGAGTAGGACACCCGTTTGTACGCGCTGTTGAAGCCAACCTGATACTGCAGATCGTAGCCCTTCGACGCGCCCCAGTAATTCTGCGAACTGCCGGCGATATAAAAAGAACTCGACTCGCCGATTGGCTGGTTGATGTTCAGTTGCAGACGACTGCGCGTGCGGTAGTCATACTGACCCATGTCTCTCGAGCCATATCGCGCGTACATCGCGTCACGCAGGCTATAGAAGCGTGCGGTCGAGTAGCGGTAGGCCGCAACCGAGAAATTCGTGTTCGGCCCCGGAAGAAGCTTGCTGTAGCTGATGCGGGTACTGTAGCCGGGACGACCACCCGACGCGCCGGGAATATTCGTTCCCGCCGCGGTTATGTCAAACGCGAATGCGCCGAGCGGCGTGTTGAGCGCGACACCGACCAACCCAGCCCAGTAACCTTCCGCAAACTGTGCACCGGTATAGCCGGTCCACAGGTTTGTCAGGCCGCGCTGATAAACCGCCTGCGCGACCCACGGATGGCTATCCAGCACGGTATCGCGATAGACACCGGTCGTCAGATTGAAACGTGAAACACCTGGCCGCAACAACTGCGGGACTGACGCGAACGGAACCAGAAAAGTCCGCTGGCGGCCGTCGGATTCTGCAATAGTGACCTGAAGGTCGCCGCCATAACCGGTAGCCGGCAGGTCGCTCAGTTCGAACGGTCCCGGCGGCACGCTGGTCTCGGCCACGATGATGTTGTTCTGACGGACGATGATGCGTGCATTGGTATCGGCCACGCCACGCACTACCGGTGCGTAGGAGCGCATGGAATCCGGCAACATGCGGTCGTCGCTCGAAAGCTGGACGCCACGCACGTTGAACGAGTCGAAGACGTCACCGCTCGTCGAGCTGTCGCCGATCGTCAATTGACTCTTGAGCGCCGTGACATCGTGCTGCGCGAACAACGCGACACTTTGCCAATGCGCGTCGGGACTCCGGTTCTGCAAGCTTGCCGTGGCCCACTGCCGGATACGCCAGCCGTTCACGTTGAATCCGCTTTGCAGACCGAGGTAGGCACTGCTGAAGTCTCCCCTCCCATTGTTCTGGTGAGTCGTATAGCTGGCGAGACTGTATTGCACGAAGCCTGCGTTGATCCCGTTGTCCCAACGGGACGGATCGACATAACCGGCAGCCTCCTTGCGCAGTTCGATCTGTGGGATCGACAGATCGAGTTGCAGATCGGCGGTGTTCAACGATGCCAGCGATCCGGGTACGGCTTCCGCCAGCGGCACGCATTGCGATGACGCATCCGTATCGTCGACGTCGGCCTTTCCGGCTTCCTTTAGCCGTTGGATCACGCGTTCGGTATCTATGCCAGCCCGGTCCATGCTGGATATCGTGAAGCAGGGCCTGGCGATATCCGAATCCGGCACCGCCTGAAAAACGACATCGAAGCGTCCACGCTTCTTACCATTGACGAGCAGTTCGACCGGATAAACGCCCGGAGCAACAGGGTTACCTCGCGTATAGCGCGACAGGTCGGCGACGTTGCCCGTGAAGAACGCGGGATTGAACTCGACTTCTTGCGGAGCTTCCACAGACGGCGCATTCGATGTCGGCGCGTCAGAAGACGCATCTGTATGCGCATCTTCTCTGTTGGCACCGACTGCCTGCTCCGGCAGCTCGGACGCCGAGCAGTCACTGGGCGGCGTCGCCCCGCCCGAATCCGGCGCACATGCGGCGACCGCGGAATTCGCGGAAAACACCCAGCCCGACGCTACGATTGCCGCCCACGCCAGTGGGTGAAACCGGAATGGGACATTACCGAATACTTTCTCAACTGCTGTCTTACTATTCCGCACGCCCGACATCCCGTATTCCAATTATTGATTCTTTTGCGCTTCCGCGCTTTGCGCACTTGCCACTTCCGCCGAGTCCTTGATCGCTGTACCGAAATCGTTCAGAACCGTGTAGGAAATCGTGGCAGGAGCTTTGATATCCAGCTTTCCATCCCGTGGACGGAGATCGACGTGTCCGAACGGCGGTGCCATGTCGGGCAAAAGTGCAACCTTCCTGCCTGCCGTTTCTATTTCTGCCATTCCGACGGAAACGAAGTAGGGCGACGGGTTGTCGAGACGAACGACCCTCTGACCTTTGTCATCTGACTCGACATGCCACTTCAGTTCAGCTCGCGCCGCCGTTGGGTCATCGAGCAACGATGTGGGCCGGTAGAACATCTTGATCCGCGTACGGAACGCGAGCTGAATCATGTTTCGGTCATCAGCGTCCTTAGGCTTGGGGGGAATTTCCAGAACGTTTAGCCAATAGACGGACTCACGGTCCATTGGCATGTCGCCGCCTGCGAACATGATGCGCAAAGCCTGACCTCGATGAGGCTCGACTCGAAATACGGCTGGCAGCAGCGTGAATGGCACCTTGATTTCATTCGGCGCGGCTGCTGCATCTCCGTCGTCCAGCCATGCCTGAACCAGGACCGGGCGGCTCTCAACATTGTTCAAACGAACGTTGACTTCGCGGTTTTGCGCCGGATAAATAACTCGTGTACCGGTGATGGTGATAGCCGCTTGTGCACCAAACGACACCACACTACAGGCTATGGCCGCAGCCAGATATCTAGAGAATTTCATTGAAGACATTCGCTCCTCCACGCGACAGATAGGCGGAATGTCACTTCGGGTTGCCTTCAGAGAGGAAGCGCAACCCGATGCCATTCGGCTTGGACTGGCTTACTGATATGCCAACGTGTAGCGAACAACGGCCGTCACGTTACCGGCCGTGGTTTTGTTCGTTGCGTAGTACTGGCCGCCGTAGCTCATCGTTGCGGTGCCGTCGCTTGCGACAGGAACGAACGAACCCGTGCTACCCAGCAGAATTGGCGTCTTGCCATCGCGGTCAAGCAGTTGCACTTCGACATTCGTAGCCGGCGAAGTGCTTGCCTGATTGATGGCATTACGCGTAGCCGGGTCCATGTTCGTGGTCTCGAAATGCGCCGCGACATTGGTCAGCGTTGCCGGGCACTGTGACACCGAAATTTCGAACATCCTGGAGCCGGCGGTTTGGCCGGCTGCAACCAACGACTGGGTGGACAGGGTAGGCAGCGTGACCGTCTTGTCCTCGTCACCGGCGTTAATCAGGCAGGTGTCGTCGATCAGTTCGCCGTTGAACGTTACCTGACCTGTGCCCGGTACGGCTTGAGCGAAAACCATCGGCGCGACGGACAGGCCGGCCACCGCGATCATGAGTTGCGTCACTTGTTTTTTCATGAGATTCCTCTTTGTTGCTATTTCGAAACTACAAACCCTTGTGAAGCCGGAGCTCCCAGCGATCGTCAAGGCAGAGGAATGATGTCATTGAAGAAGATCGGTGTTAATGGGCCGATACCCAAAATGAAATACCACATAGGACAGCCGACAACCGGCGTGTCGATTCCTCGAATTGAATCGATGCCAGGTCCGCCATACGATAGGGAAAGGCGCTACGAGAACTACAGAATCCGGCTGAGAATCGCGGCAATAGCTACGAGCAAGACCACTCGCGCACGATCGTGACGAGTTCTACGTCGTTTCTGGCACCCAGCTTCTTCATGCCAGCGTTCTTCTGATTGCTGACGGTCTTGGGACTGCGATTGAGCCGCTCGGCAATGGTGCCGATCGACATGCCGTCGCAGATCATTCGCACGACCGTCGATTCATTTTTAGATAGCAAATTGAGAGAGGATCCGCCCTCCGCTGCGCGCGCCGTTGCGCGCAACATCTTGTTCGCAATGGAATCAGGCAGAAACACGCTCTTGTTTTTGGCGGCACGAATGGCGGCGGTTAGGCTGGCAAAGCCCTCCGGCCCCTTCCCGACAAAGCCGGCCGCCCCCGCATTGAACGCAGCCGAAATGATGTGCGTGGAAGAGTGCGCGCTCAGGAAAACTACGCGCACGGCTGGAGCGACGCGCCGGATGCGGTCAAGAAGATTGAGACCGTCCGCATACGGATCGCCTTCGAATTCGTAGTCGCACACGAGCACGTCGACCGGCACTTCACCCAACAGTTGGAGAAGCTGGCCAATTGTTTCGCTTTTGAAGCAGACCTTGACGTCCGGACGACGCTGAAGAAGATGCTCGACGCCGAGAAGAATGAATGGATGATCGTCGGCAATAGCCACTCTGATTTTGTTCACTCGCACTCCATACCACGCTGGTGAATACTTTTCTCGCGCCGACACACCTGCATGCTTTGTTGCCAAAGTACGATGTCATTTCACGCCGTTACATGACAAGAAAAGCACAGGACATCTCGCCCATGCCACTCGTCGGAAGTTCTTGAACCACTATTTATTTAAGTCAGTTGAAATCGCTGAGCAGGTCGGTGCGCTTTTTGGCAGAGACAAAGCAATTTCTCGCATGCAACCAGGCATGGACCATCATGAAGACGGGAAGCGCGACGCACTCACTCAGCGGCGATGAATTAATAGATTCCCGCCTTGCACTTACGCGGATTGTACTTGGCACCAACAAGAAAAAAGTCAGCAGATTCCTATATGCGTCATAGGTACAAGGAGTGCTTTTGTCATGGTGCTCTCAACGCACGCTTACGAGCAGCACGTCGACCATTCCACATGGAGCGTCAATCGCTAGCGTTACGGCTGCATAGACGGGAGCAGAGCGTCACAGAGTATTGCAGCGTCGTGCTTCGACGCAACATCTTGCCCAGCCGGACCGATGGCAATACCTCGCTAGTTGCTGCCCCGTGTGCCTCTAACGGAACCTCAAGCCCCGAAATGATTGCGCACGAGATCGGCGAACGCGACCAGCGCGGTAAGCAGAACCACGATGAACAGCCAGCGTTCCAGCAGCGTAAACACAGGCCGTTTCCCCTTGCGGCGCTCGGCGATGTAGAACCACGCGGTCGCCGCCGTATAAAGCACGGTGGACATCAACAGATAATGCAGGCCGCCCGCGTACACGAGAAAGAGGGCATAGACGCAGCCCATCAGCGCGAGCATGAAATCGACGCGCCGTGACCAGGGCTGCCCCGCATACGATTCGCCGCTCGCCGCGAGCTTCAACCCATAGCCGGCGACGAACAGATACGGGATCAGGCTCATCGACGTCGTGAACTCCTTGGCCAGCGTGAACGCCTCTTTCGAAAACAGCGTCACGATCAGAAACGCCTGGATCACGAGGCTCGTCATCCATAGCGCAGCGACCGGTACGTGGTTGCGGTTTTCTCGGCCGAGAAACGCGGGCATCGTACGGCTCTTGCCCGCCGCGTGCAGAATTTCGGCGGCGAGCAGCGTCCATGCGAGATAGGAGCCGAGTACCGATATCAGCAGGCCGAGCTTGACCACGACCGCGCCCCACGCGCCGACCGCGGCGCTCAGCACGCCAGCCATCGACGGATTTTTTAACGTACCCAACTGCTCGAGCGGCAACACGCCATACGACAACAACGTGACCATGACCATCAACGCAAGCACGCATAGAAAGCCGAGCACGGTCGCGACGCCGACGTCGCGCCGTTCGCGCGCATGCCGTGAATAAACGCTCGCGCCTTCCACGCCGAGAAACACGAAGACCGTCCCCAACATCGTCTTGCGCACCTCATCGAAAAGACCGGTCGCCGACGGCTCGGCACGGGTCCACAGATTCGCGACGAACACCCGCCACTCGACGCTCGATAGCACGAGCACCGCGAACAGTCCGAGCGCGAGCAACTTGGCGACCGTCATCGACGCATTCGCAATCGACGAGCCCTTCACGCCGCGCAGAATCAGAAAGTGAAACACCCAGATCATCAGCGAGGAACTGACGATCGCGCTGAACGTATTGCCGGCGCCGAAAGAGGGCACCACGATCGCGAGCGCGGACTTGATCAGCACGAGATAGGCCACGTTGCCGAGACAGCTGGCGCACCAGTAGCCGAACGCCGACAGAAATCCCGTATAGCGTCCGAACCCGACGCGCGCATACGTGTAGACGCCGACATCAAGTTCCGGCTTGCGCCATGCGAGCCGTTGAAAGATCAGCGCGAGTATCAGCATGCCGGAGCCGGTGATGGTCCAGCTGATCAGCGAACCGACGACGCCGGTATATTTGCCGAGCGCCTGCGGCAACGAAAAGACGCCCACCCCGACCATCGAGCCGATCACCATCGCCATCAGGCCCGGCGCTGACAGTCTGACGCGCTTGTCCATGCTGCGATCGCTCTCCCGCAAACACGTTCCGATCGAGCCGCGCTCGCGCGACTACGATGATCGACCGCTCAGATGACGATCGTGCCGCTCGCGAGGCCGATCAGCGCGGCAATCGCGCCGCAGACTGCGACGGCAAAGATGATCCATTCGAGTTTCGAAAACACCCCCATGCCGCGCTCGCGTTTGGCCAACACATACAGCACCGTACCGGGCGCATAAAGCAGCGCCGATAGCATCAGGAACTTCAGGCCGCCCGCGAACAGCAGAAAGGCCGTATAGAACGTCGCGAACATCGCGACGAAATACTCGGTGCGCAACACGCCGCTCAAGGTGCCGCCATTGTGGCGACTATCGTAACGCGCGGCCTTGATTCCGTATGCGGCCACGAGGAAATAGGGAATCAGCGCCATCGAGCTCGTCAGATTGAGCATCAGCGCAAACGCATCGGTCGACCAGTACGTGCTGATGACGAAACACTGCACCACGGTACTCGTGAGCCAGATCGCGGCGACCGGCAGCTTGCGTTCGTTTTGTCGCGCGAAGATACGCGGCATCGTCTCGAGGCGCGCGGCGGCGAACAGCACCTCGGCACAGATCAGCGACCACGCGAGGTACGCGCCGAGGATCGAAACGATCAGACCGGCGCTGATAAACACGACGCCGAAGGGGCCGAGCAACGCGCCGAGTACCGCGGCCATCGACGGCTGGCGCATCACCGCGAGATCGGCGCGCGGCAAGCTCGCGTAAGGCAGCAGCGTCACCAGTACTAGCAGACACAGCACTGCGACGAAGCCGGTGATCGTCGCGGCGCCCACGTCCGAGCGCTTTTTCGCGTAGCGCGAGTACACGCTTGCACCTTCGATACCGACGAACACGAAGACGGTGACGAGCATCGTCGCGCGAACCTGCGAGAACAGGCCGTTGCCGAGCTGATCGTTGCCTTCCCGCAGATTTGCGTGAAACATGTCGGCGCGAAACAGCGCGATGAGGATCACGATGAACAGCACGATCGGAATCACCTTCGCGACCGTCACGATCGTGTTGATCATCGTGGCCTGCTGGACGCCGCGCAGCATCACCAGATGAAACAGCCAGATGCCTACCGACGACACGATGATCGCCGTCGCCGTATTGCCCTCGCCGAAGACGGGGAAGAAAGCGCCGAGCGTCGATTTGATCAGCACCCAGTACGACACGTTGCCGAAGCAGCCGGCCATCCAGTAGCCGAATGCGGACAGAAAGCCCGCATAATCGCCGAAGCCCGCTCGCGCATAGGCGAACACGCCGGCATCGAGCTCGGGCCGGCGCTGTGCGAGCGCCTGGAACACGCGCGCCAGCGCATACATGCCGATGCCCGCCACGCACCATGCAATGACGGCGCCGAACGGTCCGGTCGCGCGCGCGAAATTGCGCGGCAGCGAGAAAATCCCTGCGCCCACCATCGAACCGACGACCATCGCCGTCAGTGCGGGTAACGACAGTTTCGTCTCGACCTGGGTTGTCATCGTTCACCCTTCAGAGAAGCTGATTTCTTCCAGAAAGGGACTTACGCGGAGCAGGTACGCGTACGTTGCGCATCTCCTGTTAGTCCTCCCGACTGAAGCCAACGGCTTTTACTCGATCCTTCGCTTACTGTGAAGCCGGCGCCGGTGCGTTCCCGGCGGCGGGCGCGGGTCCCGTCGGCGCTTGTGGATTCGCAGCCACGGGCGGATTGGCCAACCACCCGCCCCCCATCGCCCTGAACAGCGCGAACTGTGCCTGCAGTTTGCCGACCTCTTCCCTCGCCTGCGACGACTGGCTTTCGAGCAGCGCAACCCGCACCTGATCGATATCGACGCGGCCGGTATCGCCGAGCTCGTAGCGACGTCGCACCTGGTTCAGCTGCGTGGTACGTCGCGCGACTTCTTCATTGCGCGCGTTGAACAACTCGTCCTGCCGGTTCAAACGCGCCAGCGCACGGTCGACGTCATAGAACGCGCCGAGCGCGGTCTTTTCGTAATTGAACATCGCCTGTTGCGCCTGCGCATCCGACGACTCGACCTGCGAGCGCCGCGCGCCAAAGTCGATCAGCGGCATCGCCATCGCCGCGCCGAACAGCCAGAACGTGCTGGCCCCGAGGTTTTGACCCGCGAACTCCCAACCATTGCGCGCGAGCATGCCGCTTAGCGATAGGGTCGGCCAGTAGTTGAGCCGCGCGACATCCGACTGTCTGACCGCCGCATTCACGCGGGCCTGCGCCGCGATCAGATCCGGGCGCCGCATCAGCAGGTCGACGGGTTGGCCGGGCTCGATATGCGGCAGTGCGGTCATCAGCGTGTCGCTTTCATCGAGGATTCCGGCGAAGTCCGCTGGCTGCACGCCGCACAGATTCTGCAAATTCAGCCGCGCCTGAGCGATGCCGTTCTCCACGTCCTGCAAACGCGCATCGACCTGCGCACGGCCAGCGCGCGCCGCTTCGATGTCCGTACTCATCACGAGGCCCGCGGTAAAGCTCTTTTCGGCGATGTCGACGAAGTCGTCCGCGATCGCGCGGCTTTGCAGCAGGATCGTGCGCTGACGCAGCAGCCCGCGATACGTGACGTACAGATCCGCGACACCCGACACTACGCTCAGGCGCACCGCTTCCGCATCGCCCGCGGCCGCGCGTACCTGCTCACGTGCCGCCGAGAGCCGCGAGCGTCCCTGGCCGAACAGATCGATCTCCCATTGCGCCTGCAGACCGACTCGCCAGAACTGCGCATCGGTATTGGTGATGCCGAGGAACTGCGCGAACTCGAGTTGCGTCTCGCCGCCGTGAAACTTTGCGCCGCTCACGCCCGCACCGACCGACGGCAGCAGTTGCGAGCGAGCCAGCCGGATTCCGGCCTGCACCTGATCGACGCGTGCGTAAGCGGTGGCGATGTCGAAGTTGTGCGCGAGCGCGACTTCGATCAGTTTGTTCAGCGTCGGATCGTCGTACTGGGTCCACCACGCCGCGAGATCCTGCGCGGACATCGGGGTGGCCGCGCCCTGTTGCGCCTCCGAATACTGCGGCGGAAACGCGGCGGGCTTTTGCAGTTGCAATGAACCCGCACAACCTGCTTCGAGCAGCAGCGCCGCGATGGTGAGAAGAAAGTGGCGCGCGCGGATCATTTTGCTTCCGGGTGTCGGCCCGGCTCCCATTCCGCCTGCTTGATCGAGAACAGCATCGAGTACAGCGCCGGCACGGCGACCATCGTCAGTACGGTGGCGAAAGCAAGGCCCGACATGATCGTGATCGCCATGTCCTTGAAGAACGGGTCCCACAGCAGGGGCGCCATGCCGAGCGCCGTCGTGCCGGCCGACAGCATCACCGGACGCAAGCGGCTCATCGCACCGTGGGTCACCGCCTGCATGCGCGGCACGCCGGCGGCGACCTGCGCATCCATCTCTTCGACGAGCACGACGCCGTTCTTGATCAGCATGCCGATCAGGCTCAATAGACCGAGCAACGCCATGAAGCCGAACGCGCCGCGGAACAGCAGCAGACCGATCGTCACGCCGCAGATCGACATCGGCACGACGAGCAGCACGACGAGCGCGGGCTTCAGGCGTCCGAACATCATCAGCACCAGCAGCGCCATCGCGATGAAGCCGAGCGGCAGTTGCCGGAACAGGCTCTGCTGCGCGCGCGTCGACGATTCGTGCTCACCGCCCCATTCGAAGCGGTAGCTCGAAGGCAGCTTGATGTTCTCGATGCCCGGGCGTATGCGATTGAAGGCGTCGACACTGTTCTGTCCGTAGATGGGGTTCGCCGATACCGTGATCGTGCGAATCCGGTCCTCGCGCGCGATCTGACCTTCCTCGGTCCCAACCGTAAAGCCGTTGACCACGTCGCCGAGCGGCACGTAACGGCGCAGACCGGCGCTGAACACCTGCAGGTCCTGCAGGCCCGCGACGCCGCGCGTGTAGTCGGGCGAGCGAAGCACGATCGGCAGCAACTGATCGCCTTCGCGATAGATGCCCGCGCGCAGGCCCTCGGTTGCATAGGCCATCGTGTCGGTGACCTGCCGGCGCGTCACACCAAGCGAGCGCGCGCGCGACTCGTCGAATTCCGGCCGCACGATGCTGATCGGATTTTCCCAGTCGTCCCGGATCGCGATGATGCGGCCGTCGCCCTTCAGCACGTTCTGCGCTTCCTGCGACAAGCGACGCAGCACGGCTGGATCGGGACCGGAGAAGCGCGCCTGAATCGCCGCGCCTCCGCCCGGGCCGAAATTAGGCCGTGTCACAGTCCAGTGCTGTTCGGGGAAGCGCTTCTTCAGATCCGCTTCGATGTCCGGAAGCATCACGTCGATCAGGCGCTGGTCCTTCGCACCGACGATGAACTGCGCATACGACGGATCGCGCGTCTCCGGATCGTAGACGAGGAAGAAGCGCGTCGCGCCCGAGCCGATATAGGTCTGCACGTTGCTGACATCCGCATGCTCGAGCAGCACCTTCTCGACTTCGCGACTCTTTTCGACGACCGCGCGAATGTCGGCGCCGCGCGGCAAACGCATATCGACATAGAAGATCGGCGTGGTCGACGCGGGGAAGAAACTCTGCTCGACGAAACGGAACGCCCAGCCGGCAAGTACCGTCAGCGCGACGAGGCCGATGACCACGAGCACGCGCCGTCGGGTGACCCATGACAACAACTCGCCGTAACGCTTGTACAGCTTTGCCTTGAACGGATCTTCATCGATGATGTCCGCGGGCTTGAAAAGATATGTGCCGAACAGCGGCGTCAGCGCGATGGCGATCACCCAGCTAAACAGCAGCGAAATCGCAGCGACGGCGAACAGGGACGCGCAGAATTCGCCGACCGCATCCGGCGACAGGCCGATGCCCGAAAAAGCCAGAATCCCCACGATGGTCGACGCGAGCAGAATCCATTGGCTTTGTTTGAGAATTTCGGTCGCCGCCTCGAGATGCGACTTGCCTCGTTGCACCCTCACGAGCATGCCCTCGACCACCACGATGCTGTTATCGGTCAGCATGCCCATCACGATGATCAGCGCGCCCAGGGAAATGCGCTGCAGCTCGATCCCCGCCGCGTACATGACGAGCAGCGTGCCGAGAATCGACAGGAACAGCTCGACGCCGAGCACCACACCCGCACGCCAGCCAAGCCCGATGCCGAGCGCGACACCGACGATCGACACGGACAGGAACACGTCGAAGATGAAACCGCGCACGCTCTCATCGACGACCCGCGGCTGATCGTAAAGCGAGTACAGCTTGATGCCGATCGGGCGGTCGCGCTCGAGTTCGGCGAGCTTCGCCTTGATCCGCTCGCCGACCCTCACGACGTTGACGCGCGGTCGCGCGCTGATACCGATCGTGATCGCGGGCTGAGCGTTGTAGTGAATGACCTGGTTCGGAATCGTCGCGTAGCCATGGCTCACGCGAGCGATGTCGCCGAGCAGAAGCGGGCCGGGCGTATTGTTGACAGGCAGCGATCGGATGGCCTGCAGCGAGTCGAGCGAGCCGGTCGGCGCAATCCGCAACGACAGATCGCCGACGCGTTCGCGGCCCGCGGGCCGAACCTCGTTTTGCAGGAACAGTGTCTGCGCGAGATCGTCGGTGGACAGATTGTTGGCGATCAGTTGCGACTGGTCGACGTCGACCGAGACCTGCTCCTGCTGCTGACCAGCGATCACGATGTCGGACACGTCGTCGAGCGTCAGCAGTTGGCGGCGCAGTTCACGCGCGTACGCATACAGTTGCGCCTGCGTGTAGCCCTCGCCAGTCAGCGCGTAGAACATGCCGTAGACGTCGCCGAAACGGTCGAGCACGAGTGTCGGGCCCGCACCGGGCGGCAGCCGTACCTGTGCATCCGACACGGAATTGCGCAATTCGTCCCACACTTGCGGCAATTGCGCCGACGTGTACTGGTCGCGAATCTGGACGCGGATTTCGGAGTAGCCCGGCATCGAACGCGAGGTCAGCTTCTCGACCTGCGGCATCTGCTGGATCGCGCTTTCGAGCCGGTCCGTCACCTCCTGCTCGACCTCGTGCGCACTCGCGCCCGGATACAGCGTCACCACGACCGAAGTCTTGATCGTGAACTTCGGGTCTTCGAGCCGCCCGATGTTGTAGTACGCAAACAGGCCGCCAAACAGCGAGATCAGCGTCAGGACCCATGCGATCAGCGGCTTTTCGATCAGGGGGCGCGCGAGGTTCATCGAGGAGCATCCATTGGACGGACCGCCATTCCCTCTTTCATGAACTGCGAGCCGCCCGCCACCACGCGGTCGCCTTCCGCCACCGCACCCGCGACGACCGCATCGTCATTGCGAATTTCGCGTACGCTGACCGGCACCGCATGCACACGGCCGGACGCCGCATCGTAGCGCCACAGACTGCGCTGACCGTCCGCGCCGATCGACACCGCCGCGATCGGAATCGCGAAGTAGCCTTGATTGTCGTTTTGCGCGACTTGCCGGGCCGTGTCGGAAATCTGTACCCGCAACGCCATGCCGGGTAACAGCATGGCGCTTTGCGGTCCTTCGATCGAGAACACGAGCCGGTAGGCCGCCGAAGTCGGCGAGGTCTGCGTGGTCCGTTCGCGGAACACTAGCGGGAAGCGGTTCTGCGGCCGCTCGGGCAGCCACGCTTCGGCTCGCAGCGTCTTGTCGACGAATAGACGTTCGGCAATGCTCTGAGGCAGATCGACGCCGACATCGACACGGCCGATGTTTTCCAGATTGAACGCGGGTGCGCCAGCCTGCACGACCTGCTGAATCTCGATGTTGCGGCGAGCGATCCGGCCGTCGAATGGCGCGACTAGCCGGGTATTGCGCAGGTCGCGGCTCGCCATGTCGCGTGCCGCGCGTGCGGCGTCCGTGGCAGCCGACAGCTGCTCATAAGCAGCCTGTGACAGAATTCCGTCCTTGCGCAGCACCGCCTGGCGCTTCAGGTTGTCGCTCAGCTGCTGATACTGCGCGTTCGCGCGTTGCAGTTGCAGCTTGTAGGGTTCTTCATCGATACGCGCGATCAGCTGCCCGCGTTTCACGGATGCACCTTCGAGCACCGCGATCTGCACGACGCGGCCCGATACTTCGAAGGCGAGCGGCGAGATGCTGGTCTGCTCGACCCGCCCGGTAAAGATGCGAATGGCGGACGCGTCGGCCGGTTCGACCCTGGTGAGCTGCACGGCTGGCCTCGTATCGCCGCTCGGTGTTTCGGTTGGCCGTTGGCAGCCCGACAGTGAAATGACGAGCGCACTGGCCAACACGCACGACAATACGCCGGTCAGTGCGACGCTGGCTGATCGGTGAGGCCGCGGTGCATCGGAACGGTTTGCGGTCATGACGTCCTCGGCTGACTGCTGGCGCAACCCATGTCGTACACCCTGCGGCAACCTTGTTCGCGGACCGGCGAATACGGTGCTCTACGGGTTGCTCATGAATTCATAGGGGTCCATAGCAGTGGACCGATCAGTGCATTTTCGCTGCGATTTCCACGGCCAGGTCAGACTCGATGACCGGTGGCATCGCGTCGGTCGGACCGGCAACGTTGTGTCGTCATTCAGGCTTCGTTTGTCGGGCATGTTGCCTAAATGCCAATCTGCTTCGCCACGCCGAAGAAAGGCTAAGGAACTGGTGGTCCGCCCGTGTCATGCGTGCGCCATTGTCCCCTTTCACAGTTCGTGAGAGGCATCATGGCCGATCAATGCGCCAGCCGTCAATCGATTCGCGACTTACTGCGGGCATACGGATTTATTCCATGGTTTCTTCGACGTCCGTTGACGAAAGATAAGCATGGCTATGCTGTCGTACTAGTGATGAAGGGCGATGGGAAAGACTGCTATAGATATCAGGGAATGCTTTCGCCGATGAAACAGCCGTGATTGTTGAATCGGGGGGTCTTTCTCATTGAAGCCAATGCGCATCATGGCGGACGGCATGGGTTGTACCAGTGATTTGCTGGGCGGTAGAGTCCAGCCGTTCGTTTCTGCCATTCGGACCGCTCAATGCCATTAGGTGCGTCGCGTGTTGCGGCAGTGCTCGAATGAAAGCCTCGCAGTGGCGGCGGCCATACGCGCATCGGCGAATGCGCGTATGGCCGTTCGCCCGAGGCGCTCAACGTTGCGCGGTTCGCGATTGCACCTGCCAACGCGAGCCGCTGGATTGCATCGATGCGATATCGGCCGTCGGCGGAATCAATACCGACTGGCGATTGTCGAGCCTCGTTGAACTGTCGTTGCAGATGGCCCGGCTGTCGTTCGCCGGGATACTTAACATTTATCGGCGCGATGACTTGGGCGTCGCGATCGTTGCGGGGGTGAAATTGCGGCGGCCAGTCGAAGACGATGCCGATGCGAGTGGCGATACCGATGGCGATGGGAGCAGCAATGCGGCGCTGACACCGGCGTGTCGTCACGGGCCGCGGGACTGACGAGTTGGGCGTCGCGCTATTTCAGTGAGATGCCGTCCACAACCGTTATCACGTTGATCCGGTTCAGCCGGGGCAAGCTCGGGCAACTGCTTGCCTCATGTGATGTCGTGCTGTCCGTCTAAGATCCGTATCGCGAAGCCAGTGTCGAGTGAGATGGCCAAGCCGTGCCAACGTTGCGCACGCTGTTTAGACGCACGCGGTATCGATGCGCCGCGCATAAGCAACTGTTCGATCGCAGTCGACGGATCATTCTGATGTTGCATGGCCCTCGCGACGGGCCCGGAGGCATAGATCAATGTCGACAACGATATTCCGGGCGATGAAGTGCTTCGCCAATATTTTCAGGTGTGGCAGGGCTACTACCCGACCAACGTGCCGATGCTGGTCAACCTCGTGCGCATGCGGCACGCCACGCAACAGACGCTCGCGTAGTTCGATCCGGACCGCACGGCGCCCGCGTCGCATGGTGATGGTCTGATCGCTCACAGCATGGGCGGCAATTCACGCACGGCTGCGGGTGCCGGCTTCCGGCGACGCGCTTTGGGCAACGTTCGAGGATAAATACGTGCCCGAAGGCTCCGACGTCGCTCGTGATGACGAGCGCTCAATCGGCTGCTGAACTTCACGCCGATGCCGAAACGCGAGCGCGCCATGTTTATGGCGCCCCCCATCAAGGCACTCGGTTCGCGAGCAACGGCTGTCTCGCTGGGCGGTCAACCTCGGCGCGAAAGCGGGCCGCTCGAAGATTCCGATGATGGGGTCGTCTCTTATCGCAGCGCGCATCTCGCGGGCGCGCTATCGGAGAATGTGATTGTTGCCGGGACAGCGTGCGGGAGACGCGGAGGCGATCTTCGAGATCCGACGGATTTCGAATCAGGATATCGGGCAGATCGATCGGCGCGGGCTGGTTTGCGAGGAGGCTGAAATGGAGACGTGACGGCGGAGGGGCCAGGTGTTTTTCGCGACAGCGTAGGCTTTGCAGCCACGTCCGTCCTTTAAAATAATTCGCTACAAATTACGTATTAAATGCTACGTATCGCTGGAGCGTGTTTGCGCAATCCTGCGTGGGCTCCTCTCGTGATGGGTGTGCCGGGGTATCGTGCACCAATTTGGCTGATCCGCGTGAAACAATGCGTCGGACAAGTGAAAAAGGTCTTTAAAAACAAATGGTTACGAGATCCAAGAGACATTTCTCAATGTTTCACGCGGCTGCGGTTAGCGAGATCAACCGAAGAATCGTGGGTTCGCGCTCGGATCGGCTAATACCCGCTGGTTTTTCGATATTTAGTTCGGAAAACTGCCGATGGCCGACTACTGTATAGCCGAAGCTCCCCCTTGCGACGCGCTCGGCGATTGGCAGTGGCTCGCGTTGCGGATCAAGCGGTGGACGATCGTCTCGCTAATTGATGCAACGAGAGCGAGCCGGACGACGACGCATTGTCGGCGGTGATTCGCGCGTTTGGCCCTCCCCTCCCCTGGCAATGATCGCCCCGCGCGTAGATTGCCGATGCGGCGGGAGTATCGATGTTGATGTCGCGCTGACCAGATGGTCAAGTGCAAACTCATCCAGTAGCGAGCAGGTGGAAGTTCATGACTCGCGAGTTGCCCAAGCGATGATTGCAGCGGTCACGATGCATGCCTTCGAATACGAGGACCCGCGCATCTCATGATGCGGGCAAGTCGACCGGACGACCTTTCGAGCGTGGCCAACTAACCGAGAGTATTTTCTTGCTGACCACGGAGGGGGGTCGACACACGTACCGCCAAATGGGCAGCGGTCGGCAGGGGTTCCTTCTTCACTTTCTGGCTGCCGGCCCAGAGGTCGGATCTGCACCGTGCAACGGGATGTGATTCGAAGGCATGCTTGCGACTCTCGAAAGCAAGGATGCACCGCTTGCGATGGGCCTGGTCTGGATCGGTCGAGAGGGATCGCGCTATCAAGGTCGGCATCGCTTAACGCGACACTCGCCTAATGGCGGGCTCCCGCCACACCTTTACGTATGTGGTGTGTTCGCTGAGACAAGCCAAATTCAAGGCCTTCCCGCGCGCGTCGTTCCGTCGATCCGGTTTCCGCCGGTAATCGTATGGGACGGATTTCTGGCAGAAAACCGCTGACCGTATGGTCAATGAGCATAGGCATGCGCACCGCGCCCATCTGGCCTCAGGTACTTCCTGAGTTGGAGCAGCCGTGAATGACGTTGACGATATTCACTAAACTGCTGCACCCGACAGCGCCGTCATGAACTCAGGGCTTGATGGAAAATCATCGTCAACCCTTCCCGCGATTTTTCACCTGACATCCATTTGGTGCGGGACGCCTCGACGTCAGGAGCAACGATTTTTCTCATTGCGAGAGTCGGCCGTCGAGTGCCGCGCCGAGGTACGAGGACGAATAACCCGAACGTGGCGAGGGTCGAGAATGACCGGCGATGGCCTGCCTGGGGACATTCCGTCTCAAAGGACAGTAAACGGCCCGCCATTTCTGCCGTCATGTGATCATCGAACACGCTCGGCGGCGCCCTCGACGATATGACCGGTCGGCGAGTTGGCGGAAGCCAGTTCACAGACTGCCTCACAAATTCCGAGCGGGGGGGCGGTCTCGATTATGTCCTGCACCTGCAAATTGGTCCGGCGAACCTACTGCTACGCGATCTCCCCGCGAACCGGACAAGACGCAAAGAATCTGCGTCCGCACGACAGGGGACTCTTCTATCGACGTTGGCTTTCGCCGGAAAGAGTGTCTAGAGTCTAGACACTGCGACGAACCCTGAGGGCATCTACTGAGACTGTCTAGACTCTAGACACTCTCTCAGCCCAAACCAATTTGGCTGGCCGAAAAAAAGCCCGCACTTGGCGGGCCTCTCTCTACACTAAAAAACCAAACATCGAATCAGCTCGTTTTCGGCTGCGATTGGAACATCTGTCCGATCAACTGTCGTATCTGAACTTCTTGCGCCTCGGTAATCACCCCGGTCTTGATCTTGATCGTGAAGTTGCTGACATCCTTCGTGATGCTTCCGGCGTGCTCTCGTCCTGCAAAAAACTTCTCGATGCTGCGTCCGCCGGTACCAGCCGACGTCGTCTGCCGCGTCGCCAACGCAGTGATTGCCGCCGCGACCTTGCCTTGATCCATTTCGCCTCTCACCAACAGCGGCCAAATTTCGCGAGCCGCTTTAACCCCATCCTCGCCGTGCTTTTTGATAGCCGCCCCGATTGCTTGCGCCGCAGTTCCGCCCAATAGTCGCGGTTGAATATCGAGATCTTTTTTGATGAAGTCCGGCAAATTATCGAACGACAAGAACTGGTACAGACCCGCCCTCGACAATCCCATCGCTTCCGCCAGTCGCTTGCGATTCGGAAACTCCGCTTCCGATCGACGGATCGCAACGCCGATCTCATAGTCAGCAAGGTCGTCGCGGCTGATGTTCTCGACCATCGCCAGGACGGCCATATCCGAGTCGGAGCAATCCGCGACGACTGCCTTGATCGTGTCATGCCCCAGCATCTTGTGCGCACGCCAGCGCCGTTCACCAGCGACTATCTGATAGTCGTCGGCGACACGCCGGACGACGATCGGCTGCATCAACCCAACTTCCCGGATCGACTCCGCAAGCTCGGCCAACTTTGCTTCGTTGAACACGCGGCGCGGCTGCCACGGGTTCGGCAAGATCCCCGCAACCGGCAGTTGCGATGCGACTCCGGTCGATTCCAATTCCTGCACGCGAAGCTGCGCAACGGCCAGCGCGCCGGCAAGGCCGGGCGCCGTTTGCGTGCGGTTGCTGCGCTTAACCTCGTCTTCGTTGATCGACGAAGTTTTGCGAATGCCGGACGTCTTGGCCAGCAACTGTTCTCGCATATTGCTCATTGCGCGTTCCTCCATTTTTCCGAATAGATCTCGTCGATCCAACGACAGTAATCGACGAGAGGCTGCCGCACGCGTTGCAGCGACTTGGCCGCGCTGTGATTGCTGCTGATGTCGAAGACGGTAGAGAATGCCAACGCCCCTGTGCTCATTACCGAACTCGCCGGCACCTCGATCGAATGCAGCCAGTTTTCGTATGCGCTTTGCGCCCACGCACGCACGATCGGCGCCGACGAGTTCCGCCCATAATCGACCCGCGATAACACCAGCGATACAAAGTCGTATTTCTTTTCCTTCTCGAATTTGATGAAGCTTTTGGACACGTCAGAGAAGAGTCGCCAGAACGAGAGTGAGCTGATGAAGTCCAGGTTTTCCGGCACCATCGGCATCACCATGGCGTCCGCAGCCATCAGCGCGTTCAGATTGAGGTACGACAGAGACGGCGACGTATCCATCAGAATGTAGTCGTACTTCTTGCGCAGCGGCTCGAGCCCTTGACGAAGCACGGTCCAGAAACGAAAACCTGGCCGAATCTTTTGCATCGCCGGCAGATGGAACTCTGCACCGATCAATTCCGTATGCGCAGGAATCACGTCGATGCCATCCCAGTACGTCGACTGAATCCGTCCCTCGAGGCCGCCCTCGATGTCTTGGTCGTAGACATACGGCAACACCGTATCCTCAGGCGACACGTCTTTTTCCGCGTACAGTCCGCACAGTTCCGAGAGTGATGCCTGCGGATCGAGATCGACCACCAGCACTTTGCGTCCCCGTAGCGACAGCCCTTGGGCAAGGCACATCGTCGTAGTCGTCTTGGCGGAACCACCTTTGAGCTGCGCGGTGATAATGATCTTCCCGTCCGGTTCCTTCAGACGAGTGACCAGTGGAGTCTGGTAAATGTCGGAAATCTTTTGCACCCAAATCCGCGCTTCTTCTAGCGTGAAGGTCCGGGTGCGGCCCGTGCCGGCTGCCGTGCCCGAAGGCAGTTCTCCGTCGCCTTTTGTCGCGAGATACTGAACCTGCGAGTGAGAGATGTTGCACATCTCGGCAATCTCGCCGGTCTTGAAGACGGGAGCCGTTTTTCGAGGACGTGGAGCCAGAATCGTGTCACGCAGCTCATTAGTGAAAATGGTGACCTTTTCTGCGAACTCACTGATCTGCTCAAAGTGAACGGTTCGGTCTACGGCAGGAAGTTGGCTCGTTCTGACCATTCTGAGGTTTATCCATAAAATTCCAGAAACCTCAGAATACAGGAAATACTTGAAAATAGCTTTTTAAATTACTGTTTTAATGCGGATTTTCTGAAAATTTCTATATTTTCACAGCGTTTTCGGTGGCGGAACTGTCGTGGAAACGAAACGAGTCCCGAAACCCCGCCTATGTGAGTGCACAAATGACCTCACCAAATGCCTAAGTTTTAGGCGAGTGTGCCGGTTACGCTGGCCCTGTCACGAAGGAAGGTGAGGTCATTTGTGCACTTCCTCACTTCTACGACGTGCGATCCGGCGATCTCCAGCACAACGGACCTCACCATAATCGCGTTTTCGCCCCTTCCGGCGACCGCTCCGGCCGCTTGGAGCGCAAATGCACAATCAACCTCACCTACCGCCGTTGATTTCCGCCGGCGGCAGGCGGTCCAGCGCGGGCCCCAGTGTCACCAATCCTTGCTGGTCACCGTGGGAGCACAACCAACCTCACCTTCGCTACGCAGCCGTTCATCAGCTCCAGGCATCGCACAATCAACCTCACCATGCTGCATTGCGCAATCTTCACGTCAACTTACTGTGTGACCCAAGTCGGTACGTTTTTTTAAACCGAGAACAAACCGACAAACCCACGCAGCCAGACGATATTCAATTCATTCAGCTACTTAGGTTCCAAAAGGTGAGGTACGTTGTGTCGAAGGTGAGGTTCGCTGTGCTGAGAGGTGCGGTTGGTTGTGCAGCAAGGTGAGACCAATTCCCCGCCAAGGTGCGGTTCCATGTGTTTGCCTGTGCGTCGAATCTGGAAGGTGAGGTGGGTTGTGCATCTGCAGGAAATGAAGCTCGGATGGGCCGTCCCATAAGGCTTCGCCGTGCGAAAGCCGTCTGGCAAGGTGAGGTTCCTTGTGTAGATGGTGAGGTTCTGTGTGCCAGATCGCGGAATGAACGACGAAGCGGCCGCCGCCTCGGCCGTTCTGATGGTGAGGTTCTGTGTGTTGACAGCTCACCACTGCATGCTTACAGTCCCCGGGAGCTAAAAAGTGGATGAAGAAGATGGCTGCGGACAATCCGGAAGAGGGCAAGTCGAAAGCGACATCACGCCAGATGGCGCTCGCGCTGTTCGAAGACATGTTCGATCAAGGATTGCGCATCAACGAGGCCAATCGCGAGATCGGTTATCAGCGCAACGATTTCTTCACCGAGATCGTCAACATGGGACTGCCGGCGCGGCGGTTTCTCGATGCCGCTTACTTCATCGTCGCGCAGGAGCCCGAGCAACGCGATCAGTACGACGTCGAACTCAACTACTTCAAGTGGCTGATGCGTTACGACAGCCGCAACCTGAAGCATTTGCGCACGATCGCCGACGAAGCTCAGAACGCGAAAGTCCGCGTAACGAATACGCCTGCGGACCGCGATCCCAGTGAAGACGACCTGTGGGTGCAGGTCCAACTGATCGGTATGGTCGGCTTTCATCGCGGACGTATGCGTTTCGACGTCCATCCACGGCTCGTGCCGCATATCCGCGATCCGCAGAAATCGCACTGGCTGAGCTTGCGCATTTCCACCGCGTTCACGCGCAGTCTCGCGCGCGCTATCTACGACAAGGTTTTGCCCAACGTGCCCGCAGGACGCACCGACTGGATCCAGCTCGAGGAAATGCGTAACTGGCCCGGCAAAATGGGCGCGAACGCCGCCATCTTCAAATACTTCAAGCGCGATTGGCTCGAGCCGGCGGTGCGCGAGATCAACGAAGTGTCGGACGTCGAGATGTCTTACGAGACGCGCACTGCATCCACGACGTCGAAGAAAATCGACCGCATCCGCTTCCTCCTCAAGCGCAAGGACACAGCCGACGCGGTACTCGCGAGCCTCGCCGACGCGAGCCATCTCTACAAGATTCTTACCGACGAATTCGGGCTGTCGACCAAGCAGTTCAGCGAGATTTCGGAGAACCGCGAACTGTGGACCGACGAGCGTATTCAGCAGGCCGTCGAATACACGCGCTTCAGAATCAAGCGCGGCCAGGTCAAGAAGAGTCCCGCGGGCTATCTGATGCGCGCGCTACGCGACAACTGGAAGATCTCCGACGCCGAGCGAACGATGGTCGACGTGCAAGCCAAACTGCTCGCCGACGAAGCGCAGGAACAGGCGGCCAAGACCGAAACGAGAAAGACCCTGGCGACCAGCATCGCGACGCGTGAAGAAGAAGTGCGCGCGCGCATGAACGAGGATTCGCGCAGGGGCCGCGATCATTTCAACGCCGCCGATCCGAAGACGCGCAAGGAACTGATGCATGCCTGGACAACCTCGCGCGAAGGCAAGCTGATGCTGCGCAGGATGAAGCTCGAACCGTCGACGGTCACCGAAGATGCGATCCTCGCGAATACGGAGCTGGTCTGGTATCTGGGGCAGTTCGTGTTCGGCCGGATGAATGCGGCGCGCGCGGCCGCGTGAAGTGAGCCGGTAATCAGCAGGGCAAGCAATCGGGACTCGGCCGAACAGCAACAGGAAAGGGGTCTCGCACTGACGAACAGCGACGTCAGAGCGAGACCCCTTGATACTTTAGCCGGCACAAAACTCTCAGAAGGTACCGACCAGCGAGCCCAGCACGATCACCACGACCAGCGCGAGCAACGCGCCGAGAATCGCGACCATCACGATGTCGCGATAGCTTTCGCGATGGTTCGAGCCGCACACCGCGAGCAGCGTCACGACCGCGCCGTTATGCGGCAGGCTGTCGAGTGTCCCGGAGGACATCACGGCGACCCGATGCAGCAACGCCGGGTCGATGCCGTGTTGCGCGGCCAGTTGTAGATAGGTGCCGCCGAGCGCGTCGAGCGCGATGGTGAGACCGCCTGAAGCCGAGCCGGTCAAGCCCGCGAGCAGATTGGTCGCGACCGCGAGCGATACGAGCGGACCACCGCCGACGCCGAGCACCCATTCGCGCACGAGCGCGAATGCGGGCAGCGCGGCAATCACCGCGCCATAGCCGACCAGACTGCCGACGTTGAGCACAGGCAGCACCGATGCATTCGCGCCCGCGTCGATCGTCTCGCGTAGCGCCGGAAGGCGGCGCCGATTGAGCAGCAGGAGCACCACGATCGCGACGACGAGGGCCACGCACACGCCCCACACTCCGGCGACTGCCGAAAGCGACGTCTCACCCCAACGGACCTCGGCCAGATAGTCCGCGTCGATGCGCGGCAGCACGATCACGTTCATCACGAAATTCGTTAGCACCACGAGCACGAGCGGCGCGAGCGCGACGCCGAACGACGGCAGATCCTCGCTGACGTGCCCGCGCTTCGCTTCCTCAGGATCGAAACTCTGCGAGACGCTCGCGCGTTCGCGCACGAGGTTGTCGCTGGCCGGCGCCGTGGTGGATTTCATCGCTGCGTTGAGTCCGTCGAATCCTTCGTTGGCCGCCTTCGCGCGCGATTGCTGCAAGGACAACCACCACAGCCCGAACGCCACCATCACGATACTCGCGACGATGCCGAGCCCGGGCGCCGCAAACGGCGTCGTACCAAAGAACGGCATCGGGATCGCATTCTGGATCGCCGGTGTGCCGGGCAGCGCGGACATCGTGAACGTCTGCGTGCCGAGCGCGATCGCGGCCGGCATCAGACGGCGCGGGATATTGGCGGCCTGGAACAGGGCGGTGGCCATCGGCGCGAGCACGAAGAACGCGACGAACAGGCTGACGCCGCCATAGGTAACGAGCGCGCCACCGATCACGACCGCGAGAATCGCCCGATGCGCGCCAAGCTTCTCCGTCATGTAACTGGCGATCGCCTTCACGGAGCCGCTGTCTTCCATCAGCTTGCCGAACAGCGCGCCGAGCAGAAACAACGGAAAGAACTGCGCGAGAAAGCGCGCGGCGCTGAGCATGAAAGTCTGGGTCCAGTGCGCGAGAATCGGTTCGCCCGAAATCGCGGCGGCCAGCATCGCGGCGAACGGCGCGAGCAACAGCACGGTCCAGCCGCGGTATGCGAAGGCGATCAGCAGCGCGAGACTCGCGAGCATGCCAAAGAGTCCGAGACCGATCGCGAGCGGGGACAGGGTGATGACTTCCATGGTCAGACTCCGTCGAGCAACGCGTCGAGATCCAGCGAGGAGCGCACGCCTATCGAATCGGCATGCCCGGTGAGGAACGCGTCCCCGGCACGCCGGCCTTCGTCGCGCAGCATCGTCAGAAAGCTCCACTCGGCGTTCAGCTTCGACGAGTAGCCGAGTTCGGTCATCAGTTCGCTCGAAATCCGATGGATGCGCATCGCCGCCCAATGGCGGCCTTCGTCGCTACCGGCGTCCGCGGCGCGTCGCAGCAGCGCGATCATGCGCAGCTCTTTCAGCAGCGGCGCATTGAAGGCGACTTCGTTCAGGCGGCTGATGATGTCGCGCGCGGTGCGCGGTGTTTCATCCCGCTCGACGGGATTGACCTGGATCAGCAGCGTATCGCTCGACGTGCATTCGCGCACCAGCGGCGTGATGGTGGGATTCCCGGCGTAGCCGCCGTCCCAGTAGTCTTCACCGTCGATCTGCACGGCCTGGAACAGCGTGGGCAGGCAGCCGGAGGCGAGCAGCACGTCGGGCGTCAGGTCGCCATTGCGAAACACGCGCGCTTGGCCCGTGCGCACGCGCGTCGCAGTGATGAACAGCTTGATCGGCGCGTCGCGCAGATGCTCGAAATCGATCGAGTCCTGCAGAATCTTCGCCAGCGGATGTACGCCGCGCGGGTTCAGGTCGTATGGAGAAAACACGCGCGCCGCGAGGTCCATCGCGATGAAGAGCGGCGAGTAGTCGAGCGTCCAGCGGCCCATCAACACGTCGAACGGGCTGCGGCGAAACGGGCTGTACACCGATGCTTCGAATACTCGCCGCCAGAACGCTTCGAGCGCGGCGCGCGCGCCGGCCGCGCCGCCCACCTGATAGCCGCTCACCAGCACCGCGGCGTTCATCGCGCCAGCCGACGTACCCGATATCCCTTCGATCTGCAGCCACGACTCTTCGAGCAAACGGTCGAGGACACCCCATGTAAAAGCACCGTGCGAACCGCCACCCTGCAATGCGAGATCGATAAGGGCGGGTTCGCTGCGAGCGGGTTGGTTTTTTCTTGCAGCCAAGACGACTCCCGTGATGAGGAGTGCTCCATTTCGAGCTGACGCCGCATGCGCGGCGGACGAATGAACTGCTGGCCAATGCTTTGAATTACCGAATGACGTGAGGCGTGTTTCAGAGGTGAAGCATCGCACTGCACCATTGGTATTGGAAGTGGCTACTGATTAAAAGTCAAGCGTATTCAAGGCCTCGCGCGATTGTGCCTGGCAATACCGGCCAGTCAAGCGGAACATAGAGAGCCGGTTGGTCATGCCGAGGTCAAAAACAGCGTGTAAGCAAGCCGGCTGGCGCGCCCCGCCGCGCCGCTGACATAATCATGGATAAGCGGCGTATCTTTGCACCGGCGAGCACGACATTGCGGCGGCAAGGAAGCAACCCGTGTCATCCGTTTGCGCATGCCGCTTGAATGCCAATTCACGCGCTTAATCTTCGTTGTTTCGCCCTGCGCTAATTGCCATAGCTTATTGCAATGTGATGTATCGTCTCGGCGACCGGATACATTACGACATAATTCGACTGATGAACCAGGCTATAAAGCAGGCATCGTCAAATCACGGAGAGCACCATGAGCGCCGAGCTGCTGCAAGGGTCTTGTCACTGCGGGGCCGTCAAGTTCGAAGTTCGCACCGAAATCGTTCCGGCCGGCCGCTGTAACTGCAGCCTGTGCCGCCGCAAGGGCGCGCTGATGACGCCGCTCTTTCCCGCCAGTCAACTGAAGATTCTGAGCGGCGAGGATTCGCTGACGCTGTACCAGTTCAACACGAAGGTCGCGAAACACTACTTCTGCAAGCATTGCGGCATCTATCCTTTTCATCAGACGCGCAAGGACCCGCAGCAATGGCGCGTCAATATCGGCTGCCTCGACGGGGTCGACCCTTATGCGCTCGAAGCCAGCGTGGCCGACGGCGCGAGTCTTTCCGTGCTGGAGGACGCATGAAACGCCTGTTTGCCATCGCGGTGTTCGTCGTGGGCGGCTTCGCGGCCGAGCTCGCGCATCCGTTGCAGTGTTCATTGATCCAATCGAGCGGCGTGCAACTCAAACGCCGCGGCAGATAATCCGTCGATGGAAACCTCCGACCACGTATTGATCGTCGACGACGATCGCGGAATCCGCGAACTGCTCGCGGGTTACCTCGAGAAAAACGGCGTGCGCGTCTCGCTCGCGGCCAATGGCCGCCAGATGCGCGCCGCGCTCGAGAACGGCGCACCCGACCTGATCGTGCTCGACCTGATGCTGCCCGGCGAAGACGGCCTCGTGCTGTGCCGCGAGCTGCGCGCGGGCAAGTTCCGCACGGTGCCGATCCTGATGCTGACGGCGCGCAGCGAGGAAGCGGACCGCATCGTCGGCCTCGAAATGGGCGCCGACGATTACCTGACCAAACCGTTCGCCGCACGCGAGCTGCTCGCGCGAATTCGCTCGGTGCTGCGCCGCGCGCGCATGCTGCCGCCCGGCATGGAGGTGACGGAGTCGGCGCCGATGCTGTGCTTCGGCGACTGGCGGCTCGACACGACCGCGCGCCATCTGCTCGATGCGGACGGCACCGAAGTGGCGTTGAGCGGGGCGGAGTACCGTCTGTTGCGCGTGTTTCTCGATCACCCGCAGCGCGTGCTCACGCGCGACCAGCTGCTGAACCTGACCCAGGGACGCCAGGCCGATCCGTTCGACCGCTCGATCGATCTAATGGTGAGCCGCCTGCGCCAACGCCTGCGCGACGGCGCGCGCGAGCCGCGCTACATCAAGACGCTGCGCAGCGAGGGCTACGTGTTTTCGGCGGCGGTGACTGCGATCGGAGATCCGCAATGAACGTTTCTGCATCACCGTCGTCGCTGCGCTGGCCTCATTGGCCGCGCACCCTGTTCGCGCGGCTCGCGGTGATTCTGTTCGTCGGGCTCGCGCTCGCGCAGGCGCTGTCGTTCTGGCTCACGATGACCGAGCGAGACCAGACGATGACCGGCATCATGATGGGCTACATCGAGCGCGAGGTGGCGAGCTCGGTCGCGCTGCTCGACCATCTGCCGCCCGACGAGCGCGCCCAGTGGCTCCCGCGCCTTGCGCGGCGCAGCTACGAGTTCGTGCTCGGCCCAGGCGTGCCCGGCGCACCGGTCGACGCAAGCCTGTCGGCGCGCGTCGCGCAATCGATCGGCGACGGCATCGGCACGCGTTATCCGTTGACCGTCAACGCGGTGCCCGGCGATCGCGAGCGTCTGCAGGTGCACCTGAAACTGAGCGACGGCACGCCGCTCACCATCGACCTGCGGCCGATGTCCGGCGCTCCGTTGTCGCGCTGGCTGCCGCTCGTGCTGACGCTGCAGCTGCTCGTGCTCGGCGCCTGCTGCTGGCTGGCGGTGCGCCTCGCGACGCGCCCGCTCAATCAGCTCGCAGTCGCGGCCGACACGCTCGGCCCCGACCTGAAGGCCGAGCGTCTGCCCGAAGCCGGTCCGTCCGAAGTGGCGCGCGCCGCGCGCGCGTTCAACGCGATGCAGGATCGGATCGCCACGTACATGACCGAGCGCATGCAGATTCTCGCGGCGATTTCGCACGATCTGCAGACGCCGATCACGCGCATGCGTCTACGCGTCGACACGATGGACGACGACAGCGAGGCCGCGAAGCTGCGCCAGGATCTGAAGGAAATGGAGGCGCTGGTCAAGGAAGGGGTCACTTATGCGCGTACGATGCACGGCACGACCGAGGTGCCGCGCCGCATCGATCCCGATGCGCTGTTCGATAGCCTCGTCTGCGATTACGTGGACGCCGGTCAGCAAGTGTCGCTGCACGGCCAGTTCGGCCAGTCGCTGACGTTGCGTCCGCAGGCGTTGAAGCGCATCGTCGGCAATCTGGTCGATAACGCGCTGAGGTACGCCGGCGCCGCGCAGATCGATATCGGCGCGTTGCACGATGGCGAGGCGACCGTGTCGGTGCTCGATCGTGGTCCCGGCATTCCGGCCGAGTCGCTCGAGACGGTGTTCGAGCCGTTCGTGCGACTCGAAGGTTCGCGCAATCGTCAAACGGGCGGCACCGGGCTGGGGCTCGCGATCGCGCGGCAACTCGCGCTCGCGATGGACGCGACGCTCACGCTGCACAACCGGGTTGGCGGCGGTCTCGAAGCGCGGCTGACGTTGAGGAAGTTGCGCGAGTCATAGTTGGACCCACAGCCCGCCACTACGAAATCATCGTCAGGCTTGGACCATCGATGACTTTCGCGCGTCATCTCGAGCTGTCGCTCAGCTGCTTATTAGTAGTTCTGAGCGACCATATTTTCAGCTCGCTTCAGCGATACCCCATCATTTGAGAAAACCGCGTTGATGATGCGATACGTCGCATCATTGTTAAATCATCGATACTCAATGCGACTTATCGATGCTCGCGGCGATAAATTGACAAACGTCAACGGACAGACCATTCTTTTCGTGTGGTGGTTGCAGAGTAACGCGGCTGATCGACAGCAAGATTGGCCGAGAGACACGTTTCGTTCGAATTTGATTACAGATCCTTGTTAAAAAGGTCACTAAAAAGGAATCCGAATGGCGTCCACTCCACAAAAGCTGTCAAAAATGCAACTCACCGGGATGGTCGTGGGCGGCATGGTCGGAGCCGGAATATTTTCCCTACCGCGTACATTCGCCGATGCCACCGGTCCGCTGGGCGCCCTGATTGCGTGGCTGATTGCGGGCACGGGCATGTATATGCTGGCGCGCGTATTTCAAACGCTTGCCGAACGAAAGCCCGAATTGGACGCCGGCGTGTTTGCGTATGCGAAAGCGGGCTTTGGCGACTATCCGGGCTTTCTTTCCGCATTTGGCTACTGGATCAGCAGTTGTATCGGCAATGTTTCTTACTGGGTGCTGATCAAGTCGACACTCGGCGCATTTTTTCCGGTGTTCGGCGACGGTAATACGGTCGTCGCGATCGTCGTTGCTTCGATCGGCATCTGGCTTTTTCATTACATGATCCTGAAGGGCGTGCAGCAGGCGGCCTTCATCAACAGTATCGTCACGGTCGCCAAGATCATCCCGATTCTGGTGTTCATCCTGATCCTGTTGTTTGGCTTTCGAATGGACCTGTTCCAGGCCAACCTCTACGGCGGCGGTCTCGAAGGCAATATTTTCGAGCAGGTGCGGGCCACGATGCTGGTCACGGTGTTCGTGTTCATCGGCATCGAAGGGGCAAGCGTTTATTCCCGCTATGCAAAGAAGCGCTCCGACGTCGGGCATTCGACGATACTCGGCTTCGTCGTCGTCACCTCTCTGATGGTGCTCGTGACGATGCTGCCCTACGCGGTGCTCGAGCGCGCGGACATCGCGGGGATGCGGCAGCCGTCGATGGCTGCGGTTCTCGAAGCGGTGGTCGGTCACTGGGGCGCGGTTTTCGTCAGCATAGGTCTGCTGATTTCGGTGCTCGGCGCTTATCTGGCCTGGTCGTTGATCTGCGCCGAAGTGTTGTTCTCGGCGGCGAGGACCGAAGACATGCCCGCGATCTTCGGCAAGGAAAACGTCAACAAGACGCCGGCCAATGCATTGTGGTTGACCAACATCGTGGTGCAGTTGCTCGTCATCAGCACGTACTTCTCGCGCGATGCATTCGCGCTGATGTTGAACCTGACGAGCGCGATGTCGTTGATTCCGTACCTGTTCGTCGCGGTGTTCGGATGCATGAACGCGAATCGCGGCGACGGTTACGACCTGCGCGCCGACGAGCGCCGGCGCGACCTGATCATGGCCGCAATCGCCGTGATCTATACGGCATTCATGATCTTCGCGGGCGGCCTGAAATTCATTCTGCTTGCCGCGGTGCTGTACGCGCCCGGCACAGCGCTCTACCTTTGGGCGCGGCGAGAGCAGAGCAAGAACGTTTTCATCACGTCCGATTGGTTCATCTTTACCGTCATCGTCATTGGCGCGATCATCGGCGTCTACGCCCTCGTAACCGGAAGGATCACAATCTAACGACAGCAGGTTGAACAGAGCGGGTCACCACTGATATTCAGGAGGTCATCATGGCGAACACGGACGCGAAAGCGGGTGAGTTGGGTGTCTACTCGGAAGTCGGGCAGCTGCGCAAAGTGATGGTCTGCGCACCGGGGCTCGCGCATCAGCGTCTTACCCCGAGCAACTGCGATGAACTGCTGTTCGACGACGTACTGTGGGTCGAGAACGCGAAGCGCGACCACTTCGACTTCGTCACGAAGATGCGCGACCGCGGTGTCGAAGTGGTGGAGATGCACAATCTGCTCTCCGAAACGGTTGCAGTGCAAGAAGGCAAGAAGTGGATTCTGGACAACCAGGTGGTTCCGAACCAGGTCGGCCTCGGCTTTATCGATGAATTGAGAAGCTATCTGGAAGGGCTCGACAATCGCAAGCTGGCCGAAACGCTGATTGGCGGGCTATCCACGCACGACTTCCCGGAAGCGCACGGCGGCAAGGCGCTGGAGGTTGCGAAGGAAGCGGCGGGCGGCACCGAATATCTGCTGCCGCCGTTGCCGAACACGCTGTACACGCGCGACACGACCTGCTGGATCTATGGCGGCGTCACGCTGAATGCGCTGTACTGGCCGGCCCGCCACGAAGAGACGATCCTGACCACGGCGATCTACAAGTTCCACCCCGACTTCGCCGGCAAGGTCAACGTGTGGTGGGGCGATCCGACCCAGGATCACGGTCTCGCCACGCTGGAAGGCGGCGACGTGATGCCGATCGGCAAGGGCGTCGTGCTGATCGGCATGAGCGAGCGCACCTCGCGTCAGGCCATCAGTCAACTGGCGGCAACGCTGTTCAAGAAGGGCGCGGCCGAGCGCGTGATCGTCGCGGCGATGCCGAAGATTCGCGCGGCGATGCACCTCGATACCGTGTTCACGTTCGCCGATCGCGATTGCGTGCTGGTGGCCCCGGACTTCATGGCGAAGACGCGCACCTATTCGTATCGGCCGAGCAGCCATCCGAGCGGCGTCGAATTGCACGCGGAGAACAAGCCGTTCACCGATGTCGTCGCCGAGGCGTTGGGGCTGAAGCATTTACGCGTGGTCGAGGCGGGCGGCAGCGACTATCAGCGCGAGCGCACGCAGTGGGATAGCGGTGCGAACCTCGTGTGCGCGGCGCCGGGCGTCGTCTATGCATACGACCGCAACACGTACACGAACACGCTTTTGCGTAAGCAGGGCATCGAGGTGATTACGATCGTCGGTGCCGAACTGGGCCGTGGACGAGGCGGCGGTCACTGCATGACCTGCCCGATCATTCGCGATGCGGTCGACTATTGATCAGCCAGGCGGACCGATCTGACGGCCGCGCGCGCGTGTGCCGTCGCCAGGCGGTCCGGCTTGAAGTCGAACTTCCTTTTACTATACTTTTTAACGACTTACGGTCAGGCCTGAAATATCGAATTTGACATCTCGCAATTTGCAAAGATTACATTCGATAGACCAGCGATCGCTGCAATGAAGTTCGAATTAATGAATCTGCGAGTAGCTGGACGATTATTTTTCACGTCAATCACGTGAATGCCCGGAGCTTTCTTCCACCGCACGGAGGTTCGAACATGAATAATCGCTTTGTTGCGCAACTCGTCGCGTTGTCGTTTGCCGGTGTGTCGGCGTTCGCGATTGCGGCTGGACCGCAGCCGCAAGACGAAGGCGGCCAGATGGCCGGTACTGGCCGTCAGCAGGTGATGCCGTCTATTCCGCATCGTGACTGGCACAAAGGCCAACGTGTGCCGACCGAATACCGTAATTACAATTTCATAATGGACGACTGGCGCGGACACGGCCTCAATGCGCCGCCGCGCGGCCATAAATGGCTGGGCGTCAATGGCGATTATGTGCTCGTATCGACGAACAACTGGACCATTTCCAACATCGTCGCCGGAAACGAGTAATGCTTCATCGTGGTGCCCAGGTAATCCGGCGACCAGAATCTAGCGCCGGGACCTGGGCATTACTTTGACACGACATGATCTTGTCATGGTCGCTATAAGGTTTACTGCTGCGTATCGTATAGACGGTCAGGAACGAACAATGCAGTCACGCCGCTCAAAAAGAACACCGCGCCGACCACGAGAAAGCCGAGTCCGATCGAGAACTGCGTCGCGATAAAACCAATGACGATCGGCGCCGCCCCCGAACAGAAGCGCCCGAGGTTATACGAGCCGCCCACCGCGGTGCCGCGCACCGACGTCGCGAAACTCTCCGACATGAACGTGCCGATCGTGCCGAGCGGCACGCCGTACAGAAAGCCGAAGAAAAGCATCAGCGTGGAAATGTTGTCGCGCGTATGCCAGAAAATGATCACGGGCAGAAACAGCGCCGCACCGATGCAGCCGAGCACGTACACGCCGCGCCGGCTCCAGCGATCACCGAGCCAGCCCGCGAAGATCTTACCGATGAAGGCGACCACGTACGTGCCGATCATATAGCCGGTCAGCGAACTGAACTTGATGTGCAGTTCTTTCTCGAGGTATGTCGGCAGCCAGTTGTTCAGACCGTAAAAGCCGGACAGCACGAAGATCGACGCGAAGGTCCACAGGATGAACATCGTGCGTGCCTGGCGGTCGCGGAAAATCTGCGCGTAGCGATTGTCGACGAGCCGCGTCTTGCTTGCACGGTCGGCGGCACGGCTCGCGAGCCATGCGGCCGGTTCGGGAACCGCGAACTTGATCGCGAACGCGAGCAGCACCGGCACGGCCGACACGTAGTACAGCGTGCGCCAGCCGTATTGCGGCAGGATCCAGTTGCTGAGCGCGATCACGACGATATAGCCGGCCGAAATGCCGGTTTGCAGCATACCGAGTACCAGCGAGCGCCGCTCGGTCGGCACGTATTCGGCGACCAGGGTGGTGACTAGCACCATGCAGCCAATGCCGAGCGAACTGATGAAGCGCACCGCCGCGAATTCGACGAAGCTGTGCGTGAACCCGAGCATCCCCGCGCCGAGCGAGAACAGCGCGAGCGCCCAAGCGATGACGCGCACGCGCCCCAGACGATCGCTCGCCCAACCGCCGGCAATGCCGCCGATCGCCATGCCGAGCAAGGTCAGACTACCGAGCGCGCCCGCTTCGACGTTGGTCAACCCGAAGTCGTCCTTGATGCGCGACAGGGTCAGGCCGTACATCATCACGTCGGCGCCATCGGCGATCAGCGCGAGGTAGCCGAGCACGAAGACCAGCACCCAGCGGCCTTGCGAGACGGCCGGATGGGGCACGGCTCGATAGCGTTGCAGATCGGATGGTGTTTTCATGAATGCGCGGCGCAAGCGGGGGATTGCGTACTGTGTTTGATGAGAGCGGGGGCAAGGAAGGCGCCGATCAGCAGGCCCATGCTTTCATGACGGCCGGTGTACCAGCCTTCCTCGTGCGTCAGGTTCATCGTACCGATGCACACGCCGTCATAGGCGATCGGGATGTTCAGGATCGAGCCGAGGCCCATCCCTGTCATCACTGCATGATCGTCGAAGGCCTCGCGAATGCCTTGCGACGTTGCGGCGCGAAACGGCTTCAGTTCCTGGAGTATCTGCCGCGCCCACGCGGTGCCTTGCTTCCGCTTGCGGCCGCCCAGTGGATAGACGTCCGGCATGTTCGTGTAGACCCGTTCGACCTCGTGACGCCGCGCGTCGTAGGACATGATCGTGATCAGGCTCAGGCCTATCGCCTTTGCCGCCACGGCGTGAACCGCGCGGAACAGCTCGAGCGGTTGGTCTTTCGCGCGCATCGCCAGCGCGAGGCGTTCGAGGTCCGCGATATCCAGCATCTGGGTATCGTGCGGTGCTGATCCGGTCAGGTTGCCTTGCATCGTTTGCATCGCGTTTGGATCGGGAAATGTGAAAAGTCGCAGTGCGGTTCAGCCGTGCATGCGGGTGGAGTTCAGCTGGCCTCGCGCGTCGCGGGCCGGTTCGAGTTCGCTCGCTTCGATATCTTCGAGCGAGCGATTGCGCGTTTCGATGCCGAGGAAGAACACCACGCATGCGCCGATCACGAGCACTGTCGTGGTCATCGCGAACACACCGAGGAAGCCGAACAGCGGATAAACGAGGCCGACGAGAATCGGCGCGCTGACCGAGCCGATGCGGCCGAACGATGACGACGAACCCGTGCCCGTGGTGCGCACCGCGGTCGGAAACACCTCCGGCGTATAAGCGTAGACGCCGGCGAATGCGCCGTTCATGAAGAACGACAGCGCAATGCCCGCGGTCATGATCTGTATGCCGGTGTGAGAAAACGCTAGCGTGATCGCGGCGATACCGCCGAGCAGCATGTAGGAAGCGACCACCGCCTTGCGCCCGATCTTCTCGTTGAGCCAAGCGGCCGAGAAATAGCCGGGAATCTGCGCGCCATAGATCGCGATCGAATAGCCGAAGCTCTTCGTCATCGTCAGTCCTTCCTTGACGAGCAGGCTCGGGATCCACGAGAAGAACGAGTAGTACGCGAACGCAACCGAGAACCACATCAGCCAGCTGACCGCGGTCGTGCGCGCGAGTCGCGGCGACCACAGCGTCACCACGTTGCGCCATGCGTTGCCGCGCGCCGGCGTCGAGACCGGCGTGGGCACCGCGTGAAGCGCGTTGCTTGCGCTCACCGGAGCAAGCGCGATGCCGCGCTCGACGAACGCTGCTTCGATGCGGCCGACAATGCCGTTCGCCTCGTCCGCACGACCCTGGCTTTCGAGCCAGCGCGGCGATTCGGGCAGCGTCCGGCGCCACCACAGCAGCATCACGACTGGCAGCGACGTGATCACCGCCAGATAGCGCCAGCCGTCGGCGAAGTTGCGCACCACCGCGAAACCGAGAATCGACGAGGTTAGATAGCCGAACGACATGAACCCGACCAGCGCGCCGCAGAAAATGCCGCGATAGCGGCGCGGCACGAACTCGGCGAGAAACGGCGCGATCACCACGGTCTCCGCGCCCGAACCGAAGCCCGCGACGACGCGCAATGCGAAGAACGTGTGCCAGTCTTGCGCAGTCGCGCTCGCGAGCGACGCGACGCAATAGATGGCGAGCGCGCTCATCATGATGCGGCGTCGGCCGATCACGTCGGCGAGCACACCCGACAGGAATGCGCCGAAAAAGTAGCCGATATAGGTGCTGCTCGCGACCAGCCCGGTCTGCGCGCTCGTCAATTGCCACAGCTTGCTGACGACCGGCAGCAGAAATGCGAGCGACGACGAATCGAGTCCGTCGAACATGTACCCGAGCCCGCCGATCAGCAGCAGTCTGCGGTGAAAGCTCGATATGGGAAGTCTTTCCAGACGGGCGGCGACGGCGGACACGGCAACTTCTCCTGAGGAAATGGCGCGACGAGGCCGCGCGTTCTGTGCTGATGGCTGCTTCGGGCCGCTTATCGGCCGATCGCGTAGGCCTGCATCTGACGCGGCGTGGCCGCGCCTCGCATCAAACCGTTGCGGATCGCGACCGCGCAGACCCGGCCGAGCGCCCACGGCTCCGCAACGGTGAGATCGTGGCCGCGCGCGCGCAGTTCGGCGAGCGTACTGTCCGGAAAGCGCGACTCGGCGGACATCTTGCCGAGCTGCATCGCGCGGGGATAGAACGAGCCGGGGAAGTGCGCGGTCTGGAACGACGGCGCATCGGCGGCGGCCTGGAAGTTCATGCCGCCATGGACGTGCTTGAGGAACAGTTGCAGCGACCACTGATCCTGCTGGTCGCCGCCCGGCGTGCCGAAGGCTGCGTACGGCTTGCCGTCGCGCGTGACGAGCGTCGGCGACAGCGTGGTGCGCGGGCGGCGGCCCGGGCCGAGTGACGAAGGCAGGCCTTCTTCCATCCAGAACATCTGCGCGCGCGTGGTCACGTTGAAGCCGAGACCCGGCACCGCCGGCGACGCCTGCAGCCAGCCGCCCGACGGCGTAGCCGACACCATGTTGCCCCAGCGGTCGACCACGTCGAGATGCACGGTGTCGCCGCGCAATTCGGGCAGCGGCGCGAAGGTCGGCTCACCCTGACCGAAGCCGCCGGCCTGCTCGCGCCCGGCGTTCGCGACGATGCGCGCGGCGCGTTGCTCGCTGTCGCCGAGCAGCCCGGGGCGGAATTCGAACGACGCGCGGCGCGGATCGATGAGGCGGCGCCGCTCGTCGTTGTATGCGTCGCTGAGCAGCATGTCCATCGGCACATGGGAAAACGCCGGGTCGCCGTAGAACACTTCGCGATCGGCGAATGCGAGTTTCGAGCACTCGATCACCGTGTGCACGAAATCGGGTCCGAGGGGGTCCATCGCGCCGAGATCGAAGCCCTTCAGCAGCGCGAGCTGTTGCAGGAACATCGGGCCCTGGCCCCACGGGCCGGTTTTGTGCACGCGCAGGCCCGCGTAGTCGTACGACACCGGGTCTTCGTAGGTCGGCTCCCAGCGCGCGAGATCGCCAGCATCGAGCAGGCCGCTATTGCGCAGGCCCGAGGTGTCGAGTACGGCGGTCGAACGGAAGTACTGGTCGATCGCGTCGGCGACGAAGCCGCGATAGAAGGCATCGCGCGCGCGTTCGCACTGCTCGGCGCGATCGCTGCGCGTGTTCGCCTCACGCAGGATGCGCTTGTAGGTTTCGGCGATCGCCGGATTCGCGAACAACTGGTTCGGCATCGGCGCCTCGCCGTTGCGCAGCCATTGCTCGGCGGAGGTCGTCCATTCGGTGCGAAAGAAGTCCTGAATCGCGAGAATCGACGATGCCATGCGCGGCAGCACTGGATAGCCGTTTTCCGCGTAGCCGATCGCATAGCTCAGCACGTCTTCGAGCGGCAACTGGCCATAGTCGCGCAGCAGCGCCATCCATGCGCCGAACGCGCCCGGCACGACCGCGGGCAGCAGGCCCGTGCCCGGCACCACGTCGAGCCCCATCTTGCGCATCCGCTCGATGGTCATGCGCGCGGGCGTCACGCCCTGGCCGCACAGCACGCGCACGCGTTCTTCGCGCGCACTGTAGAACACCACCGGCAGTTCGCCACCCGGACCGTTCAGATGCGGCTCGACGATCTGCAGGACGAAGCCGGCCGCGGCGGCGGCGTCGAACGCATTGCCGCCTTTTTCGAGGACCGCCATCGCCGATGCGCTCGCGAGCCAGTGCGTCGAGGCCACCATGCCGAAGGTGCCGATCAGTTCTGGACGGGTTGTAAACGACATGCGCAACTCCTTGGCGACGACGGGTCCGAATGATTGAACCAATGCTTAATGGTTCGACTGGAGAAAATGAGAGCGTAAGTCTAACGAAGCCGGGTTGCACCCGGTGTTAACCCTCGAGCTGCGAGCCAGTATAGCGGATCAAAAATCACTGGGTGCTGCCGTGTCAAGTCGTTGCTATTCTGGTATCGTTGAGACCAATACACATTGGTTCATTGAATGACATGGAACAAACGGTACTGGCTGCGCTGCTCGACTACATCGCCGGCCATCAGTTGAAGGACGGTGACGCGCTGCCGCCCGAACGAAAGCTCGCCGAAGAACTGGACGTGAGCCGCCGCGAGTTGCGCGCGGCGCTCGCTTCACTCGAGGCGTCGGGGCGCGTGTGGCGCGGCGTCGGCCGCGGTACCTATCTGGGCGCGCGGCCGCTGAAGTTTGCGCCGACGCTGCGCGGCTTGCGCGCAGGTACCAGTCCCGCGGATATCGCCGAAATGCGGCTGCTGTTCGAGCCGGCGTTGGCGGCGCTGGCCGCTACGAAAGCGAGTGGTGACGATCTGCAGGAGCTGGAGAAGTGTGCACGCAAAAATGCCGCCGCGAAAAACGACGAAGAGTGGCAGCAATGGGATCATCGCTTTCATTTGCTGATCGGACATGCCACGCGTAATCCCGCGTTGATCGCTTTGATGGAGGTGATCAACGGCATGCGGGTGAAGCCGGAGGTTCGTGAGAAAACTTCCGCGCAGGAGACGCGGCAGTTTTTCGCGCAACAGCATCAGGCGATCGTCAATGCGCTGAAAGCGCGCGATTCGGACGCGGCCGCGCAATGCATGCGCGAGCATCTGCTGAGCGTGCAGTGGCGTGCGTCGGCGAAGACCGATGCAGCGGCGGTGCGGCGTGCGTGAGCTTGCCGTGGTGCCGCGCGTCGGTCATGCGATGGCGGAGCTTTACTGCGCAAGCTTCCGGTTCAACCGGCGCATGCCGTCGAAAACCGCATCGGCCACGTCCAGTGGAAAGTCGGCGGGCAGTTGCGACGCGACGGTGTCGATCACCGTCTCCGTTTGCGCGCTCAACTGATCGATCAGCGCATCGACATCGGTGGCGGAAAAGCCCACGCGTTGTCCTTCGGCCACCCAATGCCGGCGCTGGATCTGATTGAGCAGGTAGTGGACGTTCTTGCCGCGGACCGCCATCGCCAGTTTCACTTTTTGCGCCGCGAGACGTCCCGCACCGCTTCCGATGATCGGATGCGCGGACAGCACGTCGTAAAGCGGCGTGGCTTCGTAGCGATTGCCGGGCAGATGCGCGATGCTGAAATTCTTCGCGTGGCCATCGGTCGCGGCGAGCAGCCAGAAAACCAGCTGCGTCGCGAAGAAGTTGCGGCGGTCCGTCGTTGCGCGCGCGGAGCCCGCCAGTATCTCCATGATCGCCTCGATGCCCGGTCCGCCGTCGGACTCGTACTTGTGCAGCGCCGACGTGCCAGTGGCCTGACACATGTCCTCTTGCGGCAGACGCACGATCCACGTGGCGTCGCTCGACAGACGCCGATCGAAGCGCTCGACGATCAATACCTTCTGCTCGTCGAATCGCGCGATTTCGCAACGCGCGACGGGGAGCCCATAGGCCGCGACGATCTGCGAGCACAGCCATTCGTTTTCCACCGACGTGCGCATATCGGCGCGCATGTTACCGACGAGCCCGAGCGGCAGCTTGAATATATGCGTGGTCGGCGTGCTGCCTTCGGGCAGCAGCCAGCCGTTGCGATAACGGAGCAGCGCGGTTTTTTCCTGCGCACCGGCGATCGACAGACGCAGGTCTTCGAGCGGATCGTGCTGCCCGAGCGGCGCCGCCGACGTCGTGCCGCGCAGCAGCGCCGCGATGTCGCTGTCGCTGAGTTCGCGGCCGTGGATGCTCGTCAGGTCACTCGGCTCTTCGTCCGGCGGCAGCAGTTGCAAGGCACCGACGCAGTCGCGCCCGAGCGTGGTGAGCAACGCGAACGGCGCGGTGCTGCCGGTCCGGTAGCGCGCGGCGATGCGGCGCCGGATCGGTTCGCTGTCGGGCAGCAGGTTGTCGAAATAGTCGGCGACGATCTGGCCGCGATACGGCTGATTGCCCGGGGTGAACGGCAGCGACAGCGATAGCGGGCGTCCTTGTGGATCGCCGATCCATTCGTCGGCATAGGTCAGGCGTTCGCCGCTGCGTATCGTTTCCCATGTGCCGACCCGCAGGCCGTTCATCCATAGGTTCAGACGGTTCGGTGTGTTGCGCGCCATGCTTACCAGTCCTCCCGTTTCTTGCTGGCGCCGGCAGCTTTGGTTGCCTTGGCAGGCTTGACCGCTTTGGGCTTTTGGGAGGTGCTGGCGGGTTTGGCCGCTTTGGCGCCGCTGCTCGATGCCTGGGCTGCGGCGTGGTCGCTGGCATCACCGGCCGATGTCGTCGCCGCGCGGTGCGCCGCACCTTGCGCGCGTGTGGCGCGTTTGGCGTTGCCTTTTGCCGCGGCCGGCGCGGCGTCTTCCACGGCCACCTTTTGCGTCGATCCGCTCTGCGTGAGCTTCAGATCGACCTGCAAGACCCGTAACACCCTGAAGAGCCGTTCGACGCTGACGGCCGCCGGATTTGCTTCGAGTTGCGCGTAGGTCTGTTGCGTGACGCCGAGATGGGCGGCCATCGCGGTTTGAGTGAGCCCGGCGGCCTTCCTGAAGCCCTGCAGGATCGGTCTGAGCTGGCTCAGTGTCTTGATGGCGTAGTCCACGGTGGATCTCCGGTTCGGCTGCGGCGGCGTAACAGGCCACAAACTGTAAATTGCGGATACAGTCTATGCCCTGTATTTCGTAAATACAAGCTAAAGACTGTTAATGGTGGGCACGGAGATATTTGAAACGCTGTCCTCTCTCGCTGGTCATCACGCAACTAACGGTCAACCGCGCACCACCACCCACTTCGCTGCTGCGCAGCCAACCGCCGCAAGGAAAGTGTGATCGACAGGAGCCCGTTGGCCGACAGACGACGGCGTGAAATCCGCTGGGTCGCCGATAAGATGATGGACAAACGCATCAATAAAAAACGAACGTAATGCCAGAACAAGCGTCTCGAACGTAAATCGACAGATTCACATCGTTTTCAATTAACGCGATCTAATCAGGAAGCCGAATATTCACGACAGGAAGAAGAAACTGTGTTCGGATTGCGTGGAAAGAACACTGAATGGACATCGATAAAAAATCGCCAGCAATATCACCGCGCTCGATCGAGCGAAGGATAACCGATGAATGTTGACGCGAATTGCATCGCGCCCTTCGCTCGTAGAATGAGATTTGACACAAATTTCACGCGGCGTGCATCGAGCGGAAATGAGCTTGGAAATTGCAGAAAAGGCTGTAGACTCTATAGCGTGTGTTACGCGGCGATGTCAACGCCGTTTCAATCGTTGCGCGCACACAGCATGTGTGCAAATCACTCCAATCCGTCACGAGATTTTCTGCCATCAAGGTGTCTATTCGCTGATAAGACTCAACGCTAATAGACCCTGAACCGGCGAACCACGCCGACCGATGAACCTGAAAGGAGAATCGACGATACCCACAGACCACTCTTTCAAATAACGCGATCGACACCGCCGGATGCGGTCGCTGGCCGGCCGCTGGAGAACATAACTTCCCTGGAGTATGTGATGGCAAGCAAACCACAATGGCGAACGCTGTTATCTGTGACTTTTCTGTCGCTGGCAATGATGGGCAACGTCGCGCGTGCGGAAAACATTCCAATCGTCACGGGCCAGCAATGGATGCAGTCGACCGATGAGCAGAAGAAAGCGTATCTGGTCGGTATCTCGAATGTGATTGACATCGAGCGGGCCTATGCTGGCAACACGGCGAACAGCAATGACATCGCGCAGCGCTTCGGCAAGGGTATGCAAGGCCAGACGCTCGACAGCGTGCGTCAAGGCCTCGATAGCTACTACGCGGCCAATCCCACGATGATCCAGCACCCGGTGATCGAGACTCTCTGGTTCCAGATGGTCGTGCCCGGCCTGAAGAAAAATCAATAAGGAGAACGATCATGAAACGACTTGGGTGGATCGTTAGTATTGGCGCGCTGGCTGCGATGATCGGTTGCACGGACATGAGCCCGCGGACGCAGGGAACGATAGGCGGCGCGGCACTCGGCGCGGGCGCCGGTGCGGGTATCGCGGCGATCTCCGGCGGCGACGCGTGGACCGGCGCGATCATCGGCGGTGCGGCGGGCGGCGTGGCCGGCAATATCCGCGGCCGTTAGTCATTGCCAGCGAGCAGGCAGGGCCGGGGCGCGACGCGGGTCGCGTCCCGGCTTTTCGTTATTGAAGCGAACGGCCCGATGATTTGGCCTTGATGGGCAGCCCGTAGGCGTCGGGCGAAGCGACTTCGGAAGCGTCGCTGAAGGACTCTTCTTGCGACCATCCGCGTCTGGCATATCTTGCCTCCCCACCACGCCGCTTCGTCGATGCCGCGCCGCGCGCTCGGACGACAAAGTTTGAACCGCTGATTAAAAGCCCTTAGGATATCCACACCGAAGCCGTCCCGATGACGGCATGCGCACACCACGCAGAGAGCAGCCTGCGCGCGGTGCAACCTTCATCTCATCAAGAGAACACGAATGCTGCGCACGTCGCTGAAGGTAATAAAGATAAGTGCATGGGTTCTGGTGCTGCTGGCGGTGCTCGCATTGGGGCTACGCGCGTGGTATTCGCAGCGCGGGCCGGAGCTGTCGGTATGGCACACCTATGTGCCGCGCGAAATGACCGTCGAGGAAATGGACACCGCCGACTGGAACGCGTACGTCAAGGCGGAAAACCGGATTTTCGAGGACGTGCGCGCCAATGTCGTCGATAAGATCCGGCCGTCGGAGCGCATTTCGGCGAACCGTTATTACGAGGGCTCGCCGATTTTTCCGTGGCATTTCGCCGAAAACTGGAATCGCTCGTACATTCTCGAACCGTCGGGGCCACCCGTCGGCGCGGTCGTGCTGCTGCACGGCATGACGGATGCGCCGTACAGCATGCGGCATATCGCGCGTCGATATCGCGATCGCGGTTTCGTCGCGATCGGCATCCGCTTGCCGGGACATGGCACGGTGCCGGCGGGGCTCACCGACGTGCACTGGAAGGACTGGACCGCAGCCACGCGGCTCGCGGTACGCGAAGCGCGACGTCGCGTGGGGCCGGACAAGCCGATCGAGCTGGTCGGGTTTTCGAACGGCGGCGCGCTTGCGCTGCAATATGCGCTCGACGCGATCGAGAATCCCGCGCTCGCGCGTCCGACGCGCGTCGTGCTGATCTCGCCGATGATCGGCGTTACACGCTACGCGCGCTTTGCCGGTCTCGCCGGATTGCCCGCGGTGCTGCCGGCCTTTGCGCGCGCCGCGTGGCTCGGTATCGTGCCGGAGTTCAACCCGTTCAAGTACAACTCGTTTCCAGTGAATGGCGCGCGGCAGTCCTATCTGCTCACGAGCGTGATTCAGGAACAGATTGCGCGGCTCGAGCGCGAGAACCGGCTCGATTCGTTGCCGCCAATTCTGACGTTCCAGTCGGTGACGGATTTCACGGTCAGCACGCCCGCGGTGATGTCGTTGCTCTACGACAAGCTGCCTGAGAACGGCAGCGAAGTCGTGCTGTTCGACGTTAACCGCAGCGTGCGCTTCAGGACCTTCCTACGCAACGCGTCGTACACGGCGCTCTCGCGACTGTTGCGCATCGGTCCGCAGAACTATCGCACCACGGTGATCGCCAACGTGTCGCCGGATTCGGCGCATACTGTCGAGCGCAGCGTTTATGCGGGAGAAGTGCAAACGCGCGTCAAGCCGCTGGACATCGATTATCCGCAGGATATTTTCTCGTTGTCGCACGTCGCGATTCCTTTCCCGATCACCGACGCGCTGTACGGCATCGCGCCGGACGATTCGGAGAACTTCAACGAGAACCTCGGTACGCTCGCGCCGCGCGGCGAACGCGGCACGCTGATTCTGACGCTCGATTCGATGTTCCGCATCGCGTCGAATCCGTTCTTCCCGTATTTGCTGCAGCGGATCGACGAAGGCATCGGCAAGATGCCGCCGCCGGTGGTTAAGTCACCGCCGCGCACGCACGAAACGGCGGGCGGTCCACCCGACGATTTCGCGGCGGACCTGAACGCGCTGGGGGAGGTAGACTCGGACGAACCTTGAGGTGTGGATCGCCGTCTGCTTTTTCGCGCGAAGAGCGACGTTACGGCTGATACGACGAATCGACGATCGTCCACAGCGCCGCTTTTGGCTTCAGGTTCGCATCGAACGGCAGCGGCAGGTTGTTGCGGGGCACCGGCGTCGACGTCAGCCACGTGTGCTTGTCGGAGTAGCCCCAGAACGTCACCGCCTTGATGCTTGGCTCCTGCTCGAATAGAGCGAACACCGCGCGATAACGCTCGGCCTGCGCACGCATGATGTCGTTCGGAACCGGATGGCCGAGGTCCGGCAGACATGCGTGCGGATTGCTCCAGCATTCTCCCGGATCGGTATAGAGGCTCACGTCGAGTTCGGTCACCTGGTTTTCTAGGCCTAGCGCGGCGACGTCGTCGAATGCCTGCTTGATGTTCGGCAGCGGCGGCCAGTTCACGCTGATGTGCATCTGATGCCCGACACCGTCGATCGGCACGCCCTGCGCGCGCAAATCGCGGATCACGGCGAGCAGCTTTGCGCGCTTGCGCGGATCGTCGGTGGTGTACTCGTTGATATAGAGCTTCACGTCCGGGTCCGCCGCGCGCGCCGCGCGGAACCCGATTGCGATGTAGTCCTTGCCGAGAGCGCGATACCACGGACTGTCTTCGCGATACACCTGATGTGGATCGTCGCTGATCACTTCGTTGACCACGTCCCACGCATAGACCTTGCCTCGGAAGTGTGTGACGACGTCGGTTATATATCGATCGAGCCGCTTCGCGACGATGTCGTGGTAGTGCGGATCTTTCGGATCGCCGGCGAAGAACCAGTCCGGCGCCTCGGTCCAGTCGCCGGCCTTGAAGTGCCACACGAGCGTATGGCCGCGCACTGCAATGCCGTGCGCCTCAGCGAACGCGACGATTCTGTCGGCCGGCACGAAGTTGTACTTGCCTTGCGCGACGCCGATCGTGCCCGGCTTCATCTTGTTCTCGGCGGTCAGGCTCGAGAACTGAGCCGCGATCAGCGTCGCGTCGGCCGGACTGTCGATCGATTCGGGTTCGATCGCCGCGCCGACCTTGAAGTGGGCGGCCATCACACTGCGCAGCGGCGGCAGCGCGTCAGCGGGCGCCGCGGCGAGCGGCGGGCCATCATGAGCGACGGCCGCCTGGTTGAGCGCGCAGCCTGCGGTGCATGCGAGCGTACAAATGCTGACGGCTGCGCACAGCATGCGCATCGAGGTCCGTAAACGACGCACTCCTGGTCTCCTGTGAGGAAATACCGGTTCGGCTGCTTTTCTAACCACTTATAACGTTATCGGTAACAAAGACGATATTAAGCAGCGTCCCGCGTCCCCGCTATGAGGGATTTACCCGACAGATCAACGAAATGACGGAGGGTGGACAAGCGTGGAGTCGACCGGTTCGACCCGGCGGCCGATGAAAGCGCTTTCAGATAGGGGTGCACGAACCGCCCGCGCGCCTGACCGTGCGAAACAGGACGCCAGTCACTCAATCCGACTGGCGGAACAGGAAAACGGAATCCCCTAACGCGCGGGGTCTGCTTCAATCGACGTCCGCGCGCCGCGATTCAGTTCGATCTCAATGCCCGTTCAACGAGCCACCGTCGGGCGTGAGCCGGTTGTCCACCGAGGTGACACCGGGCACCGACATCGCAGCCCGTTCGGCACGCGCGACATGCTCCCGCTCGGGCACAAATCCGAGCAGCATGATTTGCCCCGAGTGGGCAAAGACAAACACATGTGACATCCCGACGCCGCTGTGCGCCTCCGCAACCCGCACGCTATGAGCGAGTTGTTGGTCGGTGGCTTGCGAATCCTGAGCATGGGCGATCGGCGCGATTGCGCCTGAAATCAGCAACGCGAGAGTAGAAACAAGGGTTGTTTTCACGATACCTCCTTATTAAATGCCAAGGTGTGCCGGCAAAATCCGCCGGCAAATCTTCCGGTCCGACTCCATGCGAGGCCTCGGAAGTGCATTGGACAAAACCCCCTCTTTCACTGCTTGCGTCGCGGTTATCGCGGTTGCGCGTCGAGGTTTGGCCAGTCGGGGCGTTGGGCGGTCAAGCCGTCGCCCGCAGAAAAGTTCGCAAGGGCAGCGTGTTCGAGCGCGACGTCGCAGGGGCGGCGTGGCGGGGAACAGCGAGAGCCGAGGGATGGGAGCTGGTTGGAGCGTTCGTGACGGAGCGCGAGAGCCAGACGGATGCGCTGACAATCCCGCACTCAGCCTGCTATGCGGCTGAGCCCGGCTCGTTGCCCGGCATCGTATGCATTGATGATAGTCGGTAATGTCCGCCGCTGCTGACTGCTCCAAGGCCAGTTCGTCAAGCGCAAACCGTCAATGCAAGCGCGCCGGGTCGTTGCATCTTCGCAACAACGAACGCGAGATTCTTCTTGCATTCGAGCGCGTTCTCCTTGTTAAGCGAGCGCTGAGCGACGCGCGAGACGGATTCACGCATCGTTACGGTTCGTGAATTCAAACGGATTTCCGACGCTTGTGACCATCACCTAATGGTCACAAAGCAGGGTGCTACTTCGGGATCGGGCGGCGCGCAACTGTTATCGATAACAGCGTTTTCCCTGAGCCGTTAGTTCGATGCGCGGCGCAAGGTCATCCCTATAATCGCCTCGAAATGTGATGCGAATACGAAGCGAACATTTCGGCAAGAGGGGAAACGTGTGAGAACGCGTGCGTCCTGTGCGGCTTGGAGACGCCAAAATATATATAGGATATCTAAATGAAGAAGAAGCTTATTGCTGTGGCTGTGATGGCAGCCGCGACGACGGTGGCTCATGCGCAGAGCAGCGTCACCCTGTATGGCCGTATCGACAACGGCATCCAGTTTGAAACCGGCCTTCCGGGCGGCCACGCATGGTCAGCCCAAAGCGGTGACTGGGGTTGCTCGTGGTTCGGCCTCATCGGCTCCGAAGATCTCGGCGGTGGCACGAAGACGATCTTTCAGTTGGAGGGGCAACTCAATACGATGACTGGTGCATCGGCGGGCAATCTGTTCGGCCGCCACGCAACGGTGGGCTTTACGAACGACAGCTGGGGTCTGTTCAAGATCGGTAACCTCGGCGCCGGCGAACTGGCGCAAGACAGCTGGGGCACCGACCCGCAGGTGATGCAGCGCTACGCGATCTCGACCCTGGTGCGCGGCCGTAACTGGACGAGCACCAGCAACGGCGCGGAGTACAACTCGCCGGTGCTGTTCGGCGGCCTCGTGCTGAAGGGCCAGTATTCGCTGACCAACAACACGAGCTGGAACTCGGCACCGGTCAACGCGGCGGGTGTGCCGACCGGCCAGGGGCGTACGAACGCGGTTGAGGGCGTCTATACGTGGGGCTCGGGCGACTTCCGGGTGATCTACGACGAAGTGCGCGGCGCCAACGGCTCGTTCAACAACGTGTACTCCGCTTCGCGCGACATTCTCGTCGGCGGTAGCTACGTGATCGGTCCTGTCAAGCTGTACGCGGGCTATCAGCACCTGAGCGCGCCTGACGCAACCAACGCGAGCGTCGGCGTGACCGATGCGTCGCAGCCGCTCGGCGTGAGCGCACCGACCAGCGTGAACCACGAATGGTTCGGCGCCGCATGGCAGGTCACGGCACCCACGCTCTTGACGGCAGCGGTCTACCACGCGAACGCGAACAACGGCAACGGCAACGCGACGCTGTTCACGCTCGCCGGTACGTACGCGTTGTCGAAGCGCACGTTCCTGTACACGGAAGCCGGCTATGTGCACAACAGCTCGACGTCGAATCTGAACCTCGGCAACGGGCCGTACGGCAACAACAACTTCAATCCGGTGACGGGCACGTCGTCGAACAGCAACCCGAACTATGGTCATAGCCAGACTGGCGTCTTCGCCGGGATCATGCATTCGTTCTGAGTTGAGGTTGCCTGACCAGCAATCGTAGTGATCTCTTTGTTTCAAGGACTGTTTATTTCTCTTTCATAGAGAGGCCGGTGCGACGCCTCCTCCACCCTCGTCGCATCGGCTGCTTTTTCTCTTTATTCGATTTCACCATCGGACGGACTGCGTTTCTTCCTATCTGAAAGCGCTTTCATCACAGGATTCAGGCAGAACTCATGACCCACGACGGCTCAAACGACAACCCCGGCGCGCCCAAGGTACCCAACGTGACGCTCGAGGCCATCGCGCGCGCGGCCGGTGTTTCTCCGAGTACCGTATCGCGGATCCTGAACGGTTCTGCGCGCGTGCTTCCCGCCAAGCAGCAGGCGGTTGAGGAGGCGATCGCGCGTTTCAACTATCGGCCGAACGTGCTCGCGCGCAGTCTCGCGAGCGGCCGGACCGAAACGATCGGCGTATTGACACAGGCGGTGTCGAGTCCGTTTTACGCCGAGTGGCTACGAGGTATCGAAGAGTCGCTGTCCGAGCCGGGCTTTACGCCGATCTTCGTGAGCAGCCGCTGGAACATCGCCGACGAAAAGGCGCGCCTCGAGCAGTTCATCGCCCGGCGTGTCGACGGAATCATCCTGCTGCACGCGCAACTCGATGAGTCGACGTTGACCGACTACTCGCGGCACGCACCGATGCTCGTATTGGGCCGCTCGGTGCAGAACAGCGCGACGCTCGCGGGCCTGCCGATCGACAACATGCAGGGCGCTCGCGACGCGACCCACCATCTGATCGAGCAAGGCCATCGCGAGATCGCCTTCATCGCCGGGCCGGCCAGTCACGAGGATGCGATCGAGCGTCTCGTCGGCTACCGGACCGCGCTCGAGGAAGCGGGCATCGGCTTCGATGCCGACCTCGTCGAGCAGGGCGATTACCTCGAAACGGGCGGCGTCGCCGCGATGGAGCGGCTGATGGCGCGCCATCCATCGTTCAGCGCCGTATTCTGCGCAAACGATCAGACCGCCTACGGCGCGCGCCTCGCGATGTTCCGCCGCGGCGTGCGGGTGCCGGACGACGTGTCTCTGGTCGGCTTCGACGACCTGCCGACCTCGTCGTACATGACGCCGCCGTTGACGACGGTTCGCCAGCCGACTTATGAAATCGGCCGACTCGCCGCGCAGGGCATCGTGCAGATGATCCGCAAGCAGTCGATCGCGCTCAGCCCGATTCCGCTCACGCTCGTGACGCGCGAAACCACGCGTCGAATCACGCCGCCGGTAGAGCAGGGGGATACGCATGCGTAGCGGCTTTTTTTCGTCGAGACGTGAAAGCGCTTTCAGATATCGGCAGTCAAGCAGAGATTCGCAGCACATTCAGCACCAAGCAAAGCAGCACCAAGCAAAGCAGCAACAAAGACAACAGGGGAAGTAGGTCGCAGCAACCGGGTATTCATCAAATGCAGTTCAAACAGGGTTCTTTAGGAGACGAGTAATGAAATTCCGCTTTTCAGGCTCTGCCGCCGCCGTTCTGCTCAGCCTGGCAGCAGTCGGCGCGCACGCCAACACCACGTTGAACGTCGCGGTCTTTCCGAAGCTGGATCAGGAAATCAAGGACGCGCTGCCGGCGTGGAAGAAGCTGCATCCGGACGTCGACGTTAAGGTGTCGTCGCTCCAGATCGCCGATCACCACAACGCAATGACCACCGCGCTCGCGACGAGCTCGAATCTGCCCGACGTGATGGCGGTCGAGGTCGGCTTCATCGGCCGCTTTGCGGCGGGCGGCGGTCTCGAAGATCTGTCGAAGGCTCCGTATAGCGCGGGCCAGTACAAGAGCCAGTTCATCAACTACACGTTCGCGCAGGCGACCACGCAGGACGGCGCGATCGTCGGCATGCCGGCCGATATCGGTCCGGGCACGCTGTTCTATCGCAAGGACATTCTCGAAAAGGCGGGCGTGACCGAAGCCGATCTGACCAAGTCGTGGGACTCGTATCTGGCGTCCGGCGTGAAGATCAAGAAGGCGACGGGTGCGTACCTGATGGCATCGTCGCGTGATATCGAGGACATCTACATTCGTGCCGACCTGAAGGAAGGCGATGGGGTGTACTTCGACAAGGCCGGCAATCCGATCGTCACGTCGCCGCGTTTCGTGAAGGCGTTCGAGCTCGCGAAGAAAGCGCGCGACCTCGGTCTCGACGCGAAGATCACTCCGTGGTCGAACGAATGGGCCGAGAGCTTCAAGCGCGGCACCGTCGCGACGCAAATGATGGGCGCATGGCTCGGTGGCCACCTGTCGTCGTGGATCGCACCGGACACGAAGGGTCTGTGGCGCGCGGCCAATCTGCCGAACAACGCGTACGCATCGTTCGGCGGGACGTTCTGGTCGATTCCGGCGAAAGCGACGCAAAAGCCGATGTCGTGGGAATTCATCAAGTTCCTGACGACGCGCAAGGACACGCAGCTCGCTTCGTTCCGTTCGATCGACGCATTCCCGTCGCTGCTCTCCGCGCAGACCGATTCGTTCTTCGCCGAGCCGGTGTCATTCCTCGGCGACGAGAAGGCGCGCCTGATCTGGCGTGATGCGGCCTCGCACATCCCGGCGATCCAGCGCAGCAAGTACGACCAGGTCGCTGAAGAGGCGGTGCATTCGGCGCTCGACAAGGTCGTCGACGATGGCGCAGACGTGCATACCGCGCTGCAGGAAGCGCAGGACCAGATCGCCCATCGGGTCCGCCGTTAAGCGGTATTGATGCAAGGTCGCGGCACGCTGCATGCCGCGACCGAAGTGTCTCGCAGTGCGCTGCAAGTCTGCTGCAAACAGCGTGGCCGGTCATCGAAGACCCACCCCACGCCCGACTGGACGGAACTATTGATGAACACTCCGCTGCCCACGACCGAAGAGGTCGCCCGCGATGCACGCGTGAGCGATGTGCTGAGCTCGCCCACGCCGTTCGCCGCGCCGCGAAAAACTTCGCGGCTCGATCCGGTGAAGGTCGCACCCTACCTGTTTCTCGGCCCGTTTTTCCTGTTGTTCGCGCTGTTCATGGCGTTCCCGCTGCTGTTTTCGCTGTACCTGTCGTTCCAGAGCTGGGACGCGACGGCAGGGCTCGCGAGCATGAAGTGGGTGGGTCTGTCGAACTTCACGTTCACGCTGACCGACCCGTGGTACTGGAAGTCGCTGTACAACACTGCGTCGATGGCGATCATGTCCGGCGTGCCGCAGCATCTGGTGGCGCTGCCGCTGGCGTTCTTTCTGCAAACCGCGTTTCGCCGCTGGCGCAACCTGATGGTCGGCCTGTACTTCCTGCCGTTCATCACGTCCAGCGTCGCTATCGCGCTGATTTTCTCGTCGCTGTATTCGACCGACTTCGGCATGATCAACCTCGCGATCGCCGAGCTCGGCAAACTGCCCGGCCTGCACTGGATCGTTCCCGCGCATCCGATCGAGTGGCTATATAACCCGAAGAACGTCAAGCCGGCGGTGTCGGTGGTGATCTTCTGGCGCTATGTCGGCTGGAACACGGTGCTGTATCTGTCGGCGCTGCAAACCATTCCGAAAGACCTGTACGAGGCCGCACGCATCGACGGCGCGAATGGCTGGCAACAGTTCACCCGCATCACGATTCCGCTGATCAAGCCGATGATTTTCTTCGCGGTCACGCTGTCGATCATCGGCGGCCTGCAACTGTTCGAAGAGCCGTTCATCCTGCTGCCGAACGAAGGCATGGGTACCAGCCAGTCCGGCCTGACGACGGCCGTCTATATGTATCGCACCGCATTCCACGACGGCGATTTCGGCACCGCGAGTTCGATCGCATGGCTGCTATTCATCTCGATCGGCGCGATGATGTGGTTGAACACGCGGATCTTTCACCGCAGCGGCATGAACGAGGAGAATCAGCGATGAAATCGTCGAACAACAAGGGCCGCTATATCGGCTATGCGATCGTGGTTGCCGGCGGGCTGCTGATGTTCTCGCCGTTCTACTTCATGTTCGTGTTCGCGACGCACACGAGCTCCGAGATTTTCTCGATGCCGCCCCCGCTGTGGTTCGGCAGCGCGTTTCTCGACAACATGGCCTCGCTGATGCGGCACATTCCGTTCTGGCGCAATCTCGGCTGGAGCTTCTATACGGCCGCGATGCAAACCGTGCTGACGCTGCTGGTCACGTCGATGGCCGGCTACGCGTTCGCGATGTACGAGTTTCGCTTCAAGAAGACGCTGTTCGCAATCGCGCTGACCGCGATGCTGGTGCCGCCGTTCCTCAGCATGATTCCGACCTTCATGACGATGAACCTGCTCGGCTGGATCGATCAGCCGCGCGCGCTGTATGTGCCAGGCGCGGCCGCCGCGCTCGGCGTGTTCCTGATGCGCCAGTACGTCGCGTCGGCGATTCCGTCCGAGCTGATCGAGGCGGCGCGCATCGACGGCTGCGGCGAATTCCGCATCTACTGGAGCATCGTGATGCCGCTGCTGGGACCGGCGCTGGGCACCCTTGGCCTGATCAGCTTCATTCAGGCGTGGAACAACTTTCTGTCGGCGCTAGTCGTGCTGCGCTCGCCGTCGATGTACACGCTGCCGCTCGCGCTGCGCATTCTGCAAAGCCCGACCAATTCGGATTGGGGCGCAGTGATGGCGGGCTCCGCGGTCGCGGTGCTGCCGTTGCTGGTGCTGTTCGCGTTCACCTCGCGGCGTTTGATCGACGGTCTGACGACCGGCGCGGTCAAGGCCTGAGATTTTTCCTTTCATCTTCACGCCCTGGCGGGCATGACCATTCGGGACAACAACATTTATGCCGACGTATCGATTCAACGAAGACTTCGTCTGGGGCGTGGCCACCAGTTCCTACCAGATCGAAGGCGCAGCGCATGAGGACGGCCGTGGCCCGTCGATCTGGGACGAGTTCTGCAAAGTGCCGGGCAAGGTCGTGAACGGCGAGAGCGGCGATGTCGCATGCGATCACTATCACCTGCTCGAGGAAGACCTCGATCTGCTGGCTGAACTCGGCGTCAATGCTTACCGCTTTTCGATCGCGTGGCCGCGCGTGCAGCCGACTGGCCGCGGCGCATTCAACGAAAAGGGTCTAGCGTTCTACGAGCGCCTCGTCGACGGTTTGCTCGAGCGCGATATCCAGCCGTTCGCGACGCTTTATCACTGGGACCTGCCGTCGTCGCTGCAGCACACGCAAAACGGCTGGGAAAGCCGCGACACCGCCTATCGTTTCGCGGACTACGCACGCAAGATCGGCAGCGTGCTCGGCGATCGCGTTGCATCGATCGCGACGCACAACGAGCCGTGGTGCACCGCATGGCTCGGCAACGCAACGGGCTATTTCGCGCCGGGCAACGCCGATCTGAAGAAAGCCGCGCACGTCGCGCACCATCTGCTGCTGTCGCACGGTCTCGCGTTGCAGGCGTTGCGCGCCGATGGCGTAAAGGCGCCGCTCGGCATCGTGCTGAACCAGTCGCCGGCGCATGGCGCGACGGATTCGCCTGAAGACCAGGCCGCCGCGTCGCTCGAATACGCGAAGTTCGTGCGCTGGTACATGGACCCGCTGTTCAAGGGCGAGTATCCGGCCGAGGCGCTGGAATGGTACGGCGCGAACGGTCCGCAAGAGGCAATTCGGAGCGGCGATTTCGACGTGATCGGTACGCCGATGGACTTCCTCGGCATCAACTATTACACCCGCATCTTCGCGAGCGCATCGGGCGAGAAGCGTCCGCCGGGCGTGCTCGGCTTCACGGACATGGATTGGGAAGTCTATCCGCAAGGCCTCACCGAATTGCTGACGCGCATCAACGCCGACTACAAGCTGCCGCCGATCTACATCACCGAGAACGGCTGCGCGGCGAAGGACGTGCTGGCTAACGGCCGTGTGCATGACGCCGAGCGGGTGCGCTTCTACGACCTGCATCTGGCCGCGTTGTCGGACGCGGTGAAAAAGGGCGTCGACGTGGCCGGCTATTTCGCGTGGAGCCTGATGGACAACTTCGAATGGGCGTCGGGTTACGACAAGCGCTTCGGCATGGTCTACGTCGACTATGCGAGCCAGGAGCGCACGCTGAAGGACAGCGCGTTGTGGTATCGCGACGTGATCGCGCAACACGCCGGCGTCGCAGCCGTGCGCTGACGCGCACGCCCGGCGGCGGGCGCACCGAACCTCGCGTGGCGCGACAGTAGTGGGGCAGTGGGATAGCGTCACGCGGGGTCTGCAAGTACAAGGACTGAGGAGGAGGAGGCATCAAATGGGCGAACTCGTATTGCGCAACGTCTCGAAGACGTATGGCGAAGGACCGCAGGTGATCCAGGGCATCGATCTGCACATCCCGGACGGGCAGTTCACGGTTTTCGTGGGACCGTCGGGCTGCGGCAAGTCGACGATGCTGCGCATGATCGCGGGGTTAGAGTCGGTAACGGGCGGCGACATTCTGATCGACGGCGTACGCGTCAACGATCTGCAGCCTACGGACCGCGGCATCTCGATGGTGTTCCAGAGCTACGCGCTCTACCCGCACATGACGGTCGCGGAAAACATGGGCTTTTCGCTGAAGCTGTCGGGCAAGTCGAAGCATGAAGTGCGCGAGGCGGTGGGCCGTGCCGCCGAGATCCTGCAGATCACGCATCTGCTCGAACGCAAACCGAAGGCACTGTCGGGCGGCCAGCGCCAGCGCGTCGCGATCGGGCGGGCGATCGTGCGCAAGCCGCGCGTGTTCCTGTTCGACGAGCCGCTGTCGAATCTCGATGCGGCGCTGCGCGTGCAGATGCGTATCGAACTCGCGAAGCTGCATCGCGAACTCGGCACGACGATGATTTACGTCACGCACGATCAGGTCGAGGCGATGACGCTCGGCCAGCAGATCGTCGTGTTCAACAAAGGCAACATCGAGCAGACCGGCGCGCCGCTCGAACTGTATGAGCGACCGGCGAACCGCTTCGTCGGCGGCTTCATCGGCTCGCCGCAGATGAACATGCTGGCCGCGACGCTGGTGTCGCAAAGCGATACCCAAACCGTCGTGGCGCTCGCGGGCGCGAGCCAGCGCATCGTGCTGCCCGGCCGGTCGTCGCAGTCGCTGAGCGGTGAGCTGACGCTCGGGGTGCGTGCCGAGCATCTGGGCATCGGCACGCTCGACGAAGGTCTCGCCGCCCGAGTCGAACTGGTCGAGCATCTCGGCGATGTATCGCTGCTGCATGCGCGACTCGATGGCATCGCGCACGCGATCACGCTGAAGCTCGACAAGAAGGACGCGCAGCATGCGGTCGGCGCGCGCGTCGGGATCAAGGTGGCGTCGTCGTCGGTCACGCTGTTCGATGCGAACGGCGCCGCGGTGAGCCTGTCGCGACCCAAAGTCGGCGAGGACGTAGGCGCGGTCGTTTGACAGGCCGATGCCGGCGAGCGAGCACTAGCACACCGATGGCGGATAGCGCGATGGAGAAAAATGTAGCGAAGGACGATGGCGAGGCCGCGGCTAGCGGCTCGTCCGGGCAGCGGTATGCGCAGACGCCCGGTGAAACGGCGGCTGCCGCGGACCGGGGGCAATCGGCTATCGAACGAGGACCGCAGCAGCGAGAAAGGTTGAAGAAGCCGCGCGAATCGCTGCATTCGTGGATCGTACATTTCGATGCGGAGCCTTCATCGAGGCCCCCGGCATCGGATGACGAAGAGTGAGACGCAAGCAGGGATCTCGTTAGTCGGTTCGCATCAAATATTACGATTTGCTGTCTATGCCTTGCGCGGAGCTTCCTCCTTGCTGGGCGTGGCTTTGAGGGTCGGGTCGGGTGGTCCCGGATAGTGGTTCGGAGCTTAGGTTAACTCCGCATGGCGGCGGCGAATGTGTGCCATTAACATCCGCTAACGTTAAGGGTAACGTTCAAGACGTTTGCATCTATTCGAAGAGCTAAAACACGGAGCAGACATTGAAACCCGAGACGCGCCGCGGTGCTATCCGGCACGACCCTTGTGTGGCCGAAACGGTCTGCCTAAAAGGTATTGATTAGCTGAAAGCGCAGCGGTTGCGCGCACGGATTGGCGCGACCGGTGCGGGCGGTGTCGCGGTCACGGTAATCGTCGCCGCGGGTTGGACGGGAGTTCGAGGGAGCTCCTGGCAGTAGGTTGGAAAGTAGTGCCTGAGAGCAAGGTTGAAAAAGAATGTCGGGCCACGCATCGCGCGCGTTCGCATGCGGGCGCGCCGGCCCGGCGCAAAAAATAACCGTTGGAATTTTGCTGGGTGGAGAGCGTCATGGAAAAACGAGTATCTAAAGCCATCTTCAAGTCCCGGGCCTGCGAGCTGTTCCGCCAGGTCGAGGCATTGGGCGAAACCGTGGTCGTCACCGACCGCGGGCAACCCACCATCGAAATTCGGCCGTATCGCAGCAAGCAGGAAAATCCGCTCGAGCTGCTGCGCGCGTCGATTACGCACTTCAATCTGAAGCACGCGTTGCAACCTGTCACGGCCGACCAGGAAGAGTAATGATCACGCTCGACACGCTTGCGCTCGTGTGCTGGCTCGGCAGGCAGAAAGCGCTGAGCCAGGCCGCGCACGATGCGATCGATCGGGAGCTCGCCGGCGGCGAGATCCTGATCTCGGCGATCAGCGCGTTCGAAATCGCGGAGTTCGTGAAGGTCGGCAGTCTCGGGCTGTCGATGGACGCGCGCAGCTGGATGTCGACGTTTCTGTCGCTAGACGGCGTGCGGATGATTCCGGTCGACACCGAAATCGCGTTTCGCGCGGCCACGCTGCCGCCATCGCTCAGCTTGCATCAACGCCTGATCGTCGCGACCGCGCGCACGCATGGCGGCGCGCTCGTGACTTCGGATGCGAAGGTGCGCGCTTCGACTTACGTCGAAACGATCTGGTGACGGCCGCGGCGCTGCTTGGTGCGCACAGGGCCGGTGGAATCGCGCACCACCAGTTCCGCCGGCAGCGTGATGCGCTGCGAAGCGGCGTCGATCCCGGCGATTTGCGCGAGCAGCGTGTTGACCGCCGAGCGCGCCATTTGCTGGAACGGTTGACGGATCGTGGTGAGCGCGGGGTGAAACTGCTCGGACATCGGGATGTCGTCGAAGCCGATCACCGAGATGTCGTCCGGCACGCGCAGGCCGGCTTCGCGAATTGCGGCGATTACGCCGAACGCGCTCTGGTCGTTGGCCGTGAAGATCGCGGTGGGGGGCTCGGCGAGGTTCAGCAGGTCGAACGTGACGTCGAACGCCATCATTTGCGACAGGTCGCCCGCGGCGACCAGCGAGTCTTCACGCGGCAGGCCGAGACGAGCCAGCGTGTCGTGATAGCCGCGTTGCCGGTCGCGTACACCTTCGATCGTTTCGTCGCCGGCCAGAAACGCGATGCGCTTGTGACCGAGTTCCGCCAGGTGTTCGACCGCGAGACACGCGCCGCCGTAGTTGTCGACCGACACCGACGGGAAGCCCGTCAGCGTGCCGCGCTGATCGACGACGACGACCGGCACCTTCGCGGTGGCGAGCGCCTCGAGGCACAGCGACTCGCGCGGAAGAATCGCGAGGATGCCGTCGGAGAATTGCTGGATCAGCCCGAGCAGGTCGTGATGCGTATGACGATCTTCGTCGAACACCGTGTAGACCAGCATCTCGCAGCCGGCGCCACGCGCCGCGCGGCCCGCGCCGAGAATCAGTTCGCTGGAGAATTGCGTGTCGAGCGTCGGCGTGATGATGCCGATGATGCCATTGCGGCCCCCCGACAGTTTCTGCGCGGTGCGGTTGACGACGTAACCGATGTCCGACGCGATTCTCAGTACTTCGTCACGGGTTTCGCGCGACACGCCAGGACGGCCGTTCAGAGCGCGCGATGCGGTCATCTGGGACACCCCGGCAAGCTTGGCGACGTGCTCAAGCGTGGGGGTTTGTCTTGCCATGCGGGTCGGAGCTGTGCGAGAGGTCATTGGATGGGTCGACTCGCTAATCGCGTTAGCGATACCGTTTATGTAGTCGCTATTCTAGCAGAACCCTTTTTATTTCCGCTTTCCCACAATCAATCAATCTTATACAGGTGTTTGCGTCGCAGCCCGACCGAGACCAGGTAAAATCCCGCATAGCCTTACTTACCGCATCGACCTAACATTCACTAACGTTAAGGCTAACGTTAACGTTTCGGCGGTTTCTTAAAAATCCAGAAGAGGGGACACACACATGGCGTACCCGGCGTTGTTTAAAGCGCGGTCCATCATCGGCGCGACGGCGCTGCTGTTTTCGTTGTCTGCAGTTGTTTCGAACGCCGTAGCGGCGGACTCCAAGACGATCACGGTATGGGACCAGCAGACCAATGCGTCGTCGAGCAAGATCATTCGCGACGCGTCGGATCGATTCGAAAAGGCGGTTCCGGGCTACAAGGTCGAGAATTCGCACGTGCTGAACGAAGCGTACAAGACGAAGCTGAAGGTCGCTTTCGGCGCGAACCAGCCGCCGTGCGTGTTCGAGAACTGGGGCGGCGGCGGCCTGCACGAGTACGTGAAGTCCGGCCAGATCGCCGACCTGACGCCGTACCTGAGCAAGGATCCGTCGTATCGCAACCGTTTCATGCAATCGTCGTGGGATGTCACGACGTTCGACGGCAAGACCTACGGTGTCGCTGCCGAAAACGCGGCGGCCGCGGTGATCTTCTACAACAAGGAAGTCTTCAAGAAGTACGGCATCACGCCGCCGAAGACGTGGGATGAACTGATGCACGTCGTCGAGGTGCTGAAGTCGCACAACGTCGCGGCGTTCTCGCTCGCGAACAAGAACAAGTGGACCGGATCGATGTACTACATGTACCTCGTCGACCGTATCGGCGGTCCGCAAGTCGTGAAGGACGCGATCGAAGGCAAGGGCAAGGGCTTCGAAGATCCGGCCTTCGTCGAAGCCGGCAAGCGCATTCAGGAACTGGTGAAGGCTGGCGCGTTCGCACCGGGCATCAACGGTCTTGATTACGACTCGGGCGCTTCGCGCCGTCTGCTGTACACGGGCAAGGCTGCCATGGAGCTGATGGGTGCCTGGGAAGCTTCGACGATCGCCAACGAAAATCCGGCGTTCTCGAAGGATCTCGACTTCTTCCCGTTCCCGAGCGTGCCGGGTGGCAAGGGCGATCCGCGTGACCTGATCGGCACGGTCGGCGATGGCTTCCTCAGCATCTCAGCCGAGTGCAAGTCGCCGGACGCAGCGTTCAAGCTGATCCAGGCATTGACCGACGAACAGGCGATGCAGGCTCGCGCGTCGGATGACCACAAGCTCCCGCCGGTCAATAACGTCAAGATTGACGATCCGTTCACGCAGCGTCTGCAGAAACTGCTTGCCGCGGCTCCGAGCGTGCAGCTCTGGTACGACCAGGCACTGCCGCCGGCCCTCGGTGAGCTGCACAAGGACACGACGCAGGCACTGTTCGGCCTGTCGCTGACGCCTGAAGCTGCTGCGCAGCAAATGGAAGCCGCTTCGAAGAAGGGCGGTTAATCTTCTCCAGTCTTAAAGAAAAGTCCGGCCGGCACCGCGAGGTGCCGGTCGGCATACAAGCCCGTGAATATTGCAATTACCGCTACTCCCGAACGCCGGTTGAGATTCTCATCGCAAACGCTCGTCACGGTGGTGTTTCTTGCGCCGTCGCTGCTGCTGCTGGCCGTGTTCCTGCTTTATCCGCTCGTCTCCAGCCTGCGGCTGTCGCTGCTCGACTGGAACGGCCTCGGCAACACTGCCCGTTATATCGGACTCGCGAACTGGGAGCGGCTCGCGCACGACATGGTGTTCTGGCAATCGCTGCGGAACAACGTGATTCTTGCTGTCGCCTCGATCGTCATCCAGCTTCCGATCGCGCTCGCGCTAGCCGTGCTGCTGGAAAAGGCCGGCCGCGGCTCGCGCTTGCTGAAGGTTCTGTATTTCCTGCCGCTGCTGATGTCGAGCGTGGCGATCGGCGTGCTGTTCAAGCAGATCTACGATCCGAATTTCGGTCCGGTCAACGTCGCGCTGCAGGCATTCGGGCTCGATGGCCTCGCGAAGGACTGGCTGGGCGACCCGCATTTTTCGCTGGGTGCGACGATTGCCGTGATCATCTGGCAGAACGCGCCTTTCTACATGATTCTGTTCCTCGCCGGGCTCTCGTCGATGCCGGCCGAGGTCAACGAGGCTGCGCTGCTCGACGGCGCATCCGAGTGGACCATTTTCTGGCGCATCAAGCTGCCGCATCTGCAAGGCACGGTGCGCACGGCGGTGCTGCTGTCCGTGCTCGGCTCGCTGCGTTACTTCGATCTCGTCTTCGTCATGACCGGAGGCGGCCCCGAAGGTTCGTCCGAGGTGATGGCCACCTACATGTATCGCACGGTGTTTAGTTCGTTCCAACTCGGCTACGGCAGCACCATCGGCTCGGCGATGTTCCTTATCGTCATCACGGTGGCGGCGGTGTCGATGTACTTCACCCGCCGTTATGCAACCGAGGTCTGAACCATGAACAAGAAACTACGCTTCCCCCGCGTCGGGATTCCTTTGCTGGCACTGATCTGGCTGGCCGTCACGACGATTCCGTTTCTCTTCATGGTCGCGTCGAGCCTGAAGAGCCAGGAGGAGACTTTCGCGACGTCCGTGTGGGCGCCGCCGAGCCACCTGTATTGGGGCAATTACGCGGCTGTGCTGCAGGGGCCGTTCTTCACTTATTTCCGTAACAGCGTGTTCACGGTGGGCGTGTCGGTGCTGCTGATCGTCATCATCAGTGCTATGGCGGCCTACGTGTTTGCGCGCTTGCGCTTCTCACTGAACAAGACGCTGTTCGGTCTGGTGGTCGCCGGCATGATCGTGCCGCTGCATGCGACGCTCGTGCCGATCTATCTGCTCACGCGCAACCTCGGTCTCTACGACACCGCGTTCGCGCTGCTCGGCCCGTATGTGGCGCTCAGTCTGCCGGTGTCGATCTTCATCCTGACCGAGTTCATGCGCCAGATTCCGCGCGAGCTCGAAGAAGCGGCGCAGCTCGACGGCTGCAGTCCGTTCCGCATCTTCTGGCGGATTTTCTTCCCGCTTTCGGCACCGGGGCTCGCCACTGTGACGATCTTCAACGGCATTGGTCTGTGGAACGAGTTCATCTTCGCGTACATGCTCACCTCGACAGCCGAGCACCGTACGCTGCCGCTCGCGATTTGGGACTTCATGGGGCAATACGCGTCGAACATTCCGTCGATGTTGTCCGTCCTCGTGCTCACTTCGCTGCCGCTGATCGTTGCCTATGCGTTCGGTCAGGAGCGCGTGATCAAGGGGATGATGGCTGGCTCGCTCAAGGGCTGATCCGCATCGCACACAACCTCGAATCGTGTGGGCCGCAGTGGCTCGCACACCGAACTTCGCAAAGACGACATGGCAAGCATCTCTCTCACTAACGTACAGAAGTCCTATACGAGCGGTAACTCGGTGATCCGCGACGCCAACCTCGAAGTCGGCAAGGATGAATTCTGCGTGTTCCTCGGGCCGTCGGGCTGCGGCAAGTCCACGCTGCTGCGCATGATTGCCGGCCTCGAATCGATCACCGACGGCGAACTGCGCATCGACGGTGAACTCATGAACAACGTCGAACCCGCGAAGCGCCAGGTTGCGATGGTGTTCCAGAACTACGCGCTGTATCCGCATATGAGCGTGTACGAGAACATGGCATTCGGTCTGCGTCAGGCGAAAGTCGATAAGGCCATCATCGACAAGAAGGTGCGCAGCGCCGCTGCCGCGCTGCAACTCGACAGCTACCTCGAGCGCCGCCCCGCTGCGCTGTCCGGCGGTCAGCGCCAGCGCGTCGCGATCGGCCGCGCGATCGTGCGCGAGCCGGGCGTGTTCCTGTTCGACGAGCCGCTGTCGAATCTCGATGCCGCGCTGCGGGTGCAGACGCGGACCGAAATCGCCCGTTTGCATCGCGAGTTCAACCGCGCGAGCGCGGTGTATGTCACGCACGACCAGATCGAAGCGATGGCGCTCGCCGACAAGATCGTGCTGCTGCACGCCGGCGCAGACATGGAAAAACACGGCAGCATCGCGCAGATCGGCGCGCCGCTCGATCTGTATCACCGGCCGAAGAGCCGCTTCGTCGCGGGCTTCATCGGCTCGCCGAAGATGAACTTCATGCCGGCCACGGTCCTCGCGGTCGACGAAAAGGGCATTCAGGTCGAGCTGACCACGGGCGAGCGCGTGCGCGCCGAGGTCGACGGCCGCAGGCAGCGCGTCGGCTCGCAGGTCACGCTCGGCGTCCGGCCGGAGCACCTCGCCTTGCCGTCGGCGCAGCCCGGCGTGCAGACGATTCGCTGCGCCGTGCGTCTGGTCGAACGGATGGGCGAGCACAGCTACGTGCACGTGGACGGTGGCGTGCGCGAGGGCAACACGATGATCGCCAAACTGCCCGGCGACGGTGGCGTCAATCACGACGAACGCGTCGAGCTGGCGTTCGCACCGCACGCGTGCCACGTATTCGACGACAACGATTTCGCGCTGCCGCGTCTGCACTGATCCGCTTGTGACCGCGCTTGCTTGCACGACGCAGGCGAGCGCGGGCGCACTGCACCGCATCGCTAGACGTACCGAACGACCCGCAGCCGATCAAACACCGCGAATTTCGAGTCGCGGCCGCGTTTGATTGATTAGCAGGACTGCGAAGTACGGAAAGATATCTGAAATGGAACGGGATGGCTCCCGGCCGAAGCAACGCCCCGCCGCACGCTTGTCAGAAACAACGGATTTGTCGGCGCTTCTTGCGCTTCGTACACCAGCATAAAAAGAAGGAGTTTTCGATGTTGCTTCGCCAAAGTGAGGTGCCGCTCTACCGCAATCCCGCCGCAGCCTTGGAAGAGCGCGTGGCCGATCTGCTCGCGCGCATGACACTCGATGAAAAGATCGCGCAGCTTCATGCCGCTTGGCTGGTGCTGTCGGCCGATGGCAATCACAAGGCGCGTAGCATCGATTTCGCGCAGAGTGCCAACCAGATCACGGTCGACGAGATCCTGCAGTATGGCCTCGGCCAGATCACGCGTCCGCTCGGCACCCATACGGTCGATCCGAAGGAAGGCGTGCGAGCGCTCAACGAACTGCAGCGCAAGATGGTCGAAGACACGCGTCTCGGCATTCCGGTGATGGCGCACGAGGAGTGCCTCGTCGGCCTGATGATCAAGGACGCGACGCTGTTCCCGTCGCCGTTGAACTATGCGGCGACGTGGAATCCGCGGCTGGTCGGCGAAGTGGGCACGATCATCGGCGAGCAGGCGCGTTCGATCGGTTGTCACCAGGGGCTCGCGCCGGTGCTCGACGTGTCGCGCGATCCGCGCTGGGGCCGCACCGAGGAGACGCTCGGCGAAGACCCGTATCTGGTCGGCGTGCTCGCATGCCACTACGTGAAGGGCCTGCAAGGCGAAGAGCGCGATCTGCTCGCGACGCTCAAGCATTTCGTCGGTCATTCGGCGAGCGAAGGCGGCCGCAATCATGCGCCGGTGCATGTCGGTCCGCGTGAGCTCAACGACGTGTTCATGCTGCCGTTCGAAATGGCCGTGAAGCTCGCGAACGCGGGCTCGGTGATGCCCGCGTATCACGACGTCGACGGCGTGCCCTGCCATGGCGATCGCGCGCTGCTGCACGACACGCTGCGCGAGAAGTGGGGCTTCGACGGTCTCGTCGTCGCGGATTACGCGGGCGTGGACCTGCTTTACAGCCACCATGCGGTGGCGCGCGACAGCGCGTCGGCCGCGGCCCTCGCATTTAACTCCGGCCTCGACGTCGAGCTGCCGGGCCATGAGTGCGCGGTGCATCTGAAGGAAGCGCTCGAGCGCGACGAGATCACCGAAGCGACGATCGACACCGCCGTCTCGCGCGTGCTGCGCGTGAAATTCCAGCTCGGCCTGTTCGAGAATCCGTATGTCGATCCCGAGCGCGTCGACGTGAAGAGCGCCACAGCGGGCGATACCGCGTATCAGGTCGCGCTCGAATCGGCGGTGCTGCTGCGCAATCAGGGCGACGTGCTGCCGCTCGCCCCGAACGGCGCCGACAAAATCGCGGTGATCGGCCCCACCGCCGACGATCCGCTCGCGCTCCTCGCCGGCTACAGCTTCCCGGTGCATCTGATCAACAGCGGCGAGCAGTCCACTGCGTCGATCGCGACGCCGCTGCGCTCGCTGCGCGCGTTGCTCGGCAACGAGCGCGTGATTCACGCGCAGGGCTGCGACATCATCAAGGAACGCCGCGCGGGCGCGCCGGTGTTCCCGGGCGACGTGTCGCTCGATCTGACCGGCGACGCGCATTGCGACGAGCTGATCAGCAAGGACACCGACGGCATCGCGGCGGCGGTCGAAGCCGCGCGGCAAGCGGGCGTCGCGCTGGTGTTCGTCGGCGATCTGGCGGGCCTGTTCCAGTCCGGCACGGTCGGCGAAGGCTCCGATACCGACAGCCTCGACCTGCCGGGCGTGCAGCAGGCGTTGCTGCAGGCGGTGGTCGACAGCGGCACGCCGACCGTCGTCGTGATGACGGGCGGCCGTCCGTACAATCTCGGCGGCCTCGAAGAGCGCATCGCCGCGCAGATCATGGCGTTCGCGCCGGGCGAGCGCGGCGCCGAAGCGCTGGCCGATCTGCTGGTGGGCCGCGCCAATTTCAGCGGCCGTCTGCCGCTGTCGGTGCCGAAGAGCGCGGGCGCCGTGCCGTACGTGTATAACCATCGTCTGAAGAGCGCTGGAACGCCGATTGCCTACCATTTCGGATGCCGCTATCCGTTCGGTTTCGGTCTCGGCTATACGCAGTTCCGTTACGGCGATCTCGCGCTCGCGCACAGCGAGGTGCCGATCGAAGACGGTACGATCGAGCTGAGCTTCACGCTCGACAACATCGGTGCCCGCGACGGCACCGAGATCGTGCAGATCTACGTGCGTGACCGCCACGCGTCGGTCGCGCGGCCGGTGCGCGAACTGAAGGCGTTCACGCGCGTGCCGCTCGCGGCCGGTGCCTCGGCGCGTGTGCGCGTGAAGCTGCCGGTCGACATGCTGAACTTCACCGACGCGCGCGGCGAGCGTATCGTCGAGCCCGGTGATTTCGATCTGCTCGTCGGCAGTTCGAGCCGCGACATTCATCTGAGCGGCACGGTCGCGGTCGCGGGCTCCGCGACGAGAACGCTCGAGCGCAACTGGCGCATGCTGAGCGAAGTCGAGATCGTGGCCTAAGCGGCGGGTCGGGACGGCGAGTGCCGCCCCGTGTGTGGTCCTACTCGTTACAAGTGGAAAATCTGATGTCGTACGCAACCTATCCAAGCCTGGCGGACAAAACCATCGTCGTCACCGGCGGCGGCAGCGGGATCGGCGCCGCGATCGTCGAGGCTTTCGCGCAGCAAGGCGCGCGCGTGTTCTTCCTCGACGTCGCCGAGCACGATTCGCTCGCGCTGCAGGAAACGCTTCGCCACGCGAAGCATCCGCCGCTGTTCCGCCGCTGCGACCTGAAAAATGTCGACGCGATCGAAAGCACGTTTGCGGCAATCGTCGAAGAGGCGGGGCCGATCGACGTGCTAGTCAACAACGCCGGCAATGACGACCGGCACGAAATCGGCGAGCTCACCGCGAGCTACTGGGACGACCGTATCGCGGTGAATCTGCGCCACCAGTTCTTCTGCGCGCAGGCCGCCGCGAACGGCATGCGTCGCGCGGGGCGCGGCGTGATCCTGAATCTGGGCTCGGTGTCGTGGCATGTCGCGCTGCCGAACCTCGCGATCTATATGACCGCGAAAGCCGGCATCGAAGGGCTCACACGGGGTCTCGCGCGCGATCTCGGCGGCGCGGGCATCCGCGTGAACTGCATCATCCCGGGTGCGGTGAAGACTCCTCGGCAAATGCAGCTGTGGCAATCGGCGGAGAGCGAAGCGAAGGTCGTCGCGAGTCAGTGTCTGCAACTGCGCATCGAGCCCGAGCACGTCGCGCGCATGGCGCTGTTCCTCGCGTCCGACGACGCGTCGCGCTGCTCAGGCCGCGATTACTTCGTCGACGCAGGGTGGTACGGAGAATGAGCATGCCGGTACCTGTGTGCGTATGGGCGGTCGGCGCCGAGCTGGCCGAAGGGCCGCTGTGGCAGGCCGCCGAGAACGCCGTGTATTTCGTCGATATCAAGGGGCGCCGGATTCATCGGCTGTGCGTCGCGAGCGGCGAGCAGCGAACGTGGCAGGCGCCCGATCAGCCCGGTTTTCTGGCGCCGCTCGCTGACGGCACGTTCGTATGCGGGCTGCCGGGCGGCCTGCATCGCTTCGATCCGGCGAGCGGGGAGTTCAGCAAGCTCGTCGACGTCGAACCGCATCTGCCGGGCAACCGCCTGAACGACGGTTTCGTCGACGCCCAGGGGCGCTTGTGGTTCGGCTCGATGGACGACGCCGAAGAGGCGCCGAGCGGCACGCTGTATCGCGTGAACGAGCGAGGCGCGGCGATCGCGCAGGACGACGACTACGTGATCACGAACGGCCCGGCGATGAGCCCGGACGGCCGCACGCTGTATCACAACGACACGGTGCGGCGCGTGGTCTATGCGTTCGACGTCGCCGCGGACGGCACGCTGTCGGGCAAGCGCATCTTCGCCGCGATCTCGGGCGACGGTCATCCCGACGGCATGGCGGTCGATGCCGACGGCTTCGTGTGGATCGCGCTGTTCGGCGGCTGGCGGATCGAGCGTTACTCGCCGGCGGGCGAACTGGTCGATCAGGTGCCGTTGCCGTGCGCGAACGTGACGAAACTCGCGTTCGGTGGCGAGGATCTGCAAACCGTTTATGTGTCGACCGCATGGAAGGGGCTGACTGCCGTCGAGCGGCAGCATCAGCCGCAGGCGGGCGGGCTGTTCTCGTTCCGCGCACCGGTGGCGGGGCAGGTTCAGGCTCGCTGCTCGGTGGGATTCGAGCGTTAAAGCGACAAAACACAGCGACAGGACGAGCCGCAATACGCAACCCTGACGTTGCCTGGTCGCTCCGCAAGGAGTGGCCCGTTATCATGTGCGTTCCATGACTTCCGCGCATCCGCCCCGATTCCTATCATGACGTCCAGGCCGCCAGTCCCGCCCCGCATGTCCGATGTTGCCGAACGCGCGGGCGTCTCGAAGATGACCGTGTCGCGCGTGCTCGCAGGCCGCAACGTGTCGCAAGCGACCCGCGAACGCGTGCAGAAGGTCATCGACGAACTCGGCTACGTCGCGGATGCGGCGGCGGGCGCGCTGTCGTCGGGACGCTCGGAGTTCGTAGCGGTGCTGGTGCCGTCGCTGTCGAGCTCGAACTTCTCCGACACCGTGCGCGGCCTGAATGCCGCACTGAGTCCGCATGGTCTGCAGTTGCTGCTCGGCGATACGGACTATCTGCTGGAACAGGAAGAACTGCTGGTGCGCTCGATGCTGCGCCACCAGCCGCGCTGCGTCGCGTTGACGGGCGGCCGGCACACCGACGCGACGCGCATGCTGTTGCAGCGCGCCGGCATTCCGGTCGTCGAAATGTGGGATTTGCCCAGCGATCCGATCGATACGGTCGTCGGCTTTTCGAACTCGGCGGCGGCGCGCGCGATGGTTCGGCATCTGCACGAGCGCGGTTATCGCCGGATCGGCTTCATCGCGGGCGCCAGCGAGCGCGACCGGCGCGGGCACGACCGGATGCGCGGCTACGTCGCCGAAGTCAAGGCGCTGGGCCTCGGCGAGCCGCGCGTGATCCGGCTCGGCGATTCGCCGATCACGATGAGCCACGGCGCGCCGGCGATCAGCGCCTTGCTGGACACTTGGCCCGATACCGAAGCCGTGATGTGCGTGAGCGACATGTCGGCGTTCGGCGCGATCATGGAGTGCCATCGGCGCGGGCTGTCGGTGCCGGGCGACATCGCGGTTGCCGGCTTCGGCAATTTCGAGGTGTCGTGGTGCTGTCAGCCGAGCATCACGACGGTATCGGTCGATGCTTACGGCATCGGCCTGCGCGCCGGCGAGACGCTGCTCGCGGCGCTCGCCGATCGCGAAGCGGGCGACGTGCATCGCAGGAAGGCGGTGAAGATTGATTTCACGGTGATTTCGCGCGATAGCGCGTAAAAGGGCGCGTCGCTGAATTCGCAAGACGCGAACGCGCCCAACTACCCTTAACCAGACAGATCAGGGATATCCCTTGGTTGTCCGGACGGTAAGCCGGGCGTAACATCCACAGCCAGAAATGTTACCGGTAACTTTACCGGCAACGGCATTTCCCCACAAAAACACGCTGATGGAGAAACGAATGACCGCTGTACCGTCCGCCATCGCCGCGCCTGCCGCGCGCGTCGACGAGTTCGAGGAAAGGACCTATCGCAAGGTCGTGCGCCGGCTGCTGCCGATACTGTTGCTGTGCTATGTGGTTGCGTATCTCGATCGCGTAAACGTCGGCTTCGCGAAGCTGCAGATGCTCGACGATCTCGGCCTGTCCGACACGATGTACGCGATCGGCGCGAGCGTGTTTTTCTGGGGCTATTTCATCTTCGAAGTGCCCAGCAATGTGTTCCTGCATCGCTACGGCGCGCGTTTCTGGATCGCGCGGATCATGTTCACGTGGGGGCTCGTGTCGATGGCGCTCGCGTTCGTCCAGCCGCTCGCGCAGCTCGCGCACGTCGAAACCGCGACGATGTTCTACATCCTGCGCTTCCTGCTCGGGCTCTGCGAGGCCGGCTTCTTCCCCGGCGTGATTCTGTACCTGAACTTCTGGTTTCCGGCACAGCGTCAAAGCCGCGTGATGTCGGGCTTTCTGATCGCGATGCCGGTCAGCCTGATGCTCGGCGGCGTCGTGTCGGGCTGGCTGATGGACCATACGGCGGGCCTGCTCGGCTATCAGGGCTGGCAATGGATGCTGCTGATCGAGGGCGTGCCGTCGCTGCTGACCGCGTTCGTCGTGTACTTTTCGCTCGACGACGGCATCGAGCGCGCGCGCTGGCTCACGCCGCAGGAAAAGAGCCTGCTCGCGGCGAATCTGCAGCGCGAGAGCGCGCACAAGACCGCGCGCTTCGGCTCGGCGGTGCGCGATCCGCGTGTCTGGCTGCTGGTCGCGATTTTGCTCACGTTCAATACCGGCTTCTACGGCCTCGCGTTCTGGCTGCCGTCGATCATCAAGGCGACCGGTGTGCAGGACCCGCTGCACATCGGCCTGTTGACCGCGATCCCGTATGGCGTGGCGATCATCGCGACGCTCGCGAACGCCGCGCATTCGAAGAAAACCGGCGAGCGGCGTCTGCATGCGGCGATTCCGGCGCTGATCGGCGGACTCGGTCTGATCATGAGCGCGGCTTTGGCGCATCATGTGGTGTGGGCGATCACGTTTCTGACGATCGCGACCGCCGGCATCCTCGCATTGATGCCGATTTACTGGACGTTCCCGGGACAGCTGCTGTCGGGCGCCGCGGCGGCGGCCGGCATCGCGATGATCAACGCGATCGGCAATCTGTCCGGCTTTACCGGTTCCATGATCACCGCCGTGGCCAAAAACCTGACCGGCGACATCAACAACGGCACCTACGCACTCGGTGCGTGTCTGCTGGTCAGCTGCGTGCTGATCCTGCTCGTGCCGCGCACGATGCTGACGCGGGCCACGTCGAATGAAGACAGCGTGCCGGGCCGCGAGACGGCGCGGGCGCAGAAACACGCAGAGCACGCGTAAGCACGATAAGCAACCCTCACCCAGACAGAGAGATACGCATCATGTCAGCATCCACCCCGCGCCGGCTGCGCAGCCAGGAATGGTTCGACGATCCCTCGCATGCGGATATGACGGCACTGTACGTCGAGCGTTTCATGAACTACGGTCTGACGCGCGAAGAGCTGCAGTCGGGCCGGCCGATCATCGGCATCGCGCAGACGGGCAGTGATCTCGCGCCGTGCAATCGCCATCACATCGAACTCGCGGCGCGCACGAAAGCCGGCATTCGCGACGCGGGTGGCATTCCGATGGAGTTTCCGGTGCATCCGCTCGCCGAGCAGAGCCGCCGGCCGACCGCCGCGCTGGACCGCAACCTCGCGTATCTGGGGCTCGTCGAAATCCTGCACGGCTTTCCGCTCGACGGCGTCGTGCTGACCACCGGCTGCGACAAGACCACGCCCGCGTGCCTGATGGCCGCGGCCACCGTCGACATGCCGGCGATCGTGCTGTCCGGCGGTCCGATGCTCGACGGCTGGCACGACGGCAAGCGCGTCGGCTCGGGCACCGTGATCTGGCATGCGCGCAATCTGCTCGCGGCCGGCGAGATCGACTATGAAGGCTTCATGGAGCTGACCACCGCATCGTCGCCGTCGATCGGTCACTGCAACACGATGGGCACCGCGCTGTCGATGAACAGCCTCGCCGAAGCGCTCGGCATGTCGCTGCCCGGCTGCGCGAGCATTCCGGCCGCTTACCGCGAGCGCGGCCAGATGGCCTACGCGACCGGCAAGCGCATCGTCGATCTCGTGCGCGACGACGTGCGGCCGTCGAAGATCATGACGAAAGAAGCGTTCGAAAACGCGATCGTCGTCGCATCGGCGCTCGGCGCGTCGACCAACTGCCCGCCGCATCTGATCGCGATCGCGCGGCACATGGGCGTCGAGCTGAGTCTCGACGACTGGCAGCGCGTCGGCGAGCAGGTGCCGCTGATCGTCAACTGCATGCCCGCGGGTGAGTATCTCGGCGAGAGCTTCCATCGCGCGGGCGGCGTGCCGGCCGTGATGCACGAGCTCGCGAAAGCCGGCCTCGTGCACGAGGAATGTCTGACGGTGTCGGGCCGCACGATGGGCGAAATCGCGGCCGCCGCGCCGGCGCCGGATCGCGAGGTCATCAAGACGACCGACGATCCGCTGAAGCACGGCGCGGGCTTCATGGTGCTGTCGGGCAACTTCTTCGACAGCGCGATCATGAAGATGTCGGTGGTCGGCGATGCGTTCCGCAAGACCTATCTGAGCGAGCCAGGTGCGGAAAACACCTTCGAAGCACGCGCGATCGTGTTCGACGGCCCGGAGGACTATCACGCGCGCATCAACGACCCGGCCCTCGAAATCGACGAGCATTGCATCCTCGTGATTCGCGGCACGGGCACGGTCGGCTATCCGGGCAGTGCCGAGGTCGTCAACATGGCGCCGCCGGCTGCGCTGGTGCGCCAGGGCATCACGTCGCTGCCCACGCTGGGCGACGGCCGGCAGAGCGGCACGTCCGCGAGCCCGTCGATTCTGAACATGTCGCCGGAAGCGGCGGTGGGCGGCGGCCTCGCGCTGTTGCGCACGAATGACCGCATCCGTGTCGATCTGAATTCGCGCAGCGTCAACGTTCTGGTCGACGAAGCGGAACTCGCGCGACGCCGCGAAACCGTGCAGTTCGAGATTCCGGCCGCGCAAACGCCGTGGCAGGAGCTGTACCGCAAGACGGTCGGCCAGCTTTCAACCGGCGGCTGTCTGGAACCGGCGACGCTTTATCTGAAGGTGATTGCCGAGCGCGGCAATCCACGGCATTCGCATTGACCTGCAGGTGACAAGGCCGGGCTTCGCATACAACGCGACGCCCGGCCTTGCCCGTTTCTCCACTTATCCGAAAGAGCCCATCCCATGTCCGCAACTTCCTCTTCCAGCTTTCTTCCCGGCGATCTGAACGACGCGCTGCTGATCGGCCGCGTGTGGCGCAAGTCCGAGCAGCACGAAGGACCGTGCGTGGTCGTCGTGCGCGGCGGCGAGGTGTTCGACATCACCGCGAGCGTGCCGACCACCGCCGATCTGTTCGAGCGCGACGATGCCGCGCAATTTGCGCGCAGCGCACCGGGCGTGCCGCTCGGGCCGGTTGCACAACTGATCGACGCAAACCTGCCGGGCGCGAGCGCCCCCGCCGTGCGCCTGCTCGCGCCGTGCGACGTGCAGGCGATCAAGGCCTGCGGCGTCACGTTCGCGGTGAGCCTGATCGAGCGCGTGATCGAGGAGCAGGCCGGCGGCGATCCGGCGAAGGCGAAGGAAGTGCGCGAGACGATCGCATCGACGATCGGCACCGACCTGTCGAAGATCAAGCCGGGCTCGGAGGCCGCGATGAAGCTGAAGGCCGAGCTCGAGCGCCGCGATGCGTGGTCGCAATACATGGAAGTCGGCATCGGTCCGGACGCGGAGGTATTTTCGAAATCGCAGCCGATGTCGGCGGTCGGCTTCGGCGCGGACGTCGGTCTGCTCGCCGCGTCGGTGTGGAACAACCCGGAGCCGGAGATCGTGCTCGCGGTGAATAGCCGCGGCGGTATCGTCGGCGCGACGCTCGGCAACGACGTGAACCTGCGCGACATCGAAGGGCGCTCGGCGCTGTTGCTCGGCAAGTGCAAGGACAACAACGGCTCGTGCGCGATCGGCCCGTTCGTGCGGCTGTTCGACGACACCTTCTCGCTCGACTCGGTGCGCAGCGCGAGCGTGTCGCTGCGCGTCGAAGGCACCGACGACGACTTCGTGCTCGACGGCGTAAGCCACATGAGCGAGATCAGCCGCGACCCGGCCGACCTCGTCGCGCAGACCTGTGGCCGTCATCACCAGTACCCGGACGGCTTCATGCTGTTCCTCGGCACGATGTTCTCGCCGATCAACGACCGCGACGCGCCCGGCGCCGGTTTCACGCATCACCTCGGCGACCGTGTGACGATTTCGACGCCGCAGCTCGGCGCGCTGACCAACACGGTGCGTCTGTCCACCGAAATCGAACCGTGGACGTTCGGCGTGCGCGCTCTGTATCGCAACCTTGCGGTTCGCGGCCTGCTGGTTGCTGAATAACCGGATTGTCGCTGCAATTTTCGAAAGGAGAATCAGGACATGAGTCAATTTGCAAACTACATCGACGGACAGTGGGTCGACGGCGCGAGCGTGTCGCGCAATGTCAATCCGTCGAATCTGGACGACGTGATCGGCGAATTCGCGCAAGCCGACGCCGAGCAGACGCATCGCGCGATCAGCGCGGCGCGCAAGGCCTTCGCGACGTGGTCGCTGTCCACGCCGCAGCAGCGCTTCGACGTGCTCGACCAGGCGGGCAGCGCGATCCTCGCGCGCAAGGCGGAGCTCGGCAAGCTGCTCGCGCGTGAAGAGGGCAAGACGCTGCCCGAGGCGATCGGCGAAGTGGGCCGCGCCGGCCAGATCTTCAAGTTCTTCGCGGGCGAAGCGCTGCGTGTCGGCGGCGAAATCGTGCCGTCGGTGCGGCCGGGCATGACGGTCGAAATGACGCGCGAACCGGTCGGCGTGGTGGGCCTGATTACGCCGTGGAATTTTCCGATCGCGATTCCGGCGTGGAAAATCGCACCGGCGCTCGCGTACGGCAACACGGTCGTCATCAAGCCGGCCGATCTGGTGCCCGGCAGCACGTGGGAGCTGGTCAAGATCATCGCCGAGGCGGGCGCGCCGGCGGGCGTGATCAACCTCGTGATGGGCCGCGGCTCGGTGGTCGGCGAGGCGCTGGTGTCGTCGCCGCACGTGGATGCGATCAGCTTTACCGGTTCCGTCTCGACGGGTCGCGCGATCGGCGCGAAGTGCTTCGAGTCGGGCAAGAAATTCCAGCTCGAAATGGGCGGCAAGAACCCGATGGTCGTGCTCGACGACGCCGATCTCGACGTCGCGGTCGAAGCCTGCATCAACGGCGCGTTCTATTCGACGGGCCAGCGTTGCACGGCATCGAGCCGGCTGATCGTGACCGAGGGGATCTATGACCGCTTCATCGACGGCATGAAGGCGCGCATGCGCGCGCTGAAGGTCGGCGATGCGCTCGCGGACGGCACGCAGATCGGCCCGGTCGTCGACGACAAGCAGCTCGAGCAGGACGAGCGCTATCTGGCGATCGCGCGTGAAGAGGGCGGCACGGTGTTCGGCGGCGAGCGCGTCAAGGGCGCGACGCCGGGCAACTTCCTCGCGCCGGCGCTGGTCACGGAGACGACCTCGGCGATGCGCATCAACCGCGAAGAGGTGTTCGGGCCGGTCGCGTCGGTGATCAAGGTCAAGGACTACCAGGAAGCGCTCGCGGTCGCTAACGACACCGAGTTCGGTCTGTCGGCCGGCATCTGCACGACCTCGCTGAAGTACGCGAGTCATTTCCGCCGCCATGTGCAGGCGGGCATGGTGATGGTCAACACCGCGACGGCGGGGGTCGATTATCACGTGCCGTTCGGCGGCAGGAAGGGATCGAGCTATGGTCCGCGCGAGCAGGGCGCCTACGCCCGCGAGTTCTATACGTCGGTGAAGACCGCGTATATCAACCCGGGCGCGGTCTGACGCGACACTAGCCGGGCTCCGCTAAAACGGAACTGGCCCACCATCGCATTCGATCGCGATGGCGGGCCAGCAGGGGAAGCTGCAAGAGCTATGGCAAAGCGCTCCGGCAGGTACAGCTACATCAACAGCAACTTTCTAACGGGAACGCGGCTTACTGCGCTGCGCGGCCCTGTTGCGACGAACCGCTGGTCACGCCGCCGACCGCGCTGTTTTGCGCCGCGACGCGAGCTTCGGCAGCCTGAATGTTCGACGGATATTCGTTCGGGTTCGAACGCGCCGGGTTGTAACCGGCCTTCTCGATCTGAACCAGCTCTTCACGAACTTGCGCGCGGGTCAGCGGCTGGTTCGATTGAGCGAAAACGGCAACCGGAGCAGCGAGAGTAGCGGCGATAACGACAGCTTGAACGAGCGATTTCATTTTTACTACCTCCAGGTTTTGTCTTGTTAGGCTGCGAAACCGTTTGTTTGCAGCAGTGATGACAGTCTAGGGGGAGCCGGAACTAGGGTAAATACCTAATTCCTGAACTCACTGTTTCGGTAACTAAAACAATATTGGGGCAGCAAGGCTGTCGATCATCGATTTGCGAAGCGATCGACGATTGATAGGCGCGTCTATTAGCCGCCTGAAACGGCTTGGACAAGCAGCCAGCCAGCGACGCCGATGGCTATGGCGCCGATCGTCCGTGCGACGCGCGCGCCGTCCGGCGCGACCCGCTCGGCGGTGATGGCGGCCGTCACGGCGGCCATCAGGCGCAAATCCGTCATGCCGGCGACCAGCAGAATCGCCGTTAATCCCGCGCAGGAACCGGCACAGTCCACCCCGATGCGCAGCCCGTAGCGCCAGGCGCTTGCCGCGTCGGCGGCGAGGCTCGGTGTCGCGCGACAGCAGGCGAGGCGGCGGGCTTTCCACGTGCTGAACTGCAATGCGCCGGCGAGCAGGACCACCACGCCGGCCGCTAACGGCACGGACCGCGCGAGCGCTAGCCACCGCAGCTCGAGCGCCGCGAGCGACGCACCGAGCGCAAACACGGCCACACCGAGCGCAGTCCATACGACCGCGTACGCGCCGCTCACCAGCACCGTCAGCAGCGCCAGTCGCCCCGCGCTCGCCCGCGCGCCGACCGCGTCGCGATAGCGCAGCAGCATCGGCATCAACGACGGCAGCATCATCGCCGCCATCATCACGATCCACATGCCGATGAACGATGCCGCGGTGCGGGCCCACGTGCGCCCGCAGGTCGGCATCCACAGCGTCGACATCGACCAGCCGCCTGGCATCGGCAGCGCGCCCATCGCCGACATCGACGCGTTGTGCGCCAGTGTCGCCGCGACGCTCGCGATGAACACCAACGCGCAGACGCCGACGAACACCCGCTGCGATGAGCGCATCGCGCGCCACGTGGTGAAGTGCTGCCCGTTCGTGCAGGCAGCGCGTACGAGCGGGCCCATCACCGCTCGTACTCGTCGTGACGGCGCCACCAGATGCCTGTCTCGTTGCGTCCCTTCGGCGCGCGATCGAGCCACTGGTACATGCCCCACAGCGCATCGACGCCGCGCGCGTAGGTCGAATACGTGTGATAGACGACGCCGTCTTCGAGCACGAACGCGCTCATGCCGGGCCGGTCGCGCGAATAGGTGGCCGCGTCGGTGCCGCAGGTCGCCGCGAATTGCGCGACGGGTTCGGGCGCGGGACTCACGTCCATCGCGTGAGAGTTGCGTGCGTAGTTGTACTCGATATCGCCGTCGCGCTGCTGTGCCTCGGTGAACGAGACATTGAAGTCGAAATTGAAATCGCCGCTTGCCGACGATGCCCAGGGAAACGTCCAACCCATGCGTCGCTTGTATGCCTGCAACTTCTCGAGCGGCGCGCGCGACACCGCCATCAGCATCACGTCGTGATGCGCGAGATGCACAGCGAAGCCGCCGAAACCGTCCGCGATCGACGAGCACGATGGGCAGCCCGCCTTGTAGTCGGGCCCGAACATGAAGTGGTAGACGAGCAGCTGCGAACGTCCTCTGAACAGATCGGCGAGCGATGCGCTGCCTTCGTCGGTATCGAAGCGGTAGGCCTTATCGACCTTCACCCACGGCAGCGCCTGACGTTGCCGCGCGAGTTCGTCGCCGTGTCGCGTGTGGGCTTTTTCCGCGTCGAGCAGCGCGCGTCGCGCGTCGAGCCACTGTTCGCGGGTTCCGATCGGATGCGTGGTCATCGTGGGTTCCTCCGTGGGTCGTGCCGCGCCGTGCGAGCTCTTGCCCGAAGGCGTCGGTGGCGGTTGATGGTCGTGCTAGATTAGGACCGGGCATCGATCGGGTGGGAGTGACAAGTGTGGCGGGATTCGCTTGATGCATTGACGTGCTACGCGCGGACTCGCACGCCGTGGACGCGCTGATTGCGGCGGCGGCGCGCGCGCTCGCGGCCGGCGATCCGCTCGGCGCGCTTGACCGCGTCGCGTTGCGCGACGACGCGCCGGCGCTCGCGCTGCGCGGCATCGCGATGGCGCAGCTCGGCGATTTCGTGCGCGCAAAGGCGCTGGTGCGCGCCGCCGCGCGCGCATTCGGCGCGCAGTATGCGGCCGCGCGCGCCCGCTGCGTGGTCGCCGAAGCGGAGATCGCGTTCGCGTCGCGCGATCTCGCATGGCCCGCCAGAACACTCGACGCCGCGACCGCCACGCTCGACGCGCACGGCGATCGCGTGAATGCCGCGCATGCGCGGTATCTGGCGGCGCGGCGTCTGCTGCTGATCGGCCGTCTCGACGAAGCGGAGCGCAAGCTTGCCGCGCTCGATCCCCGGCCGTTTCCGCCCGCGTTGCGGGCCGCGCATGAGCTGGTGGTCGCGGGAGTCGCGCTGCGGCGTTTGCGCAGCGGCGCCGCTCGTGCCGCGCTGGCGCGGGCAGCGCGCGCGGCACACGAGGCCGGCATTCCGGCGTTGATCGCGGAAGTCGAAAGCGCTTCGGCTGCACTGAGCAAGCCGGCGGCGCGCATGATCGCGAGGGGCGAAGAAGAACCGATCCTCCTCGATGAGATCGAAAAGCTGCTGACCTCGAACCAGGATGGTGGTCCGCTCATCGTCGACGCTTGCCGCTACGCGATCCGCGACGCCAACGCGGCGGTTGCGCTCGCGAGCCGACCTGTGTTGTTCGCGCTTGCTCGCATGCTAGGCGAGGCATGGCCCGACGACGTGCCGCGCGACGCGCTCGTCGCACGCGCGTTTCGCGCCAAACGCGCCGACGAATCACATCGCGCGCGGTTGCGCGTCGAGATCGGCCGGCTGCGTGCGGCGCTCGGCACGCTCGCGAGCGTCAGCGCGACGACGCGCGGCTTCGCGCTCGCGCCGCGGCAAGCGCGCGAGGTCGTCGTGCTGGCGCCGCCAGTCGAAGGCGAGCATGCGGCGCTGCTCGCGTGTCTCTCGGATGGCGAATCCTGGTCGAGTTCCGCGCTTGCGCTCGTGCTCGGCGCGAGTCAGCGCACCGTGCAGCGCTCGCTCGACACGCTAGCCGCGGCTGGCAAAGTGCAGCCGGTGGGCGAGGGGCGCGCGCGCCGATGGATGACGCCGCCGCTCGCCGGATTCGCGACGGCTTTGTTACTCCCTTCCCCGTTCCCTTCGTGATTAGGATGGTCATCATGAACCACTCTGCCGCCAGAATCGTCCGCGAATATGGGCCCTTTACGGGCGTCGATAAAGTGCACGGGGTCACTTATGACGGCCGGCTGGTGTGGATCGCGACCGGCGAACGGCTCGACGCGATCGATCCGGCGAGCGGCGAGACGCTGCGCTCGATCGCGGTTGCCGCCGACGCGGGCACGGCCTTCGACGGCGAGCACCTGTTCCAGATCGCGAATGGCCGCATCCAGAAGATCGATCCGCAGAGCGGCCGTGTGCTGTCGACGATCGCGGCGCCCGGCGACGGCGGCCACTCCGGCCTGACTTGGGCCGAGGGTTCGCTGTGGGTCGGTCAGTATCCCGAGCGGAAAATCTATCAGGTCGATCCGGACACTGGCGCGGTGTTGCGCACGATCGAATCGAATCGCTTTGTGACCGGCATTACGTGGGTCGACGGCGAGCTATGGCATGGCACGTGGGAAGGTGACGAGAGTGAACTGCGGCATATCGATCCACGCAGCGGCGAGGTGCTCGAGAGCGTCGAGATGCCGGCCGGCGCTGGGATCTCCGGACTCGAATCGAACGGCGCGGATCTGTTCTTCTGCGGCGGCGGCGGCAGCGGGCTCGTTCGTGTCGTGCAGCGTCCGGCGCGAGATAGCGGTTCGCAAGTGACGGTCGATTCTACGAGCGAGTGAGTCATTACTTGAATCGCCCGGCGTCGTTATTGGCGCTGGTATTTGGCTTATTTGTACTCGTCGATAACGTAATTCATCGATAGTAAGAAAAGCGAAATATTTCTTTTCGTTACTCTTATCGCGCTGGTCGTCCGTCTTCCTGCGACGGCGTCTTTGCCTGAAAAGGCATCTTTTTTTTCAAACCTTTGTGCATTGGTTCGGCTCACGCGAGGCGGATGATGCCATCCGCGCCGCGGCCGAACCCTAAGCCCAGCCTGCCACACACACGATGCTGCACCACGCACGCGAAGCATTCGAGTGTTTATCAACAGTAGCGCGGAATCGGGAACATTTTTACCGCTTGCCCGTGCATTGCGGCTTTTCGCAAGACGTCGTGAACTGAACCAAGTCGGGTTGTCACGCTAATCCTTATCGTGGGCAGACATACTTTTTACACAATCCCTTCATATTATTCGCTCGTTTTACTAAGTGTTGCCCCCCATAAAAGAAGCGGTTGCCGAAACAACTCACACAGGGTCCTCCAAATGTCATCGCATCACAAAATGCGTCCAGCGCTTTGTCTAACGTCCGTTGCCGCTGCCTGCGTGCTCGCAGCTTGCGGCGGAAATTCGGACAGCCCCGCTCCCAACAACAACGCCAGCACGACCTACTCGGGCGTGGTCGCGGCAGCTGCCTTCGTACCGGGCAGCGCGACCGGTAACCCGAACCTGAAGGCCGGCTACTACTCCGGTGCCACCGTGTTCGTCGATGCCAATGGCAACGGTGTGCTCGACAACGGCGAAGCCTCGGCGAAAACCGACGCCAACGGCCATTTCTCGTTGACCACGACCGCCTCGGGTCCGCTCGTCGCTGACATCACGACCTCGGCCACCAACACGGCATCGGGCGCGAAGGTCGCGAGCCACCTGATCCTGCGCGCTTCGGCCGACCAGATCGCCGACCAGGGCGCCGGCAAGGTGGTGATCAGCCCGTTGTCGAGCGAAGTGCAGCGGCTCGTCGAAGCCAACGGCACCAAGTACGCGGCGGAGAAGGCCAATCTGTCGACTCGTCTGTCGGGCCCGGCGTTCAACAACGCGTCGGTGACGGTTCCTGCCGCCGACGTCCTGGCCGACGTCAACACTCTGTCCGGCGCCGAACAGTATGCCGTGCTGTTCGAACAAAACGCACTGATCAACCGCTACACGTACGCGACCACGAAGCTCGATCGTGGCGACAAGTACCCTGACGCGCTGGCCGTTGCCGGAGGCGATCCCACCTTGGCAAGCGTTTCGGGCATCACCGCTGGCGAGACCATCCCGACGGATGCGCGTAAGGCGATCACCTTCGCACAAGCCCAGCAGGCTGCGTTCAACGTCGAAGCGATTCCGCGTTACGACAACATCTTCGTGATCATGCTGGAGAACAGCAGCACGAACCGCGTCAAGGGTTCGGCGTACATGCCGGCGGTCAACTCGATGATCACCAACGGCAACTACTTCTCGACCTACTTCGCGACCGGCAGCCCGTCCGAGCCGAACTACACCGCCTTGGGCGGCGCCGACGACTTCGGTATCGGCGACGACAACTGGTGGGGTTGCGCCGCCACCGGCACCACCGCCCCGACGGACAAGCCTTTCGCCGGCGGCACCGCTTCCGACGGCCAACCGCTGCCGGCCCACGTTGCGCTGACGCCGAACGACCCGATTATCGGTACCACCGCGGGCGGCGCCACCGTGGCCGTTGGATCGCTGCTGTCCAATTACACGGCAGCCGCCAACCAGGCGTGCTCGACGGATGGAACCGGCTCCGTTGCCAACCACAACATCATGAACGCGCCGAACCTGTTCACGCAGATTTCGAACGCGGGCCTGACGTGGCGTACCTACAGCGAATCCATGAACCCGGGTCAGGATCCGCGCGCCGACAGCCTCGGTGACACGGGTATATCGCAGGCCTATAACCAGACCGACGGCAGCATCACCGTGACGGGCACGCCCTTCGCCATGCCCGGCTCGCTCTACAAGACCAAGCACCATCCGGGCATGGCCTATCAGAACGTGCGTAACCAGCCGGAGTTCTACGCGAACAACCGCACGATCTTCGGTACCCAGTACTACACCAACGCGGCCGACCTGACCAGCACGACGCTCTACAAGGTTCCGACCGGCTACAACGTCGACCAGTTCAGCACCGACCTGGCCAAGGGCGACGTCGGTACGCTGAACTTCATCATGCCCGACCAGTGCGATGACTTGCACGGCACCGGCAGCGACGGCACCTGTAAGGACAGCACGACCGCCTCGGGTACCGTTCCGGCTCACTCGCTGTTGACCCGCGCCGACTTCTACACCAACGCGGTGGTGCAGAAGATCAAGGCTTCGCCGCTGTGGCAGAACAAGCAGCGCAACGTTGCCATCGTGGTCATGTTCGACGAAGGCAATGGCGCGTCCAACGGCGCCGGCAGCTCGTGCTGCGGCTGGGACGTGGGTGGCAAGGCTACGCAGATGCAGAACGCGGACGGCACCTGGACCCCGGTTCAGGCGAAGTACGGCAACGGCAACAAGGGTCACGGCAACTCGATCTTTGTGCTGATGACCAACCAGCAAGACGTCGGCACCGCGCCGAAGGGCGTCGCCGACAGCGATACGTATAGCCACTTCTCGTTCGTGCGCACGCTGCAGGACATGTTCCAACTGGCCGACCCCGGTGTTCCGACTTCGTACGCCAACCGTTCGAAGTACACGGAATCGTACATTGCGCAGAACATCGCCAACCTGCCTGAATACGCTGGCAGCGCCGATACGCACTACGACGCGGTTCGTCCGATGAACCACGCCTATGTGATTCCGGCCGGTTACACGCAGAGGTTCCAGACGGGTGACGTCAACGATCCGGCGCAAGTCGGTCCCGACGCTACCCAGAAGAACCTGTGGGCAGCGAAGTAATAAAAAGTACTAAAGGGTAAGCACGCGCAAGCGTGCCATTCATCAAGCAGTAGCCTGCGCGGGGGAGTGGTTCGGCCGCTCCCCCGCCGGCCGTTTTATCGAACAAAGCCGGGGAGTAGCGATGCGCAAGGTTTATGCGGGGGCGCTGTATGTCATCTTGTCAACATTGGCCGCTTGCGGGGGCGGGGGTTCGTCGCAGTCGTCCTCGACTGACGCCGGCACGGGCTCGACGGGGTCCCCGGGGTCGGCGCCTACGAGCACACTGAGCGCGGCGGCCCAGATCGGTGAGCAAATGTTCTTCGACAAGAACCTGTCTGGCGGCAAGAACCAGGCATGCGCGTCCTGCCACGATCCGGCGTTCGCCTACGGCCCGCCCAACAGCCTGGCTGTGCAGCTCGGTTCCGATGGCGTATCGGAAGGCCTGCGCGCGGTTCCTTCGCTGCGCTACAAGGCTATGACGCCGGCCTACGACGACAATGCTTCGAACCCGGACGGCATCACGGCGAAGGCGCCGGGCGGCGGGTTCATGTGGGACGGCCGCGGCAAGACGCTGGCCGATCAGGTAGCGCTGCCCCTCCTCAATCCCATCGAAATGAACAACGCCTCCAAGGACGCGGTGGTGCAGGCGGTGAAGAACTCCGCATATGCCGCAAAGTTCACGGCGGTGTATGGCCCGGCCGTGTTCGGCGATACGGACACGGCGTTCCAGGACATCGGACTCGCGCTGCAGGCCTTCCAGAATGAAGACCCGAGCTTTGCGCCGTATTCCAGCAAGTTCGACCTGTATGCGAACAACAAGATCGGCGGAACATTGACGCCAGCCGAAATTCGCGGAATGAACCTGTTCAACGATACCGATCACGGAGCCGGCTGCGTGGCCTGTCATTTCATGGGCGCGAACTTCAACGGCTCGAACGCGCTGGGGACCGACTTCACCTATCAGGCGATCGGCGCGCCGCGCAACGACGCGTCGATCCCGGACAATCCGAACCCCATCGCGGCCAACCTGAACGCGAGCTACTACGACATGGGACTGTGCGGCCCGATCAATAACGGCAGCTATGACAGCCACACACCGCTTTCGGCCACCAGCGGCGCCGGCCCGGACCCCTTTACGGGCGTCAACAACCCGGATCCGTATTGCGGCCGCTTCAAGGTGCCTACGCTGCGCAACGTCGCCGCGCGCAACGCGTTCTTCCACAACGGCGTGTTCCACTCGCTCGAGCAGGTGGTTCGTTTCTACAACACACGCGACACCAACCCTGAGTACTGGTATCCGTCCACGGGTGGCGATTCGACCAAACTGACCAGCAACCCCAGCTATGCGCTGCAACCCACCTATGCAACGGGCGCGACGGTGAATATGTTCAACGATCTGCCGGCCGCCTACCAGGGCAATATCGACGAGGAACTGCCGCTGGGGCAGGGCCAGACCGACGCGGGCGGCACCACCGCGTTGAACGGTGCGCAGCCGCGTGCTGTCCATTCGGCGCCGCAACTGTCGGATCAGGACGTGCAGGACGTGATCTGTTTCCTGAATACCTTGAGCGATGGCTACCACGCTCCCGCAACGCAGCCCACGAGCGGTAGCTGCGTGAATTGATCCTTCTGAATACTTGAACTATCCACGATGATGCATTTTTCGAATGCGGTGCGCGGCACTGCCATTGCGTGTTCCCTGACGGCGGCGTTCTTGTTGGGCGGTTGCCAGAACAAGACCGAACCTTCCGCGGAGAACTTCACCAACACCATCACGCACTACCTCGCCGACCGCGGCCACCTGTGCGTGGCGAAATACGATTGGCCCATCCACGTGGCCGATCAGGACGCCGTGGTCACGCATTCCCGCGATGCGGTGCAATTGCCGGTGATGGAAAAGCTGGGCCTCGTCAAGAGCACCGCGATGATGGTCGAGCGCACTGGCGAGGACGGAGCCAGGATCGAGGCTCCGGGACGCGAGTATGTGCTGACCGACGAAGGCAGGAAGTTCTACCTGCACAATCCGGTGGTGGTGGCGACACCCGGGAAGACCCTCACGCACGACGCCGATCTATGCGTGGCTACGCTGTCTTTGGACAAGGTGGTGGGCTGGGAGCCGCCCGTGACCCGCGACGGCGAGACCAGGACCTCGGTGCTCTACACCTATAAGATCGACCCGGCGCCTTTTGCCAGGACATCCGAGTTCCAGCGAGTGTTCCCGATGGTGGCGCGTGTGATCGAAGGCGCCGGCACCATGCAGCTGCGCGAGGGCGTGCGCCTGACCAAGGACGGCTGGGTAGCGGAAGAATATTTCGTTCGCTGATCGTTGAGTTGCCAACGGGGTGCGCACGACTGGATCGCGCGGAACCTCATGCGCGGCGGCTCCCATGCCGCCGCGCCGGGACCACCCGCACCGCTATGGCGTCCCCGCTGAACTCAATCCCGTGCTAGCAAAATAGATCACGAGAAAATACAGCAGCACGTAGAGCGCGTAGGTCTGCCCGTTGCCGGTGTAGACACGACGTATCCGTGCCGCCGCCGCGAGCGCGAAGTGCGACAGGCCGCGCCAGAAGATCTGCGCGACCGGCGGCACCGTGCGGCTCAGCATGGGCCGATAGAAGTGGTAAAAGTCCGGAGCGTTGCGCGCGTTGCCGCGGCGGCTGCGGTAGTACAGCTCACCGAGTCCGAACACGATCGCGGTGACGATCAGCACGACGATCACGACCGGCGTCGGATTCCAGAACCCGTAGATGCTTTCGAGCGACATGCCGCCCCATACCAGTGTCGCGGCGAACTGCGGATCGATCGCGGCGGATACCGGTTCGAGCAACACCTTCGGAAAGAACGACAGGATCGCGATTCCGACCACGAACAAGAACTGCGGCACCAGCAGCATCACCGGCGCTTCGCGCACCTGTGGCCGCTGCGGCGGGCGCGGCTTCAGGAAAACGCCGTTCAACAGTCGCAGCATGTACAGAAAGCCGGCGCAGGTCGCGAGCAGCCCGCACACGGCGAGCCCGAACCAGCCCTTGTCGATCATCGCGCTCAACAACAGCCATTTGCCGCCGAAGCCCATCAGCGGCGGCAGGCCCGACATCGATACGAGCGCGATCACGACCATCGCGAACGTCAGCGGCGTCTCGCGCGCGAGACCGCCCACGTCGGCGAAGTTGCGCGTGCCGGTGCGCAAGATCACACCCGCCAGCGCGAGGAACAGGATGCCCTTCACGAACATGTGATTGGCGACCAGGTACAGCGCGGTGACCCAGCCGAGATGGCTCATCAGGCCGATCGCGGTGACGATATAGCCGGTCTGGCTCATGCTCGACAGCGCGAGCATGCGTTTGAAGTCGTTCTGCCGCAATGCCATCAGCGCGCCGAACAGCGTCGTCAGCATGCCGATCCAAGTCATCACGTGCGCGAGTTCGAGGCCGACCTCCGAGCGTATCGTCAGATAGGTGCCGATCAGCAGGCCGAACATCGCGACCTTGCTGACCACCGCCGAGAGCATCGCGGTCACGTCGTCTTCCGCTTCGGTGTAGGCGCCCGGCAGCCATACGTGCACGCCGATCGCGCCCGCCTTGATCAGGAAGCCGGCCGCGAGCAGCACGAACGCGTGGTTCGCTTCCGGTCCCGAATGGATCAGCGCCGATAGTGCGATGGTGTCGTCGATCACCGCGACGTTGGCGAAGCCCGCCAGCAGGAAGAACGCCGCCAGCAGCGAAAACAGCAGGAAGGTCAGCACGTGCGGGCCCGCGCGCCGGCACTTCGCGATCAGGAAGCACGACGACAGCGTGATGATTTCCCAGCTATAGAAGAATTCGAGCGACGTCGACGAGCGCAGCAGCGCTGGAATCGACAGCGACAGCACGACGAGCATCGGATAGAAGCCGGGGCGCGCATCGTCGCGATAGAGACTCGCCGCGGCGATCACGAGGCTGCCCGCGAGCAGCAGCCAGGCGAACAGCCCGGCGATACGGCCCGCGCCCTCGCAAAGCAGACTGCCGATCAATCCAATCGCGATCACCGCGAGCACGCCTTTCACGCGCCCTGGCAGACGATCGGCCGCATAGAACAGCGCGCCCGCCGCGAGCGGCGAGAAGATCCACGCCGACGCGACGCCCGAGAACACGGCCGCCATATAGGCCGCCGCGATCAGCAGCACGGCGACGCCGAACAGCGGCAGCAGCGCGGCGAGGTTCGGGCGCGCTTTGGCCTCGACACCGGACGGCGCCAGCGCGCGCACGAACCAGTGGAACATGTAACCCGCTTCGAGCAGCGAGCCGCTCAGGATCAGCACGATCCAGTACGGCTTGCCGGCGGCGGTCAGGCGCATTACGAGTTCCCACTTCGCCCAGAAGCCGGGGAACGGCGGCAGTCCCGCGATCGCCACCAGGAAGAGGCCGAGCAGGCCGATCAGCAACGGGCTGCGCGACAGGATCGCGCGTGCGTCGTCGCCATGCCGCCGCAGCACGCCGTTCAGCCAGAACAGCCCCGCCTTCGCGAACAGATGGTTGATGAAGAGGCCGCCGACGACGAGCGGGATCGATGCGTCCGCGCCGACCTGGCGCAGCAACGCGAGCGAAAGCATCAATAGCGCCATTTGCCCGATCGACGAATAGCCGAGCACGCGTTGCGGCTTCGTCTGCTTGATCGCGAGCAGGTTCGAGAACAGAAACGTGACGCCGCCCGACACGGCGAGCAGCGTCAGCTGGCCGTCGAAAAGCGGCAGCAGTTTCAGCAGCGCGAAGAACACGCCCGCCGACACGCCGACCGATACCATCGCGGCGACGCCGCTCGGCGCGGTCTCGTAGACGTCGAGCCCCCAGCCGTTGGCCGGAAACGGCTTCAGTTCGATCACTAGACTCGCGAACACGAGCAGAATCGCGGCCGTGCCGATCGGGCCGCCGATTTGCTCGCGCAGCGACAGCAATTCGTCGATGTTCAGCGTGCCGCTCACGTAGTAGAGCAGCACCGCGCCGAGCAGGAACAGGGTCGACGCGATCACGGTCGCGAGGATGTACTTGAACGCGGCGGCGAGCGCGGCGGGCGTGCGCTCGAGCCCGAACAGGCCGTATGTCGCGATCGACACGATCTCGAGAAACACGAACAGGTTGAACAGGTCGCGGGTCATCACCATGCCGTCGATGCCCATCACCAGAATCAGGTACAGCAGCAACGCCGCGTAGTTGCCGCGCAGTCGGTCCCACAGATGCAAGGCGCCGAGCAGCGCGACCACGTTGACGCTGAACGTGAAGAAGCCTTCCCACAAGCCGAAGCGCAGATTGATCGACACTGGCGGCAGCGCACCGGCGGTCAGCACTTCGATCGTATCGCCGCCGTCGAGCAGGCCGTAGAACGATACCCCGGAGACCAGCACGATTCCGCACAGCGCGATGAAGAAGCCGAGCGTGAACCACGGCTTGCCGAGCCGATACAGCAGCGGAATGACGAAGCCGCCGCCGAGCCCGAGAATGAAGATCTGCAACGGATGGAACAGCGCGGCTACCATTTCGACTCGGTGAAGGCGTCGATGGCGAGCGTCTTCTTGGCCGCGTAGAGACGGATTGCGAACGACAGCATGATGGCGGTGACCGATAGCCCGATCACGATTGCCGTGACGACGAGCGCCGATGGAATCGGATCGATCGCGCGGTGCGCGGCGGCGGATTTGCTGAGCGCCGCATCGATGATCGGCGCAGTGCCGCCCGTGATGTAGCCGGTCGCGACCATCACGATGTGCAGGCCCGTGTCGATCACCGCGAAGCCGATGATGATGCGCAGGATATTGCGGTGGGTCAGCATGCCCCACAGGCCGATCAAGGAAAGGCAGAAACCCGTGATCAGCAGGATCTTCGAAACCGGGATGCCGGTGCTCATGCGCTCTCCTTTTCGTTCAGCTTCTGAACCGGTCGATGATGACGCTAAGCTCCGCGCCGACCTTGACACCGAGCAGCGTGGAAATCAGCGGGATCGCGCCGGCGCTGAAGAACGCGCCGAACTGGCCACGCGGCAGAAAGCGCGCGTCGAGAAAACCGCCCGCGAGCACGAGGCCCAGAATGCCGATGCAAACGTAGAGCACGCCCGCGAGCGACTCGACGACGCTCAGCAGCGCCACGTTCAGCGTCGAGCGGGGCCGCGCGAGCAGCATCAGCATCACCGCGGATGCGACGATCGCGCCGCCCTGGAAGCCGCCGCCCGCCGACAGATGGCCGTTGACGATCACGTAGCCGCCGAAGGTGAAGATCATCGGCAGCAGCACCTGTTTGCCGGTATGTACGATCTCGCCGGCGGGCCGGCGCGCAAGCGCAGCTTCGTCCGGCGCAGCGGTGGGTGTTGCGCTTTCCTCTTTCAGCAGCATGCCGACGCTCGCCGCGACCATGAACAGCACCGCGACTTCGCCGAGCGTGTCGAAGCCGCGAAACGTGATCAGGATGCCGGTCACGATGTTCGGCGCGCCGAGTTCGAGCGGCCCTCTGACGACGTAGTACCACGCGAGCGGGCGCAGCCCCTGCAACTCCGCATAGCCGCCGACGATCCGCCAGAACACGACCGCGAACAGCAGCACCGTCAGCAGCGCGAACACGCGACGCATCATCATTCGGCCTTCCCGGCGGTGCGCGCATCTTCGTCGGCGAGCGCGTCGGTGATCGTGGATGGGGTCATTGGCGTGCGGATCAGCCAGGCGGCGCGCGATAGCGCATGCGAGGACACCGGGTTGGTCACGAGCACGAAGTAGATCAGCAGAATCAGGCGGAAGGTCCAACTCGGGTGGTAGAACGCGAGGCCGATCAGCACGAGCATGTTGCCGAGCGTCGACGCCTTGGTGCCGGCCTGAATGCGCGTATACGCATCCGGCATTCGCAGCAGCCCGAGGCCGGCAGAGAACAGAAAGACGGCGCCCAACAAGATGAACACGCTGCCGGTCAATTCGAACATGCGCTAGCCCTTCTGATAGCCGGTCTTGCGGATCGCGTACAGAAAGACGAAGGTCGTGAGTCCCGAGCCGATCGCGGCTTCGGCCATCGCGACGTCCGGCGCGGCGAGCAGCAGGAAGGCGACCGCCGCGAACAGGCTCGCGAGTCCCGAACTCACCATCGCGGCGAGCAGATTCTTCAGGCAGACGGCCAGCACTCCGCTCACGAGGATGCTCGCGCACATCAGCAGCAGGAGCAGTTCGAGCATCGTTCACAGCCCCCTTTCGAGAAAGCGCGCAATCGCCAGCACCGCCAGAAAGCTCAGCAGTGCATACACGAGTGCGACGTCGATATAGACGAAACGACCGGAGAACTGCGCATACAGCGCGATCAGCGACAGCGAGATGACCGTCAGCACGTCGATCGCGACGATGCGGTCGACGAGTGTCTTGCCGATCACGAGACGGATCACGCCGAACAGGATCGCGAACAAGATCAGCACGCCGGCGATCCGGAGCATGATCTCAGCCAAAGACTTTCTCCAGATGCTTTTCGAACGGTGCGACGAGTGTCCTGGTCGCTTCGTCGATATCAGTCGTCTTCACGTCGAGCCAGTGAATGAAAAGTATGTCGTCGCGAATGTCCATCACGAGCGAGCCCGGCGTGAGCGCAATCGAATTGGCGAGCGCGAGACGGCCGAGCGGTGTTTGGAGGCGAGTGCGAACCTTGACGATGCCGGGCTTGATGTCGATACGCGGCGAGTACACCAGCGCCATCACATTCAGATTGGCGCGTACGAGCTCGACGATGAAGGTCACGCTATACGCGGCGAAGTGATACGGCGCCGCTGGCGTTAGACGTAGGCGCTGCCATGCTTCGCTCGACGAAACGAAGACACGCGCGATGACGAAGGTAATGACGAGACCGACGAGAGCGGGTTCGATCGCGAGCGATGCATTCGCGACCATCCAGATGACGAACAGGACGACCCAGAGGCCGGCCATTCCCCGAGGAACGAACGACGACACCGGTTTTCCGTTGTTCGAAGCCATGTCATCGGTTCCTAAGGAGGCCGTGCGGAAAATTCTAAGTGACAATTTATGGCAAATCAAACCCGATGCGGATCGACGCTCGTTTATTGAAAAAGGACCACGATAGGGCTGTTTGCCCGCCGAAGCCCGATCCAGGGCTATGCGCGGCCCGCATGAATTGATTTTTTTAATGAATTGTGCGGATCGCCGGAACACGGTCGAATGTCGGGTTTCTCGCGGCCCGCGTATAACGGTGTGCCGCCTGTTTGAATTCATCAAAAAACCGATAAGGAGCAACAATGAAAGCCATGCTGGCCACCCTGACGATTGCACTGCTGGCCGTATCGTCCGGAAGCGCAATCGCCAAGGAATGGTCGACCGTGCGGTTCGGGGTCGACGCGAGCTATCCGCCGTTCGAATCGAAAGCCGCCGACGGCAAGCTCGTCGGCTTCGATATCGATCTTGGCAATGAGATTTGCCGCCGGCTCAACGCGAAATGCGTGTGGGTCGAGAATTCGTTCGACGGCATGATTCCCGCGCTGAAAGGCCGCAAATTCGACGGCGTGTTGTCGACGATGTCGATGACGCCCGCGCGTCAGGCGCAGATCGGGTTCTCGTCGAAGGTGTTCCGCATTCCGACGCGTCTCGTCGCGAAGAAGGGCTCGCCGATCGTGCCGACGCCGGAAGCGCTGAAGGGCAAGCGCATCGGCGTTGAGCAGGGCTCGATTCAGGAAACCTACGCGAAGACGTATTGGGAGCCGGCCGGCGCGGTGATCGTGCCGTATCAGGATCAGGATCTGGTGTATTCGGATTTGCTTGCCGGCCGTATCGACGCGTCATTGCAGAACGCGGTGCAAGCCGATATCGGCTTTCTGCGCACCCCGCGCGGTAAGGACTTCGGATTTGCCGGCAATCCGCTTTACGACGCGAAAACGCTCGGCAGCGGCACGGCGATTGGGTTGCGTAAAGAAGATACCGATCTGCAGGAAAAGATCGACAAAGCCATTGCCGATATCCGCGCGGATGGCACTTACAACCGCATTGCGAAAAAGTATTTCGACTTCGACGTGTACGGTCAGTGAGCCGGGACCGCGCTGCAAGTGGCCAGCCTGGACCTGGCACTCGCGCGGCCCGACATCTAAACTGGTGTCATCACCTTCCTGAGCCGTGATGTGGCGAGCCGGTATGCCCGAATCGGCTGCAAGCGCCGCTTCATCCGGCCCGACCCGCATTGGGGAGGCACTGACATGCAGGGCTTTCAGATCACGTTCTTCACCCAGCAGGGGCGCAGCCATCATGGCAAGCCGCTTGCCGACTGGCTCGTGCGTCTCGCGAGCGAACTTGGCCTGCGCGGCGCGACCGTGATTCCGGCTTGCGAGGGCATCGGCCATCATCATCGCATTCACTCCGCGCACTTCTTCGAGCTTGCCGATCAACCGTTGTCCGTCGTGATGGCGGTGACGAGCGACGAAGCCGATCGGCTGTTCGATCGTCTGCGCGCTGAGGGTTTGCATCTGTTCTACGTGAAAGCGACGGCCGAGTTCGGAGTCGTCGGAGAGGACGACGGGGCTTGAACGGCCGGCCCCGATGGCAGGTCCCGAACCTCGTTTTCTCGACCTGGTCCGCGTACGCGCGCGGGCATGCAGCCGCACAGGGCTGTGATGGGCATGTCGAATGCTTCGCTACTGGAGTCATCCCAAGGAGAGCGAATCATGCGACAAGCTGCGACAAACATGCTGATCGCGCTATCGGCCATTGCGTTGATGACGGGCGCATCCGGCTGCAAGCGGTCGGCCGAGAACGGCCGCATCTCGACGGGCCAGATGAGCAGCGGTGTCATGAGCAATTCGGCGAGTCCGCGTGGCACACCGGGCGATAGCGACGCGGCGAATCGCGCGAACGGCGAGGCGGGCGCGGCAGCGAGCGCGTCGCCCGCCGCGAGCGCCGCCGCGGCGGTCCACAGCACGCCGGCGAGCGGGGCGTCCGCGACGCAGTAAGCGTCGCTCGGACGGGCGCATGGCCTAACTATTCGTCCAACGGATCGGGGTCGCCCAATGCTGAGTCGATCGCGCGCTGGGCATTGTCGACGGCCTCGCCGATCGCGGGTTTGCCGCGCAGCGCGGAGCGCGCATGACGCGGAGCGGTCCAGGCTTCGAGGTCGCGAGCGTCGGTATCGGTGCGATCGATTCGCGTGGTGATCGACGAACCGCCGGCCGGGTCGTCCTCGACGAGCACGGTGATGGTGAAGCCGCGGTGGAGATGAACTTCCTGCATCGACGGTTCTCGTGGCTGGTTCGCTTTCGGAGCAGCATGCGCCGTTCCATGCGCTCGGGGCTCGTGCGCTCAATAGAACGGGACGCGGAACCGCGCGCAGCAGGCGGCTCAGCGGAGGCCCGCTCCAAAGGCTATGCCGCGGGCTCCTCGTGCCGCACGTTGACCATCCACGGCACGCCGAAGCGGTCGATCAACGTGCCGAAGCCACTGGTCCAGAAGGTCTGCTGGAACGGCATCGTGATCTGTCCGCCGTCCGCCAGCGCGTTGAAATATTTCTCGCCGGATGCCTGGTCGTCGGCGGTGACCGACAGGCTGAAGCCCGCGTGCACGGTATCGCCGCCGCGGCAATCGCCATCCGACATCAGCACGTGCGTGTTACCGATGACGAGCGTCGCGTGCATGATCTTGTCGGCGTGTTCGGGCGCGACCGGGCGAGCGGGATCGGGCGGCGCGTCTTTCGCGCGCAGCTTCAGCAACTCCTGCGCGCCGAGCGCCGAACGATAGAACGCAATGGCTTCCTCACAACGGCCATTGAAGAACAGATAGGGTTGGATTTCCATGCTGATTCCCTGAGACGGGCGAGGGTAGGCAGACGATTCTATCAGCGTGATTTCGCGGACGGTCGGCTATCGAACCTGTGAGCACGCGACACCTGCTGCTCTTCAGTGTACCCTCCGCTTCATGCCTTCGCGGCATGACTGCCGCCATTGGCCGGATATGCCTCCTGCAACGCGATGGAGCCGGTTTCCAGCAGCGATTTGAGGTTGGACATGATCTTCGGCCAGCCGCCCGACACGGCTTCGATGAACTTCGACTGATCGCGCTCGATCGTATGCGTGAGCGTCAGCTTGACCGCCGTTCCGCTCGGTTCGAGTTCCATAGTGCAGCGTGAATCGCCTTCGGCTTGCAACTCGGGCCGCTTCTGATGCCGCCAGCGAATCACGAGGCGCCGCGGCGGCACAGCCTCGATGATCTCGCCCGCGTCGAAAGTCTCCCCCGCGCTCGACACGAGTTTCCACGACGAGCCCGCCGTCCATTCGCTATCGCAGTGCATGCCGAACCAGTACTGCTTGATGAACTCCGCGTCGGTGAGTGCCGACCACAACTGTTCCGGCGTGGTGCGGATATAGGTCACGTAGACGAATGTGGATCTAGTCATTGCCTTTCTCCAGGCGTCGTTTCAGGGTAGAGAGCGCCATCAGGCGCGGCTTTTCGAACTTGGCAATCCAGCGCTCGTAGATTTGCTGCAGCGGCACCGGATTGAGGAAGTGCAATTTTTCGCGCCCGCTGCGTACCGTCACGACGAGGTTCGCCGCTTCCAGCAGGCCCAGATGCTGCGTGACGCCTTGCCGCGTCATGTCGAGGTGCTCGCACAGGTCGTTCAGGGTCTGGCCGTCGTGCGCGTGCAGAACGTCCAGCAGCTTGCGCCGGCTCGGATCGGCGAGGGCTTTGAACAGCAGGTCTGTGTCGTCGGGAAGCTCGGCCATGAACGGCTATAGGCAAGTGATCTGTTGCATTTACTATAGGCAAGAGATTGCTTGCATGTCAAGGAGAGTGGGGAAGCCTCGTGGGTCCCACTATCGGGGCACAACAAAGTCTGCGGGAAGGCAAAAATTACGTTTCGGGAACAACAAAGTGTGCGGGAACCTCGAAATTCGGTGTGCAGCGCACAATTTCCCGGGAGCTTTGCTATCGAAGAGGTGATTCTGATAGAACGACAATGACGCACAGAGTATGTGCGCCGCGGAGCACAGGGCGCATCTTCGTTTGGCCAAAATTCGGGGGCATGTTCAACGCGACCGGCTCGCGTGGTTGAAGCGCCGGCTTTCGGCCTTCGGGTTCGCTGGCGGCGTCGCGCTGACCTTGCGGCTTAACGTGCTCACTGCGGAAGTGATGTGGGTGGGCCCACATCGCAGCTCCCTGTAAAGCAAAGAAGCCGTGGATGCGTTGGCAGTGCACTGTGACGTCGACGGTCATCTCCTATCTGGACCGCGGACAACGTGCGACGGCTTCCGTGATCTAGTGCTCGTTGCTAGAGAATCATTCAACTTGTTGAGTTAGCTCTGCACTGCAGAGCTAGATGGCGAGCATCAGTTGATTCTCCTTTGTCGCGAAGCTGGCCGAATGGCAGGCGCACGCTTGGTGCGCGCCACGTCTACGAGGCGGCGGTTCAGTTTGTTCAATTTGGCTTGCACTTTCCCTCCAGCCGGACTTGTTGGCTCGGCGTGCGCCGGCAGAAGAATCTCCTCCCAGAGAATCTGGCGGTAATCGTCGCGCATTCCCGAACGCTATGGTGCATGCGAATCGCCACGACGTGAATTACTGGATGAGCGACGAAGAGAAGCGCAAAGCGCCGGCGTCGGCCGCGCGCTTCTTCGATGCCGCGGAATTTCGATGACGCCGTACGAGGAGGCGGGAAAGCTAGCCTTGTCCGATGGTGAGGCGGAGCTTGGCGCCGGCATTCTCGCGAGACCAGTATACGGCCATACGATGTACGTGGTCGAAAGCAACGGACAGCGGCTACTGCTGTGGGGCGATATGTTCACGGCGCCGCGGCGCAGTTCGCGAATTCAACCGCCATCAATCGGGCGAAGGCGAGAAGTGACGTAGACGTATTCTTCCAGCATGTGACGGGCAAGAAATCGCTCCGACAAACGGCACCGCGCTAATCACGGGTCTCTCGGCTTCGTCGTCGCAGAACTAGGTCGCCGCACCGCCGCGAATCGGCTGGTCACGACGCGGCATGCGGGCAATCGTGGGGGCACCAATATAAATAGTTCACCTCCGAACGCAATCTTGTCGAGCAGTCGCCGATACGAAAAACTTATTCTATGCGGTAGGATATGGCAGTTCGGGGAACAGCCATATCAGGCCTATTCGCTACGCATAATTTTGGGGGTCATCGCGCTCTTGCAATGAGTCGACGGCTACGAGAATAAAAAGGCGTTACGGTGTCACACAATCTTGAAGCAGAGTTAAACGGTCTGCTCGGGACAATGGATTGGATCCCAACCTTTTGTACTGAGCATCCTGAGCTGCAATCAGAAGGCGCGTCAATCCGGCAGTTCTTTTTGGCATTGCGCGACGATGAACCGATGATGATGGAGCTGGCGGCGAAACTTGCTGACCAGATTATCGGCTATTGCCTTCCTCGAAAGCGCGTCGCGAGAACAGTGCAGCGGTATGCGAAGAATCTAGTTGATTTGACCGCCGCAATAGCTACGCTGCGTCGTGACGCCCGGCACGCTTTTCAAAAATACCGCGAAGAATTTCCAGCGCGCTCGGGGGAAGCCGGGGAGATGCTCGCCTATGTATTCGTTGAACACTTTCTGCGGGCGCCGATGGCGATTGCAAAAATGCACACGAAAACGAATACAACGATGCCGGTGTTCGGAGCTGATGGCGTCCACGTCAAGTATCGGGCTGCTTTGGACCAGCTTGAGGTAATCTATCTCGAGTCGAAGGTGCACAAGACGATTGACTCTGCGGCGGAAGACGCCTCGAAGTCTATCGACGAATTCCGCAGTGGAAAACAGCGGTCAGTTGAACTTCGCCTCGCACTGGATTTGGGTAACTTCGACCAGCTTGATGACGCTGCGCAGCAGGCACTCGAAGACTTCCTCGACCCATACTCTGGCGCGCAGACGGCGAAGCGTCTTGACACGCATGCGTGTTTGCTTGCATACAACGAGCCAGCCTTCGAGGATGTGTCTGGAGAGAACGCAAACGATATGCTGGCAGAAGCGTTCAGTGAAGGTTGTGAAGACCGGCGCGCGACAGTCAGCAAGGCCTACAAGAAGCGAGACCTTCCCGAGGATAAGATTGTGACCTTCGTCCTCGGGCTTCCGAGTGTGGCCGAATTCCGCAAAGAATTTGAGAGGGCGTTGAGCAATGGCTAACTTTGCTGCGCGACTCGCGAAGCGCATTCAGAACAATCCGTCCTTCCAGCGGGACTACTCATGGTTGTGCGCGAGCGGCATTGCTGCGCTGACGGAAAACGCCGACTTGCAGCTCGACATTGATGATGGCGAAGACGAAGAGGAGCGGCTTAGTAGGCTTGTCGAGTCTGCCAGTTGCTTTGCGATGGACGACGACCATCGAAGCCATCAGCTCGCACAGACGATTGCGCTGTATGGTGTCGCTGCACAGCGCGGTCCCGAAATCGTGGCCGCATGCAGCCACATTCTCTCGGAGCTGGGAAACTTTCCGGCATCGCGCTTCATCCGACAAAAGCAGGGCGTAAAAGAGGACAGTTTGCCGAGGGTTGTGCACGTGCGCGACTTTGCGCGGCGCTACCACAATACCGTCAAGCTGCCGAGCGGCGAGATTCCGCTTACGGACTTTCAGTTCGACATATGGGAGGATCTCGCACGAGGCCGCTCCACCGCAATCTCGGCTCCGACTTCGGCGGGCAAATCGTTTGTCGTGCGCGAGTACGTCGTCCAGAAGATCAAGGAGGCGTCGGTCGTACACGTTGCATACATCGTTCCGACGCGTGCGTTGATGGCGGAGGTGCAGGACAAATTGGCCTTGTCGCTCGGGACAGACGACCCGACACTTCGCATCACGAGCGTTCCGATTGTGGACGCCGATGCCCGCGCGCGGCAGGTCTTTGTCGTGACGCAAGAGCGCCTGCTTTCCTACCTCGACGAAGTGCCGTCGGCGTCCTTCGACTTCGTCATTGTCGACGAAGCCCAACAGATGGGTGACGGCTCACGCGGGATGATTCTGCAAGAGTGCCTCGAACGCATCAACCGAGCGAATCCGCGCTGCCATCAGTATTTCATCGCGCCGATGGCAAGCCGCGTGGACAACCTTGCCGCAGCCGTCGGTCGGCCGGAAGTAGAGACGCATCTTACGCAAGACTCGCCGGTCGTCTCAACGAAAATCGTGGTGAAGACGAAGGCCGACTCGGCGACAGACTTGACCCTCGAGATGATGGACAACGGCCGTCGGGTGCAGATTGCTCACCTGCATCGTGAAGAGGGTTTCGGGGGCCGCAGTGGTCTGCTCGCTGCAGTCTGCCTTGAACTCGGCGCGGCCGGCGGCTCGCTAATCTATGCATCGGGTCAAGCAAATGCGGAAGATATAGCTCTCCAGATTGCAACAAAACGTCCCGAAACGGACAATGCGGGGCTTATCGAGCTGGCGCGATTTATTCGCAGCGACGTCCACCGCGACTACACCCTGGAATACTGCGTCCTACGTGGCGTCGGCTTTCACTATGGGTTTATGCCAACGCTGCTGAGGCAGGCGCTGGAAGATGCTTTCCGCAATGGCAGTCTGACCTATCTCGCGTGCACGACGACCCTATTCCAAGGGGTCAATCTGCCCGCGCGAAATGTCTTCATCGACAAGGTGAAGCGCGGGACGTCAGCCCAACTCGAGGAGGACGACGTCTGGAACTTTGTTGGTCGGGCAGGGCGGCTCTCGCACGATGTTGCCGGAAACGTCTTTCTCGTTGACTACGACAACTGGCCGGAGAAGTTGCTCGACAATCCTCCCCAGGTGAAGGTCGAGCCTGCTCTAAGCAAAGTCTTGGGCCCGGGACTGCCGAACCTCGAAGAGTACATCGCTAAGCGCGGGCAGGTCGACGCGACTTTCGAGGACGTACGTGACTATGAGGCGGCTGCGGGCCTGATGTTGAGTCGGGTGCGCCGCGGAACGTTTCAGGAGACGATTGCGCGCTCGGCGGCGCATCTCGACGCGGAAGAGGCGAAAAACCTGCAAACACAGTTGGAAGAGGCCCTCAATGAATTGAAAGTGCCGTTGCCGGTCATGGACCGGAATTGGCTCATCTCGCCGTGGCGTCTTCAGGCGATGTATGAATTTCTGGAGGCTCGCGTCGCGGATGGCACGTGGCACGAATACTATCCCACGCATCCAATGCAGCGTGACAGCTATCATTGCTACCAGCGGATGTTCATTGCCATTGAAGAACGCCTGAAGGGCAAGGCGTCGGAGAAGTGGGCGCGATATCTGAATCATCAGGCAAATGCGTGGATGAAAGGCGCGACAATTGCCGCCCTGGTCGAGGGAGAGCTCGCTTACCGCCGTGCACCGAAGCGCCCGAAAAAAGACGCTCGTGGATTGACCAATTCGAACACGGCCGTGCGGCGTATCTTCGAACTGCTCGAGAAGACGCTTCACTTTACGTACGTTCAGCTGACACGCGCGTACTGTGACTGCTTCTCGGCGGCGCTGCGCGAGGCAGGTCTTACGAAGGCAGCCGACGATATCTATCCGGTGTCACTGGCTCTGGAACTCGGCGCCTGTACCCGCACGGTCATTTCTCTGATTGAACTCGGCATGTCTCGAATCTCAGCGCAGCTGCTTGGCAAGCGCATCAAGAGCACGGACTGGACGGCATCGCAAATCCGCTCATGGCTGCGCTCCCGCCGTGGTGATGAATTGAAGGTCTCAAGCGTCATCCTCGCAGAGTTGTCGCGGCTGAAGTTGCTGCAGCCAGGCTGACATCCCGTTGCCCACCACGCCTTCTCGCCTGCGCGCGAGAATGGGGTGGAGGACCGGCTGGGTATAGGTAGGTCGGGCAGTTAGAGTGCAATGCGTGCTTTTGTGAACACCAGCACGGCAGCTGTCCGGAGTGGGCGATTGGGAGGCTTTTTTGGACGGACGATGCTTGAACGTGACGAGCGCGTCCGGATGCAAGAACTTCAATTCTTGTACTCTCCCGACAACGTGACGGATGCTTGAGAGTGTTTTCAATAGCCACTCCCGGAACTCTGTCTCGGGTGCCAAAGTCGCTACAAGGCCGCGGCAGCCCTTTTCCTCTGTATGAACGACGGTGCCGCGTTGCTTTACGCGCTCCCTTCTTCGCTCAATCTCGAGCAGGTAAAAGACCTTCCAATCTTTCGACGCCGGGACTCGTACGCGGAAGCGCACGACGAGCACCCCTCGTGGCGCCTGGTTCTTGTCGCGTGTAACAAATTTTCTGGCTTCTGGCGTTGCTGGATCAGCATTGGCGAACGGCTGTAACGCAACAAGCTCTGGGGGCTCGGTGCTGACGAAGCCTTGTCTGACGTGCAACCATTCCACAGTACGGATGGTATCCGGGTGTACCGCGTGAAGGCTATTTGACTCTTCGGTGGTCCGGCAAGAATGCGAACAAAAGCCGCTTGGCACTGTACGCATGTGAAGTGCTCTTCTCACCGAGAATCGTCGACGGTCCCAACACCCTTGAGCACAGCGTTCGATGAGGCGTTTCCGCCACGAATTTACCGTGAAGTGCCGAAGCCGGGAATCAGTTCACGCAGGAACAACGTGCGCGGTACCGGACGGACGGTGCTGTAATCTGCGACATCGCGCTCGCCGCCTCTGATGACTTAGTGCGTAATCTGGGGGTAGTCTGATGCCTGTGGGGCCCGTCGAGCGATAATTCCGTGACCTCCACGCCATGGCATCTCACTTTCCCATGCCGGTAAACCCCTCGGCAGAGCTTTTCGGACGCGTCCTTCTCGGGCTACCCCTTCCCGCAAACGCGCGCATTTAGCGTCTGCGCTGAGTTCGCAACTATGCCGCGCCTTTGATGCGGCTCGGCGCTTTGTCTCCAGCCGCGAACGGGTCCTGAACGCCATGCGGTCGCCGATAGCCGAGACCGACATCAATTCACTGGCGAGCCGCGGGCGCGGCCTAGATGCTATGTGGGAGGGCATCGGCTTACTGCCGCTGTCCTCCCACATAGCATCTAGCCGTCAGAGCTCCACCGGCGTTTTTTGAGAGCACAGCGGTCACAAGCAATTCAATCGATGCAAGTGGCACCAATATGAGAATCTCAACCCCACGAACCGACGAGGTCAGATTGAACGTGTCCATCCCGTAAGTCCAGCCAATATAAATGTTCCCAATATCCACCCCATCAATTTATGAAAATAAAGATAATACTGCGCTTTGCTCGCTATATCCACGTCGTAGTTTGAGTCCTTAAGCTTTACTATTGGAAGTAGCATATCGAAGCTGTAGATTATTGCCCATACTGCGCGCCCACGAGTATTAGGCCTGTGATTGCTCAGTCGAGGCGGACCGATTTCGTGCGTGTTAAAGAAGACAAAGCTTCCGATGAAAACAAATACAAACGACCATATAAGCGAGTACCAAAGCCGAAAACCGTAACCAACAAGTTTTTTAGAAAGTGTCAAGATAATGCAGTCGCTGAAATTTCGCGCAGCACATGCAGCATTACGTTGACGATCTTTTGCTTGATAGCCGACTTCAACTGCTGCCTCGTCTAAACCGGCATTTTTTAGGAAGCGAATCGCCTCTTGATACGGTTGAGCTTGGAACTTGGGCGTACCGCGCTCAAGCCACAGGGGGAACCATTTCTCCGGCGCCAATTGATCACGTGGATCATGCAACGGGTCAAACGCTCCAAATGACAGCCCTGTCAGAACAATCATCGGTGGCCATGCAGATGGACTGTAAGCCGACAGGAACCTGCCTACGGACGCATATCGTAGGTCCAATCGCGAGTTGTCGGCCCAGTTCGTTCCCCAAAACTGGAGGAGTCCTTGCACCGTGAGATTCATAGCGCAAACGTCGCGGAGTTTGCTGCCGTCCAACAGTACATTAGTTCTGACCGTTGTATCTACTAGCACCAAACGAGTGTTTAACTCAACATTCTCAAATCGAAGTTCCTGCCCCACCCGTGCCAAGCGGATCCTGGTGTCATCGTCATTGTCGTATCCAGTCCTGCAGTCGCCCGACGACGGATGCGGATGAAAGATGCGAACGTCGGTCAGAACTAAACTGCTGTTAATTTCCGACTCTTCAATGCGAAAAAAATAAAACGTCGCGTTGGTGCTGCGAACTGATTTCGCCACAGCAGATCCCGATAGATCAAACCCCCCAACAACAATGTTATTTATGTAAATCATTCCGCCAATTTCGGAGCCGTCAATATTGATGTGCGGGTAAGATCTGGAGCGCACCTCTTTATAACCGACTACGCCGAAGTTTCCACTAACTCGCGCTTGAACGGCCCGTATCGAATTCCAGACGTCCGACTTGCAAAACTCGACATCGCCTTTTATATTCGATTTATCCAAATTCACTGAGCCTACTGCAACCGAGTCAAACAGCAACGTTGGTAGCTCTAATCGGCTTAAGTCGAGGTCGCCTTCGACATCAATATTGACAAAGTCAGCTGCATGTTGAGTGTCGAAAATGTCCTTATACGGACTGGCAGATAGAACCATTCTGATGAAATTTGCTCTGACATTAAAACGGTGTCCCATTGTTGGTGCGTTGTCGTCGCAAGAATGCCGCATGGGCAAAAGAGCTCGAGCGCAAATATCGGTCCAGGCAGACTGCTCGGCTTCCGACAATCCATGCGGCGATCGACACCGATCTGATGGCGGCGTCAAGGGCTGCGCAGGCTTGGAAAACGTGGAGAGCGCGAGTAGCACGAAGACTATGGAGCAAAGAAGTCTGCCGAGGAGCAATGTGGTGCGTGCATTCGCGTGCATTTTCTTCTCCGGCAGGATAGCCGCTCCGCTGTTAAATGATATTTTCGAAGCTTCGACTTGTGCAACCCTCGCCTGTCAGAATTCAGCACGTCCCTACTCGCATGCAATTGTGCAGGACGCAGGGTTTATTCATCGGCATTTTGACGGCCAATGACGCCAGGTGATTCAAGGCGGAGTCGCCGGCGAGCACACCCGGACCAAACTTCGCCAGCGCAACGCGTAAGGCAGTTGCAGCGCGACTTGCGACAACAGTTCCGCAAATCTCGGGGATACACCGAGAAGCGCCTGAGTCTGCCGAAACTTCAGCCGCTGTTCGCTGGGCTTACGCGACTTCCAGTGTCCTACCGTATCTGTCCGTGAGTGACCGCTTCTTTATTTGGGCGGTGATGTCGAGGGTCGACCTCCGATGGTTTGGTCTTTGGAAACGTCTTTTGCGCGGGTCACGACTCTTTCCACAGTCGGCTCGTCAGTCACGGCACGCTGCGCGCATTGGTCGGACAGGAATGGAGAGCCTCGCTCATGGGCGCGCTCTGGGCGCAGCAGTCATTTGCGGCTTCTTCCAGACCATCGTCCACCCTTCGGCCGCTCCCAGTGGGATCAGTGTTGGTAAGCGGTTCGCCGCACAGAAAGTACAGCCGGCCCTTGCGCTCGAACTACACGGCGAGATCCACGCCGCGAATCCCGAATCGCGACCCCGTGCGATTGAGCTTGAAATTCGGCACGCCGGAGCCGTCCCAGCCCTCGCGGTCGTACTCGCCCGCCGGTCACTTGCGGTCCCTGCGTGTCGTTCCGACGTGCAGGGTCGGGACGAAGATCGCGGCCTGTCGATCCGGTATCTTTGGCATTCGGGGTGCCTCCATGTTCACTTCGGCTGTCGCGCCGCTTTCTTCGCGACGACCCGCGGCGCGGGCTTCGGGGGAGGTTCCGGTGCCGGCGCGCCGCCCTGTGCGTCCTGTGCCGCCTTCACGGCCTGAGCCCGTTCCGCGGCCTGCGCCTTCAGGCTCGCGATGCGCTCGTCCCAGTAGCGCGTCACGGCGTCGCGCTGCCTGATCGCGTCGTCGACGTCGGCGGAAGCGCTATCGGCGAGCGCGCTCAGGTTCTTGAGCATCACGGCGGGATCGGGCTTCGCGCCGATGGATTCGAGCTTGCGATCCAGCTCGTCGGCGATCTCCGCATGCAGTTTCGCGAGCGCCTGAAGGTCATCGAAATAGCTCATGGTCGCCTCGTCAGGGAAGCTGAATGTTGAAGCCGGCGACGGTGGGAATGGCATTCGGAATCGCCAGTTGGCCGGTCGTGATGTTGCTGATGACGCACGCATGCCGGACCGAGTTACCGGCTATCGATGGCACATTGAGGACCCACGAGCTGACGTGATTCGAACTCGCGATCACATGCAGGCTCTCCAGCAACGCAGTCGCGAGCGCTTTTTCGGTCAAGTGATGCTCGCAGACGTTGCCGTCGAAGACGCATTTGAAGAACCACCAGCCGACCGTGTCCGTAATATTGGTCCGGCGTAGTTCGACCTGATACGACCGTCCCGGTCCTCTGAACACGTTGTCGTTCACCAGCGCCGCGCCGTAGATGATCGGGCGTCGCTGCTCGCCTTCGTCCGAACGCGGTCCGAGCAGCAGCAACGCTCGATGTTCCTGAGAAGGGTCCAGCGGATGCGCGGTTCCGAAGTCCACGCGATTCGACAGAATCTGGCAGTTCGGCGCCCACGCATGAATGCCGCGCACGGCGCCCTTCGCGGGCGTGCCGTCCGGCGCGATGCCCGGATCGGTGATCTCGCACGAGTCGATGCGCAAGGTGCTCGCCGAAGGCCTCGGCACTTCATTCGATGACGCGAACACCGCGCCCTGTATCTCCTTGCTGAACGGCAGGCTCCCGGCATTGGCGATGCGATTGCGGGACAACAGGATGTCGCCCGTATCGGTCGCCCCGACGATGCCGCCCATCAGAGTGAACGTGAGTTCGTTGTCGCGCACGTCGAGCAGGCCGCCGCCTAGCGCCAGCACGCCGGCGAGCGCGCCCACGACGCGATTGCTGGCCACGACGTTGTGATCGCCGCCGGTCAGCATGAAGCCGTCGCCGACCGCCGCGAGGTCATTGCGCTCGGCGCCGCAGAACAGCGCGTCGTCGAAGCGCACCCCGTACCAGCTTTGCCCGAGACCATTGAAGCGCGTGCCTTCCACCAGCACGCCGGTCACGCGCGATACGACGATGCCGGTCTGCGGCTGCTCCAGCAGGTTGTCGCGGACGGTCGCGCCGCTCGCGTTACCGCCGGTGGCGGCGTCGACCGTGCAATAGATGCTGGCGGGAACCATCAGCGCCTGCGTGGGCGCGCTGCCGACGAGCGTGTTGCGCGCGACGCGCGCGTCGGGCGTGGTCACGCGAATGCCGCCGAGCCCCGCCGAAGGCATATCGATATCGTTGTCCTCCGCGACGCACAGGCCTCCCTGCAACTCGATGCCGTAGATGCACGAGTCCAGGTAGCTGCGCAGCGCGTCGGTCGTGACCGGCGGGCCGCCGGCGGCCCGCACCGTGCCGCGCAGAATGCGGTTGCACGACACGCGCGCGCCCTTCGTGTGCGGCGCCACCGCCACGCCCGCTTCGAACTGGCGGATGACGTTGCCGTGCACCCAGATCGGATCGCCGCGCACGGCCGCGAACAGCACGCCGACGGGCGCGAGCATCAGGTCCGGCGCATCTGGCGGGACGAGTCCGGTGAAGTCGTTGTCGCGCACGATCACGCGCCCGCTGTGCTCCTGCACGGCGACGGCGCAGCGCACGTTGTAGGCGACGCAGTCGCGCACGACGATATCGGCGGCGCTGTCGATCGACACTGCGACGTACTGGTTCGGCGGCGCGCCCGCCACGCCGTCGCCGACGAACAGTTCCATGCCGGCGAGCGTGACGCGGTTCGCGCTCACGATCGCGACGATCGCCGCATTGCCACCGGCCGCGCCGCCATTCACGACGATGCGAATCGACTCGACCGTCACGTCTTCGATGACCGCGCCGCCCGCGCCGCCGATCGCCAATACGTAGTTGAACGGATCGACCCTGATTTCTGCCCCCTCGCTCTCGCCATGCAGATGAACGTTCGAGTAAGGGATGACGAGTGGTTTCGGCGGCTTGTGCACGCCGGTCTTGAGGCAGATGCAGCCGCCTTCCTTGAGCGCGTCGATGGCGTCCTGAATGCTTTCGCCGGGCGCGACGACTCTGGTGCAGCAGCCGGTTTCATTCCCTCCGCCCGGCTGCTGCTGCGGCGGCGGCCACTGGATGCGGCAGTCGGTGATGATGGTCGGCGGCGCGCCCTCGCCGATCACCGCGAGGCGCGCGAAATGATGCAGCGGCCCGCGGGGCGGCGCGTTGTCCAGCGGATCGATGGTGCCGTCCGCGGTGCGCGCCGCGAAAACCCAGTAGTCGCCAGCATGCAGTGTGTCCGTGCCCGAGCCGCCGAACGTTACGACGATGCCATGCTCAAGCGCGACGCTCGCGCCGCTTGTGGCCGGTCGCTCCAGATCCTCGTTGTTGGCGGCGTAGTCCCAGCGGCGCACGCGCGTATGTCGGTCCGAATGCAGCACGTAGGCGGACAGGTCGATATCGACCTGAATCTCGTTCGCGCCCTCGTTGACCGAGACGATATGCGCGAGCCTGCCGCCGACGCCCGTTTCACGCATCGCGAATTCGATATCGTCGTCGAGCAGTTCGATGTGATCGCCCGCCTTGAAGATCATCCACTTGTCGCGCCCGAGCGTCGTCAGCCCAATGATCGATTGCCCCGCGACCGCCGCGTTGCGGATCGACAGCACACGCGCGGCTAACGAAGCGTTGTCGCGCGACCACTTGAAGGTGGCCTGCGCGCCGCCCGCGCCCGACAGCACGCCCGCGCGATGCACCTCTACGCGGTACAGGCGGTTCTCCACCCCCGTATAGCCGCCCGCCGGATTGATCACGCACGGCCCGGGCGACGGCGCGCTCGGCGTGAGCGCCGCCGTCAGCCGCGCGCTTGATGCCGCGATGAGCGTCGTCCACGAAGGCGGCGGATTGGCGCAGGCGTCCTGATTCACGCCGGCGAGCACTTTGACCTGCCAGGCGGTCTGCATGCGCGTGGCGGTGTCGGGGCCGTTGAGCGCGGGCTCGCGCAGCCGGTCCTCCTCGAACACGGTGACTTCGCGCGGCCAGACGTCGAGATAGGCGAGATCGAACTTGCCCGCGGCCGTGCCTGGCGCGGGATAGACCGGATCGTAGAAGAACGGCTGCTGCGTGTAACGCAGCGCGCCATTGCCGGTGATGAAGCCGAGCACGTTGTCGGCCTTGCAGAGGGTCGGGTCGGACACGTCGCCGAAGCACTCGGCGAGTATGCCATCGACATAGGCGCGCCCGATGCCGATGTCGAGCTCGGTCCCCGTCACGCCGATCTTGAAGCCCGGCGCGGTCTGCGGCACCACGGCGGGACCGAACACGTCATAGGCGTGCGCGCGGTTGCGCCGGTCGAGAATCTCGTCGTGCTCGTTGTGTTCGGCGTCGAGGCTCACGCGCCCTTGCTGCTTGTGCACGCCGCTGTAGCCGCGTATGGGGTCGAACGTGCATCGGGTGTAGTCGCCGGCCATGATGACTCCGCGGGATATCAGTTCATGTAGATGAGGCCCGCCGAGAGCCCCACCGGCAGGTATTCGTCGAGCCGGATGCGCAGATTGCTTTCCAGCAGGGGCTGCTTCAGCACGCAGAACGCGCCCATTTCCGAGCCGTCCTGCGCGCCGGTGCGGATCTCCTTGGGGCACGTGTAGCCGAGTTGCGCGAAGCCCGGCGCGCCATACTGCACGCTCGTGAAGGCGGGCTTGAGCCACGCGTTGACGGCGTCCGCAAGCAGGGCTTCCCAGCCTGACGGCAGGGCGACGCCGGTCCGGGCCGCCTCTTCCTTGCGCTGAGTCGTCTGACGGGCGATCTCGAGAGCCGGCTGGCAGCGATACTGCTGCGGCGTGCGCGATGTCCACGGCAGCCACGAAAAGCGCACGCAGCCCTGCTGACGTTCGTCGACTTCGACGACATCGGTGAAGATCGACTCGCTCGCGAGTTCGAGCTTCAGGAAACGCGCCGTGCCGATGAGCGTGGAGCGCTCGATGTGCGCGGGCGGGCCGCCCGTGCCTGCGGCATCGCTCACCGCGGCGCCGTCCTGCTCGATGCCGTCCACGATCGAATCGAGCAGCATGAGCCTGGCGGCGTGCGCGGGCACGCGCAGCGCGCCGGTGATCGAGAACGCGAACTGAAGTTCGAGCCGCGTGTTGATCAGCGCGCCCGCCGGGCCCGGACTCACGACCACGCTGGGCCCGGTGGGCGGCAGCGTCGCAAGCTGTTCAACCGAGCGGCCGGGGACGAGCGTCGTATGCAGCAAGCGGAGCAGGCCGAGATCGCCCTCAACGCGCAATCCGCCTTCCACGATCAGGCCGCCGAGCGTGAGTCCCGCCATCTCGTCGGCGAGCGCGCCGCCGCCCGTGAGCGCGATCGAGCCGCCGTCGAGGATGACGAGCGGACAGTGTTCGTCGGCCGCCTGAATGATCAGTCGCTCGCCCGGCGCGAGGGTGATATCCGCGTTCAGGTGATAGGTCGCGCTGTCGCCGATCTCGAAGATGGTCTCGGAAGTCGCGCGCGGCGCGGCGAGCGCGGTGGCGAGCGCCTTGTCGCCGCCGCTCACGGCCTGCGAATGCACGGCCGCGCCGGGCGCCGGCACGACGAGCCAGTTGCCGCGCTCATACTCCCCGCCGCCCATCCTCGCGCTGAAGCCGTGAAACCACGACACGATGATGACGCCCTTGCGGCTCGACGGCACCATCATGCGACCGCGCGCGACATCGACGAGCACCTTGTCGGCGGGCTGCGCGAAGCCCAGCCACGGTTCGAGATTCGCGCAGCGTACGTCGCTCGCCGGGATCAGCGCGCCGTCCTCGTACACCGCGAAGCTCGACGTGTTGCCGATGTCGTCGCCGTAATAGGCGGACGCCTGCGTGATCAGCGGCGGCAGCGGCAGGCTACGCACGTCCTCGAAGAAGGCGGCCGGGCGGATCGGCGCGGGCACGGTGAGTTCGGTGGTGCGCTGCTCGCCGGCGTCCTCCGGCCCGCCGGGCGTGAAGAGCGCGCAATTTTGGCCGAGCGGGCTGAAGGTGCGCCGCCAGTCGTCGGTGCCGATTTTGCGCGGCGTGCACCGCGTGAGCCGCAGCGCCTTCAGCCGGAACAGGAAGAACCCGATGTTCGGAATGTTGTACCAGCCCTCGGTCATGCCGATCTCGCGCACGTCCACGGTATGCGTGGCCGTATCCCACGCGCCGCCTGCGCGGTCGCCGGCATCGACGCGACGCAGCTCGGGCGTGCCGTGACACGCCGGGCGCACATGCTCGAGATTCTGGTTCCAGTCGAGCAGCGTGAAGAATTCGACGAGATGCGCGCCCCAGCCGGTCACGTCTTGCGCGAGCTTTTCGAGCATCGAGGGCGTGCCCTTGCGGCGGCGGTAATAAATGGTCTGGGCCACATCGGCGCGCAGGCGCACCTCGCTCGCCGGTGCGAGACCCGGACCCGCGAGATCGGTGAAGGTCGCCTCGGCGGTGGCGGCGGCGCTGGCCAGATCGAGATCGTGCAGCGGCAGGTTGGCGATCAGCTCTCCGATGTACGGGATCACCCACGGCTGGCACGTCTCGATGAAGAAATCGTCCCAGAGCTGTTGCGTGTTGGCGCGCAGCGCGTCGGCTTCAGAGGTAATGAGCCCGAGTAGCGCACGCAGCGCGTTGTTCTCCGCGGCGTCGGCGATCTGGTAAAGCGCGGGCAGCAGGCGGAACAGCCGGTCCGGCTGCCGGGTCACGATATCGGTCACGATGACAGTCCTCCGTTCGCGCGCAGCACGACGTCCTGCGCGGGCAACTCCACCACGGCCAGCTCGGCGGGCAGCACGACACCCGGCCAGCCGCCCGGATGCGCGGGCAGGATCAGGATGCGCGGCTGCGGCTGGCCGAGGCTGTCGTCCACGCCGTGGGCCGCGCGAAAACCCGCGTCGGTGCTCTTCAGGTCGAGGACATCGATATCGACCGAAACCACGCCCTCGACGTCCTGCAGCACGCGATACATGTCGCTCAGGAACACCGGCTGAGCGAAGGCGCGCTGCTCGAACGACAGCGCATCGAGCAGCGCCGCACGCGCCGCCGCCAGCACCTGCGCGTTCTCGCGCTTCGGATCGACATTGAGCGATGCCGCGATGCGGATCGGCACGGCCGCGTAATTGGCGACGATCAGCCGGTGATTCGGATCGCGCTCCGTGCCGAGCGTGGCCGAGATGCGCGCGAGGGCGTCGGCGGAAAACGCACCGCCCGCCTGCGGCGCCACGCTCAGATGGATTGCGCGGCGCTCGCCGGTCCACGCCCAGGTGGCAAGCGCCTTCGCGACCACGCCGCCCGTCAGCGCGGTGTCCTCGAAGTCGCGCAGCGACACGGCGCGGCCGAAGGTGCGCACCTGACCGGGCGCGGCCTCGCGCGCGCTGTCGAGGCCCTGCGGGTCCGCGCCGCCGTCGGCGGGCAGCAGGTTGGTAACCCCCTTCACGCCGGTCGGACGGTCGAGCAGCGTCGAGAGCTTGCCCGCGCCCACGCGGCCCGCGAGGCCCGCGCCAAAGCGATACGTCGCGACGACGTTCTGGCGGCCGCTCGGTGCGCGCGCGCCGCTCTCGCCGTCGCCGAAGCGCACGGTGACCGTACCGTCGTCGGCGCGCCGGGTCACGTACACCCGGTCGCGCGGCCCGGCGCCGTAGAACGTCGGCGTCTCGGCCCATTGCTCGCCATTGACGAGCACGCTCAAGGTCGATGCAAGGCCGCCCGGCGTCGCGGCGGGCACGAAGGTGAGTGGCTTCTTGCGCAGCGTGAAAGGCTGCCAGGCCTGCGACGCGTCACCGTCGCCGAGAATCTCGGCGCGCACGGTTTCGCCTTGGCTCGCGGGCGCGACGTTGCCGAGCAGCGTGGCGCTGGCGGCGTCGAGCGCCGCGCCCGAAGGGCCGCCGTTCACCGGCGACACGGAGATGCGCACGAACGCCAGCGGCTCGACCGGGCGCGCTTTCGGCAGCACTAGCATGCGCTCGCCATCGGCGCTCGCGCGCGCATGCACGACGCCGAGCGACGTCTCGAGAGCGCTCGCCGCCTTTGCCGCGCCAGCCGGCAAATTGACCATCACACCGTATTCCCGGGACGCGTCGATGCCGAGCGTTACGCGGATGTGGCCGCTCGCCGGCTGCGTGGTCTGCAAAACGCCCGAGAGCGCGCCGTCGAGATACCGCACCTGCGTGGCGTCGAGTCCGAGCGCGGCGACGGTGAGCGCATCGCCGGGCGTGGGCGCGAAGGCGATGGCGTCTTCCGGTACGCCCGCCGCCACGGCGATGGCGTCGTCGAACACCCAGGTCTGCGCGCGCGCGAAACCCGGCGCGCCGGGCAGCGCGGCGTTGAGCGCTTTCCGGAGCGCCGCGGCTGCCTGAGCGAGCGTGAGCGTGCCGGAACTCGCGGCGTCGAACGCGATGCGCTGCGGCGGCAGCGCGCCGATGCGCACGCTGAGCTCGCGCGCGCCCGACAGGCTCACGCTCGTCCCCAGCGCCCCCGACAGCGCAACTGTCACGGGTCCGGCCTGATCAGCGTCGAGGCCGAGCAGGCGAATGGTGGCGGTATCGGTCGCGCCCGGGGCGAAGCTCACGTCGGAACCGGCAAGCGCCGCGCCCGCCACGCGCGCGCTGATCACCTCGCTCGCGGCGGCGTCGGTGAGGAGCACGGCGCGGCCGCTCTGAAAGTCCGCCGCCGCGACGTCGCCCCCCGGCTTGTATGCCCCCCGCTCGAGCGTGCGGCCGATCTCGACCGTGCTCCAGCCCGAGCGCCGGCCCGGCAGGTACACGTCGGGCGAACCGGCAGTCGACGGAAATGCGTAGGGCCAGAAGCGCAGCGCATCGCCGGTCAGCTCGTAGATGACGAAGTTGTGGACATCGTCGTCGCCCGCCGACGGCGTCAGATCCGCGAGCGTCCCGGGTCCGAGCGGACTGACTGTCAGCGTCGTCGCGGCGGCGCTCTGGACGGTCACGTTGGTGACGCCGCCGTCCGGTGTCGCCGTGCGCTCGGCCTTGCGCTGCTTCACCTCGGTCACGATGAACGGAATCGCGTGGACGCCGCCGGCAAGGGTGGCGACCGCGAGCACGGTCGCGCCAGGCTGGAGGCCTTCGTAGCGGCCGTCGAGCGTGAGGTGCGAGTCGTCGCTGCCGTCGCCCTTGCGCGTGAAATCGGTCGGCGCGGCCTTGAGCGCGAGGCTCGCGCCGCTCGTCACCGGGATGCCCACCGAGGCCGGCGCATCGACGCCGAACAGCCGGAACGCGCGTCCCAGCCGGTACGCGCGGCACGTCGCGCTGCTCGCGTCGGCCGCCTGGGTGAACGACGAACCATGGATCGGCGCGCTCCACGACACGGTTAGCATGCCGTCCTGCGCGCTCACGTCGCGCACGGTGAGCACTTCGAAGGCGCTGCTCGAATACAGCATCACGCGGTCGCCTTGCGCGAGCTTCGCCGCGTTGGCAAGCGCGTCCGGATCGGGCGCGACGACGGCCGCGCCTTGTCCCGCCGCGAGCGGCTGAACGGCGACCGGACGCCCGAATATGCGCAGCCGGTTCAGGCGGCCGTCGCCGTTCAGCGCGGCGAGCGTCTCGTAGATCTGCGGTTTTTCGCCTTCGCCCGGCACGCTCTGCACGCGCGTGCCCGCCGGGATCAACGCCTGCGCGGCGGCTTCGAGCGTGAAGGCGAGCTGCGCGGTCGCGGCCACCGCCGGCCCGAGCTCGTAGCCGATCAGGCGCACGAGGCGTAGCAACGAGTCGCGCTGGGTGGCGGTGCGCAGGAAAGCCTCGTTCGCGGTGCGTTCCTGATAAAAGGTCAGCACGTCGGCCACGACCGACCAGAGCTCGATCACGGTGATCGTGTAGTCGTCGCTCACGCGCGTGCGCAGCGCGGTGAGTTCCGGCGTATGCGACAGACTCTCGATTAGCGCTTCGCGGAAGGTCGCGAAGGTGCCGATCCGGTAGGCGATGGCCGCGAGGCCCGGCCGGTTCGCGATCGGCGCGGGCGCGGCCGGCGCCGGGGCGGCGCAGCATCCGCAGTCGCCGGCGCCCGGGTTCACGATCCGCCTCCGGCCGTCAAGGTGAGCGTGCCGTTTTCCATGTTGCTCGGGTCGTTGTCGAGCCGCGCGATCTCCCACGCGCCCATTTCGATCACGCCGTTTTCCAGCTCGCCGGCGGGCAGCGCGCCGTGTCGCCGGAACACCGTGACGGCGGCGGAATCCACGCCATCGACATCGTCGACTGCCGCATAGATGCGGCTCAGCCACACGGGTTGGCCGAAGCTGAAGTTCGCCGCGTTGAAGAAGGCCGGCGCGCCGTCGCGGCCAATCCCGGCGGACAGCGCCTGCGCCACGGCGTGCGCGACATCCGCCGCGAAGTAGCCCGGCTTCACGCAGAGGTGGATTTCGATGTCGAGCGGCACATAGCGCGCCGAGCGGATTTCGAGGTCGTAACCCGCGAGCCGATAGCGCTCCAGCCCGGTTTCGATCTTCTGCCGGAACTCGTCCGAGAGCCGCGTGATGCCGCGCGCATCGGTGCTCACTTCGTCCTGGTCTACCGGATCGATGCCGACGAACACCGTGTACCAGCTTCCCGTCCAGCGAAAGCTCGCCACCGCGCCCGCGACACCCTTCAGCCCGAGCGCGGCGTCGCGATAGTCCGCCTCGGTCACGGCGCGCAGTTGCGTGGCGCGGAACGCCGCGCTCGCGTGCTGACGCACGTGCTCGATCTGCTCGGGGTCGGTGCCGGCCTGCGCGGGCACCGGATTACGCAGACCGGCAATCGCGGGTTCGAGCGCCGCGTCCGCCTTCAGCACGACGATATGGCTCAGCGCGTCGCCGCCGATATTGCCGTCGCGGCCATTGCCGATGCGATACCACACGTCGATCGTGTCGACATCGGTGAGCTCGCTGCCGTATTCGCCATCGCCGAAACGCAGCACCGCGCGCCCTTCGTTATCGACATCCGCGACGAAGTTCCGGCTGAACTCGTGGCTCGACAGAAGATCGGGCGCCGGCGACCACTGCACGGCCGGCGCGCCGCCGCCGCTCGCCTGCAGCGCCACGGCCGGCCGCGCGCCCTGCACGTCGAGGTCGAGTTCGGTGCGCTCCTGCTGCGGCGGGAACGTGCCGGCCGCCGGCGCCGGCTGGCATTGCTGCGTGAGCGGCCCTTCGCTCAGGCGCACCCGGAAGCCGGCGTCGCCCGAGAGCGGCGGCCTGAAGGTGAAGCTCTCGCGCACGCTGCGACCATGATCCGCGAGCACGATGTTGCCGCGAGCGAGAGAGATATCTTCCGCGAATGTGCCGTCGGGCAGCCGTGCCGTCAGGCACAGCGGGAACGTGAGCGCATCCTCGTCGCGCCAGATCACTTCGGTGAGCGGCAACGTGTCGGCGGCCGGCACCGGCACGGTCACCGGCTGGAGCGCGTGCGTCACGGGAGCGAGCGCGGCGAGGAACAGGCCGTCGCGCGCCGATGCATCGACGGATACGATGCGCACCACTTGCCGGTGCGCCGGATCGGCGTCGGCTTGCGCGCCGGTCACGGGGCCGCGCACTTCCTCCAAGAGCAGATAATCGTCCGCCTTGAGCGGCGCGGGCACGGCGCGGTCATTGGCATCGACCGCGAACACGTGGGCCGAGGTCGCGCCGCGCGCCAGGCAGCATTCGTCATTGCCCCACGCGTGGATGCGCAGTTCGTTGTTGAGCGGATCAATCTGCTGGCTCGCCGCAATCTCGAACACGCGCACCGGGGCGAGCGCGGGGTCGGTGCTGTAATCGAGATCGGTGATCTCGTGCAGCACCGCGCCCGGCGGCAGGAGCGGCTGCGCGGGTGCGGGCAGGGCGGGATCGCGGTCGAAGCGCATCGGCACGCCGATCTTCGTCAACAGTTGCATGCCGGGATGCAGCGTGACGATGCCGTTCGCCCGGAAGTGGACGAAGGTCCACGCGTTGCGGCCGTCGTGCATCGTGTAGTCGATCAGCTTCGCGTGGCGCTTGACGGAGATGCGCTGACGCGCGGTGTCGAGATACGCTTCGTTGGCGACGGCGTCCTGGAAGTAGCTGAGTTCATCGCCCGCGTAGGCGAGCAGTTCCAGCAGCACGGTGCCGATATCGGCCGGACTGCGCTCGAGCCAGCGCGGATTGTGCTGCGCCACGTAATCGAACAGCAACTGGCGCAGGCTCGCGTAGTCGCGTGCGAGATAGTCAATCAACGGTTCGTCGAGCGGCTCCCTGGAGCAGACATGCGACGGCGCGCAGTCGAAGTCGACGAGGCAGCCAGGGCGGAAGTTCACCGGCGCGACGGAGAACAGCCGGTCGATGCCTGGAAAGGCGAAGCGCTGGCGGCCGTACTGGTCGCGCGTCCAGCCGATGGACAGCAGGTACGGCGCGTAGTCACCTTGCTGATCGACGCTCACGTCGAGCACCAGCGGGTCGGCCGCGTTGGGCGCCGCGCCCAGCACGCGGATGCCGGTGATGCGCGTGCCGCCATGCACTAGGAGCGGCGATGAATCGGCGGGCAGGCCGTAGGCGCCGGCGGGCAGCGGCAGCAGGAAATGCACATGCAGAACAAATACGCCGCCCGTGCCGTCGAACTCGACGAAATCGATGCCGTTGAGCGCCCCCTGCGCGCGCAACAACTGCCGCCGCGTGTCGTCGCGGCAGTTCGGGCCGAGCACGGCGAGGATCTGCGAGGCGCTGTTGCTCATGGCTTTGCCTCACACCGACCAGGGCGAGCTGAAGTTCATGTCGAGCTGCTCGCCGGTGCTGCGCTTGGTGAACGAGACCGTCACGGCGAGCGTGCTGTCGCTGGCGAGCACATCGACTTTCTGCACGGCGATGACAGCGTCCAGCCAGCGCGTGAGCGCGCCCTGCACGAGAAACTGCGTTGCGGCGGCGAGCGCCTCGGAGTTCGGCATGAACACCAGTTGCGCGACGCCGCAGCCGAAGTCCGGGCGGTTCACGCGTTCGCCCGGGCTCGTGAAGAGCACCTGATGAATCAGGTCGCGGATGTGATCGTCTTCGTCCGTTTCGGCGGTGCGGCCACGCCCGTCGAGGCGATATGGGTGATCGAAGTAGTTGTTGCGCGAGACATTCGATGAAATCGTCATGGCGGCTCCCGGCTCAGCCGATCTTCACGCGGCTCGATAGCGCATCGGGCGGCAGCGGATCGGCGGGTGCAACGGGCGGCGCGCTCGTGACGGGGTTGACCGGCGCGGGCGGCACCGGATGGCAGTGCGAATTGAACATGGCGACCAGCTTGTTGAACGACGCCGAGAGCCGGTCGCCGAACACGCCCGGATGCGTTGCATCTGCGACCAGTTCGATGTCCGGCGCCTCCACGACGATGCGCGACGCGCCCTTGATGGTCACCTTGCCCTGCGAGATTTCCAGATGGACCATGTTGTCGCCGTCGGCGTCGGACACGCTGATGGTGCGGTCGTCGTCGTGCAGCGCGAGCATCAGGCCTTCCTCGCTGCGCAGCACGCGGTTCTCGGGCGTCACGTCGCCGCCGCCCCGGCGCGTGGGCAGCTCGCCGCTCTTCCACCAGCAGCCGACCCACACCGGCCGCGACACGTCGCCCGCTTCGAATTCGATCCACACGCCGGCGTCCTTCGGTGGCACGGTGTACGCGCCGCTCTTGTTGCCCGCGTATGTCGCGCAGGGCAGCGCCCAGCCGGTTTCCACATCGCCCAGGATTTCCGGTACGAGCGCCTTGATGCGCCCCTGCTTTTTCGTGTCCTGATTATCGGTCACGGTGCCGCGATACTTGCCGTAGTGGCGGTTGTGGTCATGCTTCGTGCTCATGATGTTGTCTCCGTGATGCGCTCAGGCGCGCGACGCGTTGCTCGTTACGCGTCACGCCAGCGCGTCGTCGCTCCTGAAGTTTTCCTGCCCCGTGAGTCCCGTCGCGTTGCGCCTCAGCGTGAAGCGCTGGGTGTAGCCGCCGTCGCTGTCGATGGTGTGCAGCACGCGCTCGACGTAATAGCGTCCGCTGAACTGCTTGCCCACGCCGCGCACCATCACGCTCTGCTTGGCCTTCAGCACGCCGCCGTAGGCGACCGTGTTGAGCTCGCCATCGGCGACGATCGACCAGCTCGAACGGTCCACCACCGCCTGCGCATAGCGCTGCACTTCGCCCGCCTGCGCCATGCCGAGCTGCGACAGCAGCACCGTGCGAGGACGATCCGCGGGCACGGCGGGCTGGTCGCCCATGCCGTCGGACTGGGTGGCGTTATCGGCGCGGCCGCTCTGCGTGGTGGCGTCGTCTGGATCGAGCGTGGCGGCGCGCGCGGTCGTAGGGCCGAGCATGTCGAACTTTGCGCGGAAGCGGTTGACGTTGGTGGCCGAGCCGGTGTTGATCGTGAGCGTGCCCTGCGGCTGACCGTCGTGGCGCGGTGGATGAAAGTGCCCCTCGACCTCGCCGCTGTCGGTAAGCTCGACGAAGCATTCATAGCCGTTGCGCGCGGCGAGCTGTTGCAGGAACTGGATGTCAGTGCCGCGCTGCATCAGCGTGACGTCGTCCTCGTGGCGCGACCAGCCGGTGTCGTCGACGATCGGTGTGAAGCCGTAATGCGCGTCGCGGAAAATCGCGTTCGCGACATCCGAATCCTTCATGTTGGGCCACGACTTGACCCGCTCGTCGAGATACATGAGCACGGTCGGGTCCATCGCGGTCACGATGAGCTCGGAGCCGCCGGGCTCATTGGCAAACTTCGTGTCGACATCGATCACATACGCGCTGATGAGCGGCGTGGCGCGCCCCGTGCCCACGGTCACGCTGAGCGTAAGATGCGCGAGCCGGGTGAACAGCGTGTCGTCGATCAGCGTCCAGCCGCTGCCATCCTCCTTCACCGCGACGGAGAGGCGCAGGCGCATCATGTCGGCCATCTGCGCGTGGTCTTCCATCTCGATGCGCTTGATCGCATTGAGCACGGTGGTCGGCGCGGGACTGCCAGCGATGCCGAGCGCGAAGCTGATCTGCGTGGCCATGGCGCGGCGCTCCGGTCAGTCTTCCGAAGCTGGAATGCGCAGCACGGCGGCCACTTCGAGCAGGTCGTCGGGCCAGAGCGCGCGATTGGCGTCGCAGATGCGCCAGAAGCGCTCGGCGTCGCGGAAATGCTGCCAGGCGATGTGATCGAGCCGTTCGCCCTGCACGACGCGATGCCCGGCGAGCGCGACCGGATTAGTGATGAAACGCGTCGTCTTGTAGCGGATCGCGCGGCCGGACGCATCGACGTACACGGCCTCGGGGACTTTCTCGTAGCGGCTGCCCTTGAAGAACATGATGGCTCCTAGCGTGGAAGCAGTGCGAGCATGGCGGCGTCGCCGAGCGTGCCGGACGTGCGGTTGATCTGCGCGAGACTCTCCTTCGCCTTCTGATAGGCGATGAACGCATCGCGGCCGATGCTCGAGTCGGTGAACTCCATGTAGGTCAGCACCTGCATGGCCAGTTCGACCTTGGCGGCGATCGGATTGAGGTGCGTGTCGAAGGCGTCTTCCGACACGGAAAACGACGTGAGCTTGACCGGCACGACGCGCTGCTTGCCCCATACGAGCAGCACCAGCGGCAGGTCGGCGGGGCTCACCTGCACCTGCCCGGCGGCGGCCTGCTGCGTGATAACCGATGCACTGAGCGTTGGCGGATACATCAACAGTTCGAGCGTGGCGAGCGCGGGATGCAGGCCGTTGAGCGCGACGGCGGGATAGGTGGACGGGTCTTCGAGTTGATCGCTCGCGTGCATGTCCACCGTCATGCTGATCGTCTCGACGGGCGGCCCGGCCACGCGCAGCACGTCTTCCTTCGCGGCGCCGGTGTTGCCAGTCTGCGGCGGCGGCGCGGCGCGATGCACGAGCGTGCGCTTCATCGCCTCCGGATTGAACTGGAACGCGATCACGGCGCTCGGGCGCGAACCCGGCGTGTGAGTCGGGTAGACGGCGAGCGCGCCTTTGAGGAGGTTGGGGCGGATGGGGGAGATGGTGGTCATGGCGTGGTCATCTCAAAACTTCGGTCCGATAAGGTCGCCGTTCGACTTGGACGGCAGACGCACGTCGTAGCTCTCGGATTTTTCAACCTTGCCGTCGATGAAGGCGGACTTTCCTTGTTTCGCAAGGCCATAGTTGACCTTGATGGTCTTGGCGAAGTGTTCGGGATTGCGAATTTTCTCGGGACCCGGGCTTCCCCAATACGTGACATCCGCCTGAAACCACACTTGAGGCCGCGGCTTCCTGCCGACGAGCGCGAACAAATCTTTCTCGTGATCGGACCACATAGCAGAGTTCACGCTTTTGGGAATGGGCGTCATGTTCCAGTTCACGCCCGGGCCACCTGAACGGCCGTGCAGCAGGTGTCCCCGGATCCAGTAGTTGTGGTCCAGCCGCTCCCAGCCCACCGGATCCTCGCCAGGCGCGGAGTAATCGGTGCGATGAACCGGCACTGCGTGCACGGACCGCGCCTGTCCCGACGAAGTGGACTGGTGCTCGAAATTGATCTGCTTGATCGAGGTGCTGACCACGGAACCTTTGGGACTCATTTCACCGTGGATGTCCCAGCCGTCTTCCAGGTCCACGATGTCGAGCGACTTGAAGCCGAATTTCGTCTTCCAGGCCGGCAGCGCCTTTTCGAGTTCCTCGGGCCCGACGCCGCTGCCTTTCATCTGTTCAAATTCCGCCGTCACACCCGCCACCCCCGCCTTCCACTTCTCGTCGTGGTTCTCGTCGCCCTTTTCCTCGCCTTTTTCCTCCCCTTTCCCGACGATCGACTTCGCCTTCTCCACCACCCACTTGATGACCCCGTCGATACCCTTGTCGACCTTCTGCTGAATCCCGGTGATGACCTTCTTGATCGCCTCGCTGACATCGCCCAGCCCGATGAGCCGCGCGAGAAAGCCGAGGATCACGGGAATCGTGCGCGCCATCGCGCGTTCGACGTAATTGGCCGCCTGCGCGATCTTGCCGTGTGCGATGTTCGAGATGGAGTCCACCACGGACTCCACGAACGCGAGAATCTGCTTGATGCGTTCGATGAAGAACGCCACCGTGTTATAGGTCGCGATGATCGCCTGAATCACCGCGCCCGCCGGATTGAACATGGTCGCGAGCTTGGTGATCGCGGCGGTGACGATCTTCGTGACGGCCCAGTCCTTGATGCCGCCGATCACCATGTCCCACAGCGAGCCGATCGCCTCGACGATCTGCTTCCACGCCGCCGCCGGTCCCTCGGTCACGAGCGTCTTGAGAAAGATGAACGCCTTCTCGAGCATCGACACGGTTTTCTCGCCGAGCACCTTCACGAGCTTTTCGCGAATCTTCGCGTAGGTGATGCCGAGAATCTGCAGCACCAGATCGAGAATGCCGTGCAGGTCCCAGACCTTCGGCAGCACGAGCCCCGCGCCTTCGAGCGTGCCGACGAGCCATTCGATCAACCCCGTCTTCAGGTGCTCCCAGATGTTCTTGCCGAACTGCTCGATGCCTTTCTTGACCGCATCGACGAGATGCCCGACGAACGCGACCGGGTCTGCGACGATCAGATTGAAGGTGTCGCCGATCTTGCGGAAAATGCCCGCGATCTGCAGGCCAATGGGGCCCGCGAGCAACATCGCGCCCTCGAAGATCAGCTCCAGTACCTTCTTGCCCACCGCGATCAGAAAGTCGAGCAGGCGGCCTAGCGGCGGACCGAAAATTTCGGCCATCTTTTCGAACAGCACTTTCGGCTGCAACAGGTCCGCTACCTTGAACGCGTCCCACGCCTTCGAAAACAGCGCCTTGATGCCGTCCCAGGTGAGATCGAGCTTCTTCACCTCCTCGCTGAACCACGCCGACGCCTTTTCGATGGTCTTCGATTTCTCCAGGTTCTCCTTGATTTTGTCGCCGCCGTCCACGAGATCGAGCACCGCGTAGATCAGGCCCTTGGCCGTGCGCTTGACCGGCTCGCCGGTGACGGGATCGCGACCGAGCACGAAGGTGAGCAGCGTGTAGCCCTTCTGCTGCTGCGCCCAGGCCGAGATCGAATCCAGCACGAGGCTCTTCACGATCTCGTACACCTTCGAGCCCACGGCCTTGACGAAGTCCCAGACGCGCGTGATGGTCGGCTGGAGAATCGGCTTGACCTTCTGGTTCCACGCGGCGCGCGGGCTCGCCAGATCGGTCACGCTGACCGCGTCCCACGCCTGCTTCAGAAGGGCCACCAGACCGTCGAAGGTGAGGTTCAGCTTCGAGACTTCCGAGTCCCACCACTTGGCGATCGCCTCGATCTTGCCTTCGCCGTCGAGACGCGCGAACAGCGCCTCGCCATCGGGCGCGAGCTTCATCGCGGCGTGGATCCAGTCCCGGGTCGATCCTTTCACCGCGTGATCCTGCAACGGATCCCAGCCGATGATGAGCGTGATCAGTTCCCACGGCGGAAAGTCCTGCGTGATGAAGTCGCGCACCTTCTCGCGCACGGTCGCGGCAACGCCTTCGAAAAGCCGCTGCACGCGTTTGGGCGCGGCTCGCACCGAAACGCTCCCGGTCGCCGCGCCCGAGTTGCCCGTCGCCCGTACCGGCGAGGTGCGCGCGGCGCGGGCCGCGGCGGGTTTCTGCTGGATCGTGTGCGTGAGTTCATGCGCAAGGAGCTTCTGCCCCCCGCGGCTCGACGGCTGAAATTCGCCCGCGCCGAAGAACTCGTGATCGCCCACCGTGAATGCGCGCGCGCCGAGCTTGCGCGAAGCATCCGCGGCTTCGTGGCTCGTGTGCACGCGAACGTCGGTGAAATCGAAGCCGAAGCGCGGCTCGAACACCGCGCGCAGCCCGTCGGGCAGCGGCGCGCCGCCCGCTGCGGTCATCGCGTCGATACGCGCTTCCACGCCAGCCGGCACCGGCCCGGACGCAGCTTCCGCCGCTTCCTTCTGCACGTGCTTGGGGCGATCGTCATCGTCCTTGTGGGTAGGCGGCTCGTTCTTGCCGAGCGCGCGGCGCACGAAGCGCATCAGCCGCGCGGCGATGCCGCCTGCCGCGATGGCAGGCGGCGCGCCCGTCGACGTCACCGTTTCGGCGGTCTGCTCTGCTTCCTGCTCGAACGGATCGTTGGCAGCACCAAGCATCAGGCTCGGCTGCAGGGCGTGTCCGCCGACCAGGTGCAGGCTCGCGCGGGCGTCGTGGCTTTCGTGGCCATCGTGGTCGCGTGCGCCGCGCGCCGCAGGCTCGGGCGTTCGCCGCGCCTGCGTCGCGAGGTTGCTGCGCCGCACGGCGGCTCGGGTCATCTCACCCATGGGCGCGTCCCCTGCTCACGGCCTGCGCGACGCCCATCCCGATTGCCCGCGCGATCGACGCCATCGAATCGAGCGCGGCCGCAGTCACGCTGACCTGCGCCTTCACGGTGCGGCACGCCGGGAGCGAGGCGTCGCTGAGCGCGGCGCGCACTTCGGCCTGGATCAGCGCGTCGAGCACGCCCACATCCGGTGTCGCCGCGTTCGCCGCGACGATCACGCGGTCGATGGTGAGTGTGAGATGCGCAGGCTTCATCGCCTGGCTCCGCCCTGCGCCGCGTCGAGCCAGACGCCGAACTCCGCGCCGCCGGCCGGCTTCGAGAGCTTCGCGTACTCCCGCGCGGCTGCGCGCATGATGCTCGGCATGTCGATCGGATGCCCGGCGGATGCCGCCAGGAACGCCGCGTTCAGTGCGATAGAGCGGATATTGCCGCCGCTCAGATCGAGCCGCGACAAGAACGCGAGTTCGAGGCCGTCGACGGGCGCCTGCGGCGGAAACACGCGCTGCCAGATGTGGCGGCGTTCATCGGCGTTCGGAAACGGAAAATCGATGACGAAGCGCAGCCGCCGCAAAAACGCCGGATCGAGCGCGCTGCGCCGGTTGGTCGCGAGAATTGCGAGTCCCGCGTAATCCTCCATGCGCTGCAGCAGGTAATTGATTTCGAGATTCGCGTAGCGGTCGTGGCTGTCGCGCACGTCGGTGCGGGAGCCGAAGAGCGCGTCGGCTTCGTCGAAGAAGAGAATCGCGCCGGTGCGCTCGGCGGCGTCGAACACTCGACGCAGGTTCTTCTCCGTCTCGCCGATGTACTTGCTGACGATGCCCGCCAGATCGATCCGGTACAGATCCAGCCGCAGATGGGCGGCCAGGATTTCCGCCGCCATGGTCTTGCCGGTGCCGCTCTGACCCGCGAACAGCGCGGTGATGCCGCGCCCGCGCGCGAGTTGCGCACCGAAGCCCCAGTGCTCGTAGACGCGCGCGCGCGCTTCCACCTGCGAGGCGAGTTCGCGCAGCTGCGCGCGCACCGCGTCGCTCACGACGATGTCGTCCCAGCCGTAGCAGGGCTGGAGGCGGCGCGCGTATTCGTCGAGCGCCGCGCCGCAGTGCTCGCGGCAGGCCTGCCAGAGCGCGTCGCCGGTGAGGGCGTCGCCGGACGGGTCGCCGTGAGCCGCCGCGGTGCGCGCCGCGATCTGCTCGATGGCGGCGCCGCCGAAATCGAACTGCTGCACGATGCGCTCGACCGTGTCCTGCATCGCCTCGCCGTGGCCGTTGAGCGCCGAGCGCCACAGGCTGCGCTGCTCGTCGCGCGTCGGAGCGGGAATGCGCTGCGTGAGGAGCTCGCGACTGCCCTGCCAGCGTTCCCCGCTGACGACGAAGAGTGTCCCGGCCAGCGAGGCGATCAGCTCGTCGATGGCCGCGCTCCACTCGCCGTGACCGGCGGCGCGCGCGCCGTCGACCACGACGGCGAGCTGCACGAGCACCGCCTCGCGGCTCATCAGCGTGGTCATCGTCGCGCGCTCGGCGGCGCTCAGGCTCGCGTAGCGCTCGAGGTCCAGCAGCAACGGCCGCAGTCCCAGCGCCGCACACGCGGCCGCTGCGGCATCGGCGGCGCCGCGTTCGAGCTGGCCGATCAGATTGAGCGTCGCCCAACGGTCGGCGTCGGCGAGCACTGCGCGCGCGGCCTGCTCGCCTGCCGCGCGCGCCGCCACGCTCTCGGGCGTCGCGGGCAGCGGCGCGAGCAGTGGGCAAAGGCGCGCGTCGAGGTGATTCACACCGCGCAGAAAGTCGCTCACACGCTCATCGACCGTGAGGCGCCGCGTGAGCAGCGGCCCCTCGCGGTCGTCGACTTCCAGAAGGCGCAGAGCGCGCAATGGCCGATTGGGCATCAGGCAGTCGGCGGCGATGAGGCGCGCATCGGGTTCATCGACATGCAGTGCGAGCGCTAGATGCAGCGTCGCGCACGTCAGGTGCGCATCGCCGTGCACGCCCGCGTAGGCCAGCTCGAATGCACCGTCCAGGGCCGGAGCGGCGGCCATCAGCAACAGGTCGCTTTCCAGCGTGTCCAGGCTCGCCAGATCCGCGAGCATGGGTAGCGCGGGCGCTCGTGCGCCGTGCTCGCGCATGTGCGCGGTATATGCGGCGAGCTCCGCTTCGAGCGCAGCCAGTGCGCAGTCCGGTTCGATGGCGGCGCGCGCGTCGAACTCGGCATCGTCGGCGGCGAGCAGCCAGTCGGCCGCGCGCCCCGCATCGCACGCGCAACGGCGCGCATGTCGATGCAGCCGCGCGCGCAAGAGGCGCAACGCGAGGCGCAGCCACTGCGCATTGTCGAGCCGCCAGTCGTCGAAGGAAGGTTCGGGCTTCATTGCGGCAGCTCCACGGAGGCATCGTCGAAGCTTTCGGCGTCGTTCACGCGCACGCGCACCGCGAAGCGCGCGTGGAGTTGCAGCTCGACGACCGTGGTGACGTCGCCCGACACCGCATCGAACCTGACGAGGCCAGGCGAGCCCGGAATCACCAACAGCTGCGTGCCGCTCACGCCGACTTGCGCCTGCTTATATTCGACGAGGGGGCTCGCGGCCTGAAGCGCGCTTTGCAGCACATCGGCGAGCGCCGTCAGCGAGGCGGCCGGCCCCATCCGCACGACGACGGGCGGTTGCGCACCGATCGTGACTGCGATGCGCGGCGTGCCGGCCGTCAGCGCGGGCGCCGGCACGCCGCGCATCGCAGTCA